>CAKTLD010000001.1 GCA_934572445.1 uncultured Oscillospiraceae bacterium
CTGATCGTTCATTGTGAAGTCCTCCTCGTAAGCAAAAAAATAGGCCGGAGCATCCTAAAAATGCTCCGGCCGGTTGATAGATTAAGTTGTGAAATGAAAAAGGGCGCCTATTTGATGGCTTCGACGAAACCAACAAACAGACGCCTGAAAGATCGTATGAAATTTTGAGGAAAAATCGCTCTATTCTGCGCCCGCAAAAAGGGCGCTTCTCAGGATTTTACCTTTGAATCTGTGAAAGGGGGAGTTCGAATCTCCCCGGTTACCAAAATAACGCGAAAATATCTTTTTTTCTGAGTGCGGAATTTGAAATAAAAAAAGGTGGCAACCCTTTGGTATTCTAAGCGTTGCGCTTAAAATATCCGAATTGTTGCCACCTTATGGCGCAGCAGGAGAGATTCGAACTCTCGGTACGCTTTTGACGTACACACGATTTCCAGTCGTGCTCGTTATGACCGCTTCGATACTGCTGCGTATCGTAGTGCTCGACAGCAGAAATCATTATATCAGAAATCGGGACGCTGTCAAGCACAAATTCGCAAAACTTGCAATTTCTCTTTTTCCCGCGTATACTGACAGCAGCAAACGAGCAGGAGGTCCGCCATGAACGACAACATCTACCGTGCCCTGAACACAACGCTCATTTACATTGAGCAGGACGGCAGCTATCTGATGCTGCACCGCACAAAGAAGGAAAACGACTGCAACCACGACAAATGGATCGGCATCGGCGGCAAATTCGAACACGGCGAAAGTCCCGAGGAATGTATGCTGCGCGAGGCAAAAGAGGAAACGGGACTGACGCTCACGTCCTGGCGCTATCGCGGCATCGTGACCTTCGTGTCTGACCGCTGGGAGCCGGAATATATGCACCTTTTCACCGCTGACGGCTTTGAAGGCTCGCTCAGGGACTGCGACGAGGGGGATCTCGCATGGATCAAAAAGGATGACCTGCTGGCACTGCCCGCGTGGGAGGGCGACAAGATCTTTCTGCGGCTGCTGGACAGCGATGCACCGTTTTTTTCGCTCAAGCTGCGTTACGAGGGTGAGGTGCTTGTGCAGGCCGTGCTCAACGGACATACCCTCTCGCTGCGTGAGGGAAAAAAGCTGCTCGTTTCAGCGTGTCTGCTTGGCACGCCCTGCCGCTACGACGGGCGGAGCAAGGCCGACGCGCGCGTACAGGCCCTTGCGGCGCATTACGATCTCATTCCCGTCTGCCCCGAACAGCTCGGCGGACTGCCCACGCCGCGCAGGCCCGGCGAGCGGCGCGGCGGACGGGTCGTCATGTCCGACGGGTGTGATGTGACGGATGCCTACCGCCGCGGCGCGGAGACATCGCTCGCCATCTGTCGTGCGCAGGGCTGCTGCGCCGCCGTGCTCAAGGAAAAAAGTCCGAGCTGCGGCTGCGGCAGGATTTATGACGGCACGTTTTCCCGCCGCCTGACAGACGGCGACGGCATGACGGCGGAGCTGCTGAAGAAAAACGGCATCCGCGTCTGCGGCGAGTCCTCTCTTAACGGCATCTGAACGCACTTGGGCAATTCCCACAAGCGGCCGTGCCGTCTTTCTCCGCATAGCCCAGTTGTTTTTCGCTCCGGCGGGCGTTATAATACAGCTTGGAAGGAAATTTATTCCATTTTGGAGCACGCGCTTTATTCAAATCAAGAGGAGGAGAACACCCAATGAAGTTTTCCAGCAAAGTTGAAAAATGCGGCCTTTCCCCGATGCGTAAGTTCCATCCCTATGCCGTGGCGGCGGAAAAACGCGGCGTCAGCATCTACCACCTGAACATCGGCCAGCCCGACGTGCAGACTCCGCCCGCCTTCTTCAAGGCCATCAAGGAGTTTGAGCAGCCGGTGCTTGCCTACGCTCCCTCCCCCGGCATCCCCGAGCTGATCGACGCCATTCAGGGCTACTACGACAAGCTCGATATGCACTTTGACAAGAGCGAGATCTATGTCACCACCGGCGGCAGCGAGGCGCTGCAGATCGCGCTGCAGTGCATCCTCGACGACGGCGACGAGATCCTGATCCCCGAGCCGTTCTATCCCAACTACAACACGATGACCCGCACCTGCGGCGCGTCCATCCGCCCCATTCCGACCTGCCCCGAGGAAGGCTATCACTATGCCGACCGCGAGAAGATCGAGCCGCTGATCAACGAGCACACGCGCGCGATCATGGTCACGAATCCCGGCAACCCCACCGGTGTGATCCTCAGCCATGAAGAGATGGAAATGCTCGTCGATCTCGCCGTGAAGCACGATCTGTTCCTCATCGGCGACGAAGCCTACCGCGAGTTCGTCTATGGCGGGCAGAAGCTTCAGTCCTTCGGCGAGTTTGCCGACAAGGCCGGCGACAACATCATCGTCATCGACACCGTTTCCAAGCGTTTCTCCGCCTGCGGCGCGCGCATCGGCTGCCTGATCTCCAAGAACAAGCAGCTCATGAGCCACGCGATGAAATACTGCCAGGCAAGGCTCTCGGTCGCGACGCTTGATCAGGTCGCCTCCGCCGCGCTCTACACCGTCGGCCCCGAGTACTTTGCCGCCGTGCGCGACGAGTACAAGAAGCGCCGCGACACGCTCTGCCGCAAGCTCGGCGAGATTCCCGGCGTCGTGTTCGACGTTCCGGGCGGCGCGTTCTATCTGATGGCGGCGCTGCCGGTGGACGATGCCGACAAGTTCCAGCAGTGGCTGCTCGAGGAGTTCAACGACAACGGCGAGACCGTGATGTTCGCCCCCGGCGCGCCGATGTACGCGACCCCCGGCAAGGGCAAGAACGAAGTCCGCATGGCCTACGTCCTTGAGTGCTCCAAGATCGAGCGCGCGATGGATATCCTCAAGAAGGCCATCGAGGTCTACAACGCAAAGTAATCGCAAGCGAGGTAACCGCAATGATCCGTCACATCGTAATGTGGAAGTTCCGCGAGGGCACCGAGACGCAGGCTGACGAGTTTCTCGCGCGTCTCAAGGCGCTTGACGGCGTGATCCCGCAGCTGAAAAAGTGCGAGGTCGCGAAAAACATCGGCAAGGACAACTACGACGCCGTGCTCGTTTCCGAGTTCGACTCCATGGAGGACCTGGCTGCCTACAAGGTTGATCCCCGTCATGTTGCAGCGAGCGAGCTGTGCAAGACCATCCGCGTGGACCGTGTCGCCGTGGACTACGAAATGTAAACTCAAAAAGGGGGAGCACTGCAAATGCAGTGCTCCCCCTTTTTGAGGTGCAACCGCTGGTTGCTAAGTTTTCAAGCCCGCTTGGTGGACTTTTGGCGTGCCTTTTGGTAAGCTGAGTGCAGAAAATCTGCAAAGGAGAACCCCCATCCATGACACTTGGAGAGAACATCGTGCGTCTGCGCACGCAGAAGAACTGGTCGCAGGGCGACCTGGCCGACGCACTGGACATCTCGCGCCAGAGCGTATCCAAATGGGAGACCGACGCCTCCATCCCCGAGCTCGACAAGCTCTTAAAGCTCTCTGAGCTTTTCGGCGTGACGCTTGATGAGCTCGTGCGCGGCGAGGACGCGCCAAAGACGGAAACAGCTGCGCCCGCGGCACAGGCGGTACCCGCGTCCTTCACGCCGCAGGCGGTACCCGAGCGGGAAAAGCGCCGCACCATTGCAGGAACAGTCCTGCTGTGTACCGGCGCCGCCCTTTTGCTCATCTGCCTGATACTCGCCGGTGATCTGCTGGCGGGGCTGATCTATGGATCGCCGTTTTTCATTTGCGGCATCATCTGCTTTACGGCGAAGCGGCGCGCAGGCCTGTGGTGCGGCTGGGCAGCCTATGGGTGCATCGATCTCTACCTCCGCTTTGCGACCGGTCTTTCGTGGACGACCATCTTTATGACGCACCTCTGGACGGCGCAGATGAACTATGCGCGCCTTGCCATCGCGTGGGTGCAGTTCATCGGCATGCTTGTGATGATCGTCTGCACGGCGCGCTCCTACCGGATGCTCAGGCTGCCCACGGCGAAAAAGGAGGTCACACGGCTCATCGCAGGTTGGCTTGCCGCGCTCGTCGTGCTCGTCGTGCTGCCGCTTCTGATGCGCTACGGCATTATGCCGCTTTGGCGCGGCAAGATCTACAGCAACGCTTCTCCGTATTTCTTCATCAGCGTCCTGTACAGCTATGCGCGTCTGGCGCTCGTGAACGTGCTGCTCGTGCACACGCTCGCCGTCTGGGGCGTGAAGCGGGAAGCGAAGAAAGCGGGAAAGTGAAGCAGAATAAGAAAAGCGGGCCGCATTGCGGCCCGCTTTTTACTGTAAACATTCGATTACTTCTTGCTCTTTTCCAGCGCGGCGAGCTTGAGGCAGCAGCAGAAGACGGCCATCGCCTGCTCGAGCTCCCCGACTGGGGGCAGCGACGGGGCGACGCGGATATTGCTGTCAGCGGGGTCGTGTCCGTACGGATACGTCGCGCCTGCGCTCGTCATCACAACGCCTGCTTCCTTCGCAAGCGCCAGCGTGCGCTTGGCAAGGCCGGGAGCCGTGTTCACGGAGACGAAGTAGCCGCCCTTGGGCGTGTGCCAGCGCGCAATGCCGAGCGGCGCGATCTCACGCTCGAGCGTGCCGATGACCATACCAAACTTCGGCTTCATGATGGCTGCGTGCTTTTTCATCAGCGCCAACGTGTGCGCCTTGTCCTTGAGGTACTTCACATGGCGCAGCTGGTTCATTTTATCGAAGCTGATGACCTGCACGCCCATGAGCTTTGTGATGTAGTCCATGTTGGCCTCACTGCATGCGAAGCACGCGATGCCTGCTCCCGGAAGCGTGATCTTGCTCGTGGAGGCAAACTCAAAGACCATGTCGGCGTTGCCGTACTTCTCGCACTCGCTTAAAATGTCTTTGAAGGGGACGAACCCGCCGTCGAATTCGTGAATACAGTAGGCGTTATCCCACATAAGCAGAAAATCCGGTGCGGCGGGCTTCATCTTTGCGATGCGCTCGATGGTCTCGTCGGAGTAGATGATGCCGTCGGGGTTCGAATACTTCGGCACGTTCCACATGCCCTTGACCGTCGGGTCCTTGATAAGGTTCTCAACGATGTCCATGTCAGGACCGTTTTCGGTCATCGGGATGGTGATAAGCTCGAAGCCGAAGCTCTCGGTGATCTTGAAATGGCGATCGTAGCCCGGGGCGGGGCAGAGCCACTTGAGCCCCTGCTGGCGGCACCACGGCGACTCGCTGTGCAGCAGGCCGTGGGTGTACGCCTTGGAGATCGTGTCATACATGAGCTGCAGGCTCGCGTTGCCGCCCGCAAAGACCTGCGAGGGCTTGCAGCCGAGGATCTCGGCAAAGAGCGCACGGGCGCTCTCAAGGCCCTTGAGCTCGCCGTAGTTGCGTGCGTCCACACCGTCCTCGATACAGTCGGCAGGGTCGGTCAGCACGGTCATGATATCGCTCACCATGTCGAGCTGCTGCCTGCTCGGCTTGCCGCGCGCCATGTTGAGCTTAAGGCCCTTGGCCTTCCAGTTCTCATATTCGGCGGACACTTTGTCGTATTCCCGCTGCCACTGCGCAGCGGTCAGTTCCTGATAACTCATCGTGCTTTCCCTTTCTATTCAGATAAAGTAAAAGCATTATATCACGCCGCTGCCGGGAAAACAAGGGCACATCCGTCACAGACCTGCACAAACGCGCACAGCCGCGCTTTGGTTCATTGCACAGGGCATTGGCGGCCCGTGTGGTCGATGCTGTATTCACCGGAGAGCAGGATCTTGGAGATGGGCACGATGTCGTAGCCCTCGGCAAGCAGATAATCGAGGATATCGGGCAGCGCCTCGGGCGTGTGCTCGCCCGCGTTATGGAACAGCACGATCGAGCCGTTCGTGACCTTGCCCGTCACGCGCTTGGTGATCTCCGCAGCAGAAATGCCCTTCCAGTCCAGCGAATCCCTGTCGGCAGCGGTTGGAGCAGACCTGTCGTGCGCGTTTCCTCTCTCATTCCCTGCCGCCGCTCCGGATGGAGCAATATCTTGTCATGCCCTGAATCCTTCGGCAAAGCCAAAAGCGGCATACCCGTCCGCCGCGGCTCATAGAGTTTACCGAAGGAGCTGAGGCATCATGACCATTAAAAATACATTTACGACCGCAGACCCCGTCGAACGCACCGCGCGTCAGAGGATGATCTGCCGCCGCTGTCTGCTGCTGCTTGCCGCCCGCGCGCGGAGGTGAGCACATGGACGCTATTTACGCCCGCCAGTCTGTCGAGAAAAAGGACAGTCTGTCCGTCGAAGGTCAGATCGAACTCTGCCGAAAGTTCACCCAGCCCGATGCCCTTGTATTTCAGGACAGGGGCTTCTCCGGCAAAAACACAAAGCGCCCCGCCTTTACAGAGCTGATCCAGGCCGTGGAGGCGGGAAAAATTCAAAAAATCGTCGTCTACCGAATCGACCGCTTCAGCCGCTCGCTCGCGGATTTCACTTCGCTCTGGGAGCTGCTGCGCGAAAACGGAGTCGAATTCCAATCCGTCACGGAGCAGTTTGATACCTCCTCCCCGATGGGCCGCGCCATGCTGCATATCGTGATGACCTTTGCGCAGCTCGAGCGCGAGACAACCGCCGAGCGTGTACGCGACAACTACGTTCACCGCGTCTCTCTCGGCGCATGGCCGGGCGGTCCTGCCCCCTACGGCTACACGCTCTCCAGGGCAGAGAGCGGCGGGCGCAGGGTCTCGACCCTGACCGCGGACGAAAACGCCGCCTCCGTCCGCCGCATCTTCGAGGAATATGACAAACCGGAAACAACGCTCCGCAGCCTTGCCAAAACCCTGACCGACGAGGGAATTCACGGTCCAAAGCGCGCGGCATGGGACAACGTCACGCTCTCGCGTATTCTGCGCAATCCCGTCTATGTGCAGGCGGACACGGACGTTTTCTTTCACTACTCCGTGCAGGGAGTATCGGTCCGCCAGCCCCCCGAAGCATTTGACGGCACGCATGCCTGCATCCTGATCGGCAAGCGCGACCGCAGCCGCGGAAAATACAATAGGCCGGCAGAACAGCTTTTATCCCTTGCCACCCACGAGGGCATCGTCCCCGCCCCGCTCTGGCTGCATGTGCAGGACAAGCTTTCCGCCATGGCCCAGCTCCCCCGCGCAAATGCCGGAAAGTATTCGTGGCTGACCGGTCTCCTCAAGTGCGCAAAATGCGGCTACGCGGTCAAAGTCAATTACCTGAAAAGCGAGCAGCGCTGCAAGCTCATCTGCTCAGGGCACAGCAACTTCGGTAACTGCGATGCGGCCATCGATGTCGACCTGCGCGAGTTGGAAGACTATATCGCGCACGAATTGCAGCGTATGCTGGACACCTGCCCCCCCGAGCTTCCCGCCGTTGCAGATCATGCGCAGGCGGAAGCCATTCTGGCCGTTGAGCAGAGGATCGACCGTCTGGTCACGGCGCTCGCCGAAAGCAGCGATATCTCTGCGGCATACATATCAAAACAGATCGAGCGGCTGCACGCCGAACGCGAGCGCCTGCTGCACACCGTCCCCCATCCCGTGCCGCAGCCTCAGCGCCTGGACTTTCTCCGCGCGTCCTTCGATGAAAAAAAGCTCGTTGCCGCGGAGTTCATCGCGCGCATCGAGCTTGAAGGAAAAAATGTGAATATTTTATGGAAAGCCTGACGATCCCGCGCAAGCGCCCGGACCCGTCAGGCTTTTGTGTTCAAGCAAATTCTCCGCATTATGGCTTTCCGTCCCCCTCTCCTTCCTATAATTTCTCCGTTCACAGCATCCGCAGAGCGCTGAATCTCACTTAGGAAAATAATCGGGTGCCTCAGCGCTTGGCCGGCCGCCGAGGCACAAACCCACCCCGGCGGAATTTCCCGCCATTCTTTCGGCGCATCTTTTCGACGGATCCGCGGCATAAGCCCTTTTTCCCCCCAGCGCGCCCTTTTCATTATCCCTTTAAGGAATGACGGAGCTTGTTTCGCTGCTACGCAACAGCGGTGAAGCGGTTCGTGTCGTTCTGAAAAGCATCGGCAGCTGCCATTGCCCTGTGGCGGCTGATTTGTCGGAGAACGGAATATCCGTCTTCATCGTCAATTCGCTGCGGATAAAAAGATTGTGCTCGCAAAGCATCCGCAAGGTAAAGGCCGATCGAATCATCAGCACGCAGTTCGTCATTACGGAAGCGATACGAGCCTTCTACACAACGGAAGCGTCCTCTGGCACAGTTTCAGCACAGGTGCAGGCTCTCGCCAAGACTCTGCCGGAACACTCTCTCGTGCGCAAAATGTCATGCATCACAGGCAGGCCCGGAAAGCTTCCCTGCTTCTACTATGGCAAGTCCGCAGATCTCTGCCGCAGCTTGTCGGCAATAGAATGAGCTGATATCTCCAGCACTCCATCCGAGACGGCCATGCTCTTTCTCTGCCTGCAATTTCCCTTTTAATTGAGGCTTGACTTTTTAGCTGGTGTAAGGCGAAGCAGGGAGGCGAACCGGTCGGTTCGCCCCCCTGCTTCATCAGGAGACTGCGTTTACAAAGGATTCAGTTCTTTTTCTTGACATTCCGATAGGATGCAAAAAACGACTTGAGCAGGATATATGCAATAACAGCGATCAGGATCAGGCAGATAGGGCTGGTAAACATTTTTCCGATCAGCGCCGGAACGGTCTTGTTGATGGCCATGGCCTTGAGCAGGGACTTCTCCGCAAGCGGACCGAGGATAAAGCCAAGCACGACCGGCGTACCGCTGAACTGGAACCGATTCATCAGATAGCCGATAAAGCTGAACACCAGCATAATGAAAACGTCCGTCATATTCTTGCCGGAGGCATAAACACCCGCCACGCAGAGCACCACAATGCCGGCAACAAGCATATTTGACGGCACCTTGAGCACCACAAGGAAATGACGGGAGAAGAAGTATCCCACCAGCAGCATCATGATATTGGCAATGATCAGGCCGATCATAAACGGATAAATGATCCTGCTGTTGTTTGCACTGAACAGATCATAACCGGGCTGAAGCCCCTGAATCAGCAGCGCCCCCATAAACACTGCCATTGACGGAGACCCCGGGATGCCGAGCGTCATTGTCGGGATCATCGCGCCGCCGGTCACGCCGTTATTGGCCGATTCGCAGGCCGCCACGCCCTCACGTTCACCATGCCCAAATGTCTCTGGATGCTTGGACCATTTCTTTGCCTGGTCGTAGGACATAAAGGTGGACACATTGCCCGCAGCACCAGGAATGATCCCGACCACCGTACCGATGATGCTGCCGCGCAGATAAGTGATCGGGTAGCGGAACAAATCACGGAAGAGATGATAGTGCAGTTTGACATCCTTTGTCGCATCGAGGTTCTGCGCTTCGGACTCGCGGATATTATGAATGATACGCGCGATGGAAAAGACGCCGATCATGACCGGCAGCGTGGGCAGGCCGGAGCTCAAACGCAGGATGCCGAACGTATAGCGTTCTGCTGCGGTGAAGGGATCCGTACCGATACAACCGAGCGCCATGCCGAACGCACCGCCGATCAGGCCCTTGAGCATATCCTTTTCGCTCAGGGATGCAATGATCGCAAGGCCGAACAGCGCGATCAGGAAATTTTCGATCGAGCCAAACTTGATGCTGAAATCAGCCAGCACCGGCGCAAGGAAAATAAATGCCAGCGCACTGACAATGCCGCCCCAGAAGGACGCGACCGCCGCTTCATTGAGTGCCTCACCGCCGCGGCCCTTGAGCGTCATCTGATAGCCTTCGATCGTTGTGGCAACGGCAGAAGGCGTACCGGGCGTATTGAGCAGGATCGCCGTGATCGACCCGCCGTACTGCGTGCCGCAGTAGCAGGCCGCAAGAAATGTCAGCGCAACGGACGGAGACATCGAATAGGTAAACGGAATCAGCAGGGACATACCAATGGTAGGGCCAAGGCCGGGCAGCGCGCCGACAATGATTCCCTCGATCGTGGCCAGAAGGCAGCAAACCAGATTAAAGGGTGTACAGGCTCCCTGAATACCCATCCATAAGTTTTCAAGCATTGTACAGCCCTCCTTAAATCAAAAAGCCCTTGGGAAAGTTCGTGTGCAGCGCAAGGCCAAAGCCAAAGTAGATCACGCCTACCACGGCAGCCGAAGCAAGCAGGTACTGTACGATCTTTTCCTTTTTGCCAAAGCAAAGCGAGAAGAGAAAGAAAAATAAAAAGCTGGTGACAACGAAACCAACGGGTTTAAGCAGTACGCAATAGGCTACCACAAGGGTAAATGCATAAAAGAGCTGCACAGTCTCTTTTTTGGGGAAAAACTTCGCATATTCCATCTCCTGTCCGCGCTTCTGCTTGATGCAGACCGAGATGAACAGCAGTGCGCTGCACAGCATACCGAGAATGGCAACAAACACCGGCATATACGCCGCAACCCCCGGAAAGCCCGCGCCGCTGAAAAACAGCCAGGCAAAAAAGGCAAAGGTTACGATGGATACGAGCTTATTTTGCAGGTACATGGATGACCTCCCTTTCAGAATGAAGGCTGACCGCTCCGCGCCCATGTGGAGCGGTCAGCAGGATAGCGCATTACTTGAGATTCCGGTAGGTCTCGACCACGGTATTGATGGCGTTCTGCATCTCGGCAGCGCTTGCATAATCGACCGTATAGTTGAGGGCCGCCTGATCGGCAATGTAATTTTCGTCAGAGCAGATCTGACCGATAAGCTTTTCCATGTAATCCACGATCAACTGGTCAGTTCCCTTCTTCACAAAGATGCCGCGGCGCATGGTGGCCACAAAGTCATAGCCCTGCTCTTTAAAAGTGGCAATACCCGGATAGGAATCCTGATTGGAGGTCTCAGCGGAATAGCCGAGGCAGGTGAAGCCGTCAGAAGAGGGCATCCATGCGATCGTGGTGCACATGATATCAAGTTCGCCATTGAGCATGGCCGCCTTTTCTTCAGGCGTGGAATCATAGTAGACCGGATTGATATCCCAGCCGAACTTATTGATGAAAGTCTGGAGCATCAGGCCGCCATTGCCGGCCGCGCCGGTCGCACCGAAGGACAGCTCACCGGGGTGCGCCGCAACATACTCGCCGAGTTCTTCAAAGGTGGTGAAGCGGGTCTCGTCGCTGCGGATAAAGATTGCGGAATAGTCAACGTTCACCTGTGCGCAAGCCTGCATCTGATCGTAGATCTGAACATTGGCCTTCATCAACGAATCCAGCAGATCAGAGGGGAAATACTGGAAATCCTCCGCCGTTGGGATCGTGCAGGAGTAGATGCAGGCGGTAGCACCATCCGCATCCCGTCCATACACATCGCTGACCATAATCAGGCCGGAACCGCCGGTGATATTCTCCACATAGTAGCTGTTGCCGGTAATAGGCTCAGCATACTGCGCCAGCGCACGGATCACAAGGTCCTGCGTACCGCCGGCAGCGTAGCCGCACTCGTAGGTGATGGTCCCTTTCGGCCAGGATGCGGGAAGATCTGAAGACTCCGCCGCATCCGGAGTCGTGCCGTTCTGGTCGGCGTCTGCGGCGTCGTCATTACCGCAGGCGGTGAGCAGTGCGAGGAGCATGATGCAGCTAAGGATGAGGGCAAGCGTTCTTTTCATTGTTGTATCCTCCTGTTGATTTTTATATTTTAATGTTTCTTCACGATAATGTCACGAGGGTCAATCGCTTCTCCGCGGGAAAACTTTTCAATATTGCCGTAGGCATGGATCGCACGCGGAAGGACGTTGTCGATCACGCTTCCGGCATGATGACAGGTCAAAACCAGATTCTCCAGCGCAAGCAGGGGACTGTCGGCACTGAGCGGCTCTTCTTCAAAGGCATCCAGGCCGGCACCGCGGATCTTCTTTTCGCGCAGCGCATCGATCAGTGCATCCTGATCAATGATAAAGCCGCGTGCCGTGTTGATCAGGATCGCCGTGGGCTTCATCATTCCGATGCGCTCGGCGCTGATCATACCGCGCGTCTCATCGGTCAGCGGGACATGGATGGAGATCACATCCGAAACGGCCATCAGCTCATCCAGCGGCACATAACGCACATGAAGCTCCTGCTCCTTTTCCTCGCTGAGGCGGAAAATATCGTAGTATACGATTTCCTTTACATCAAAGCCGCTCAGGCGCTTTGCGACCTGCTTGGCAATGTTTCCGATACCGACAAGGCCAATCGTTTTCCCCTGCAGCATATAGCACTGCGCGCGCATCTCAGCCTTGGGCCACTGTCCGGCCCGCACAGCCTTGTCCACATAGGGAATACGGCGATTGACCGCGAGCATAAGCCCTATCGCCATTTCCGATACAGGAACAGAGTTTGCCCCCGCCGTAATGCATACGGGAATGTTGAGTTCCTCGGCCGCCTTGCAATCGATCTTGTCCACGCCAATTCCATATTTTTGAATCATTTTGAGGTGCTTTGCCCGCCTGAGCTGCTCGCCGGTAACGTAAATACTCTGGGTAATAAGGTAATCTGCTTCCTCGATCAGGCGGTCATGCTCCTCCGTATCCGTGGAAGAGGTTGGATAAACCACCTCAAACCCTTCCGGAAGCGCCTTGTTGGCTTCTGCCTTTACCGCAGGGTTCAGCACCTGAAGCCACACGATTTTCTGCTTTTCCATGGTCGTTCCCTTCTTTCTTAAACAATGCCCTTTTTCGCAAGCAGCTCATCAATGTCACTCTTGACCAGCTTTCCGGCTTCGATCTCCGCATAGGAGCTCTTTTCCTTTTCCAGCTTGGCCTCCACACCGGCAGCAACCTTTTCAATGTCATCCTGACGAACGCAGACGATGCCATTGTCATCCGCCGCGATCACATCTCCGGGCATAACAGCGACCCCGCCGCAGGCAACCGGAAAATTGATCTCACCCGGACCTCCCTTTCCGCCGCCCTGCGGCACGACCGCCCTGGCATAGACCGGCAGTCCGATCTCGCGGATATCCTCGATATCACGCACAGCACCGTCTACCACAATACCCTGCACGCCAAGCTTCTTCATGCGCAGCATCATAATGCCGCCGCAGGCGGAAAACGTGGTGCAGCCCTGTGCATCGACAACAAGGATATCCCCGGGCTGCACAAGGCTCAGTGCTTTGTGCAGCATCAGGTTGTCGCCCAGCGAAATGCGGACCGTAACAGCGGGGCCGCAAATCTTTTTTGTGGGACAGACCGCCTTGATCCCGCTGTCCATCGTATACATCTTCTGCATACCATCGGCAATGTTGCATGTGGAATACGCTGCAAGCATATTGACACGCTCCGGCGCAGGGCGAGCGATCTCAGCGCGGTAGCGGAAGCCCACCTTTCCAATATAATCATTTTCCATTTCTGTTTCCTTCTTTCCGTCACTCTGCAATAAGGCTCAGCGGGCGCTCGGTCATCATATAACGCACGTCCTGCTCCGGAATACCGCCGATAATCAGGTTTTCAGCAAAGGTACGCAGATATTCACACGGCTGTGCAAAGCGGATGGCTCCGGCGTCTGTTGCCAGCACCAAATGCTCTCGTCCGAGCGCCCGGATAAAGTCCACGCAATCGCCGATCTTCATTTTGTGCGTATACCCGCCAAACGTCACTGCCGTCAACTCCACGTTCGCACCGTGCGCGATCGCCTCCTTCGCCAGCGCCATGTTGTACTCCGGCGTCCAGCCAAGATGCGTCAGGCTGATCTTCACCTTTTCCTGCTCGCAATACCTGGCCAGGGCAATGATCTCTTCCGGCGAGAGATGCGAAGTGGCAAGCAGCGCATTGTGTTCCTTTATCAACGCAACGATCTCTTTGACCTCCGGCAGAAGTGTGCCTTCATCATCCAAAACGGTGATCCCGGTACTTCCAGCCGGATTGTAATAATAAAGCCCTGCCGAACCTTTTCCCAGCTTTCCCTTCAGCCCTGCGTGAAACTTTGACTGCAGCGTCGGCATCCACACGATGCGTCCGCCGGTTCTCAGACATGTATCCACCGCAGATGGGTTCAGCCCGCCGACGGGATAGTTCAGGCAAATACCTCCGACCATGCGGAAGCCATCCAGCAGCTTATTGACATAGTAGGCGCGGCTCGTCGTGCTCTCCTGCATCCCCTTGACGGCGATACCGCACATACCCGCTTCCTTGCATTTACGGGATATCTCAAGGTCATCACCCAGCCGCTGGATCACATCCGGTGAAGCGTGAACGTGAATATCAAATGTTCCTTCCAGAGAAAACATGTTTTTCGCCCCCTTTGCCTGCCATTATAGTAGCGCATCCGGAAATAGTAAAACAGATATTACACGCAAAAAAGTACAGTCATTTCCCTGTGCTATCAAAAATAAATCATTGTTTTTATGTATTTTTTACAATAATTTCATAAAATTATCTTTGCAAATTGATTTTTTGACAGAATCGGCATATCATATCAGCAACAGCAAAAAAATTGTAGCAAAAGCAAGGAAATACAGAAAATGAACTTTACAAGTCTGCGTTATTTTACCGTAGTTGCCGAGGAGCTGAATATCTCCCGTGCTGCGGAAAAGCTCTTCATCTCGCAGCAAAGTCTGAGCGGGCACATCAATCGGTTGGAGGAAGAGCTGAATGTACGCCTCTTTGAACGTTCGCCGCGGCTGACACTGACCTACGCCGGTTCCTGCCTGCTGCGTATTTCGCACCAAATCCTCGATCTGGAAAAGCAGATCCACGTCCAGCTCGATGACATCTCCAACGAACGGGCTGGCAGCCTTGCCATCGGGCTTACGCGCGTCCGTGCGCGTACGCTTCTGCCACAGATCCTGCCGACCTACAGCAAGCTCTATCCTCGTGTGGAGGTGCACACCATCATCACGGATAACCAGACACTTCAGGAAAAGCTTCTTAAGGGTGAACTGGATCTCATCATCTGCAACAATCCGCCCAGCTGCGGAAACACAAGCAGCATCCTCCTGCTGCGTGACCGCTTTTGTGTGATCGCTCCGCTGGCGCTCATGCGCTCACGCTATCCCGACACCTGGGAAGCCGCTGCGCACGCCTACCAGAACGGGCACCCGTTTACCGCAGACTTCTTTCAGGATGTTCCTGTTCTTTTGTCCGTCGGGACCCATGTGCGCATGGCCACAGATCGCTTTTTTCAGCAGATCGGCACGCATCCCGGCGTGCTGATGGAGACCAATGATATGGAAACGCTTTTCAGTCTGTGTGAGCGAGGCATGGGGATCACCTTCTCCTATGAAAACTACGCCCAGAAGATCCTTCCGCTGGAGCGCAACTACACCGGTCCCAACGACGGTGCTCTGATCTTTCCCGTCAATGACGAAGCTCTGTGCGGTCAAATCGAGATCAGCTACCGCAGTGACCGCTATCTCAGCCGTGCGGCAAAGCAGTTTATCGAGATCGCGCGCAGCGAGGTCGCAGAAAAAGCGGTCAATCCTGCCGCGCTTCCATTCAAATAGATTCACGCTCCTGCCCAGCCGCTTGCTGTAAAAAAGCCCGATGTCGTTCCGCACAGCAGAACGGCATCGGGTTTTTCTCACGATCTGATTTTCACAAAACAAGCAGCGTCTCGCTCAGGCGCTTGCCGGCGCTGCCGGCAAAATCCTCCGCCCGGCGGATGCGCAGAAACGACGCGCCGTAGATCATGCGCTCGTTTTCAAGCTTTGCATCCTCGCCGAGGAAAATACCGATGACGTGCGCGCCCTCGCGTTTAAGCTTTCGCACCTGAAAGCAGGTATCGCGGACCGCGGCGTCGCCGACGTAGACCTCCGGCGCGCCCTCGCGCCTGCGGCCGCTGACCATGTCGTTCGGCAATCCGTCACTGAACACGATGACGATCTTGTGCTCCTCGCGCCGCTTTTTGAGGTCGAGCCCCGCCGCGGCCAGCGCAAGGCCGTCGCGGTTATTCGACGTCGCGCGGTATTCCAAAATGCGGCGGTCAGCCTCCGGTTTGTCGTCGTAATCGCGGAAGCGCCGCAATACCGTGTAGTTGCCGTAGGTGCAGTAGCTCATCACGCGGTGCGGGATGCGGATACGGCTGAGCGCCGCGCTGAACAGGTAGCTTTGCAGCGCCACCATGCTCTGCCGCACGCTCTGCGAGCCGCTCGCGTCGATCAAAAGCTCCACGACGACGGCGGACGGCTCCTGCCGCACGATCTTTTCAAAAAGCTGCGGGTTTTCGCAGCGGCCGACTTTCCAGAGCAGATCGTTTTGCAGCACACCGTGGTCGGCGCGGTAAACATCCGGCTCGCTGCGCAGACTCAGCGCGTTGCGGAAGGCCTGTTCGATGCTGCGGATACCTTGCCGCGCCGCGTCCTCGTGCTCGTTCAGCATTTTGAGGTTGCCGTCCCGACTGGCGCGCAGCGATTGGGCGCGCGGCTCGTTGCCCTCGTAGGCATCTGCGCTCAATCCGTCGGTGAAAAGGAGCTTTCGCTCCTCGTGGATGCCGGTGCAGACGGCGCTTTCGATCTCCTCCATCGCCTGCTCGGTCCGGAAGCTGGGGCCAAAGTTGCGCGTCAGATAGTCCGGAATATCGGCAAGCGCGTCGTCCGGCAGGACAAGGCCGTCGGTCGATGCCTCGCCCGCCTTATCGTATTGGAGCTCCATCTGCTCGGTCTGCGTCCACTCGATGTCCCCCGGCGCGGCCGCGGGCTCCCAATCCTCCGTCTCGCGCTCGGGCAGGATGTCCTGATCATGGCTCGGCGCAAAGTAGCGGATGAATATCTTGCGGTACAGGAGTGCCGCGAGCTCAACAAGCGACTTTGCATTCGCGCAGGTCTTGCTGCGCGCGGCAAGCTCGTCAAACTCCGTCAGCATGTCCTCAAAGCCGTTAAAATTCTTCAAAATGCGGTGGTCGCCCTCTGTCGCCGCGGCGGGAAACTGCTTCGCCAAATCGTAAATATACATCCAGCCGCGCGAGCTGCGGCGGTAGCGCAGGAGATCCCCGCGTAAGATCTCGCCCGCCGCCTGCTCCGCCATCACGGCGACACCCGGACGCTCGTCCATCAGCCTCGCCCGCACGGCGCGCTCCACGCACAGGTGCGCAATGGGCAGCAGCACATCCATGTCGTAGGCCGCGTAGCGGTGCCGCCGCAGCCAAAGGTTCAAGTCATCGAGCCCGAAAAATTTGTCCGCCCCGCCGAGGACAGCGCCTTCGTACACCTCGACCATGCCTCCCGCGTGCTCAAAGGGGTCGCTCATTTTCTGCACATACTCGGGGCAGGTCCGCTTGCGGTGATTTTCGGAAACGGTTAAAAAAAGGCTCTCTTCTCTGCCGATGCTCATGTTGTCAGGCAAAGCGTGTCAGCGCCACGTCGCGCACGAGCGCATACTCGTACTCGTCAAAGCACTTGTTCGTAATGCACACGGCGATGGCGTCCTTGGGCGCCATGCCGTCGGTCATCAGGTGCAGGGCGGCGATCATGCCGCGCATATCGACAGAGTTTGTCGATATCTCGCCGTTCACGGCCTTGGCGTTCAGGTCGAGGAACAGCCCCGTGCAGCGCCTGATGTTCTCGTCCGACGCCTCGGGCACATTGGCACGCAGCAGCTCGCAGAGCTGCGCTTCCTCTAATGTTGGCATACGGATGACCGTAAAACGCGAGACGAGCGCTTCGTTGAGCTCGCGCGTGCCGGCGTAGCCGTAGTTCATCGTGGCGATGAAGCGCGCGGCGGGGTGGATGGGGATGCACTCATAGCCCGGCACGTCGATGAGGCGGCGGTAGTCGAGCGCGGAGTGCAGCACGGCCACGGCATCGTTTTTCGCCATGTTGATCTCATCCAAGATGCAGAAGCCGCCGTACTGCGCGGCGAGCGCGACGGGTCCGCGGCGCAGATGCACCTCGCCGCCGGTGAAGGTGTCGGTGCCGATGAGCGTGCTGCTGTCGGTGTTCACATGGAACGACACGGTATAGACCGGACGGCGGAACAGCCACGCGAGATTGTCCGCCAGAATATTCTTGCCCGTGGCCTTGCTGCCGGAGAGCAGGAGATTCTCCCCCTGCAGCAGCGCGGCGACGGCCAACTCCATGATCTCCTCACCGATGAATCTGACAGGCGGCTCAGCGATGCGCCCCTGCGCGGCGGCGTCCGTCGGCCAGTGCGTTCTGAACTCTTCCAGACGGAGCATCAGGTCCTCTTTCATCGTATTCTCCCTTCCGCCGCGTCCCGCTCGCCGGGCCGCGGCAGTTTGTTTCTCATGCTGGATGCATTATAGTATCGGCATGGGGAATTGTCAATTTCCGCGGGCCGTCCATCCGCAGGAGGATACCCCGTCCAGCGGCGGGATACGCGCACAAAAGCAAGGGAGCCGAACCAAGCGGTCCGGCCCCCTGTTCTGTATCCCGCGCGCTGCCTTGCGGCACGCGGCGGCTTGCTGATCAATATTCGAGCTTCGTCCAGTCGCGGTTGTCGCGCAGGGCGGTCCACTGCTCGTCGCCGTTCTTCTCGGTCGCGGCACGCTCGTAGGTGTGGCTGTTCGTGGCCTCCTGCACCGCGATGTAGAACCAGTCGCGGGGGGTGCAGTCGGGGAAGGTCAGCATCACGCGCTTGGAGAGCAGGTGATCCTCGTCGGAGGGCACGCGCTCGAGCGCGCGGTTCACAAGCGTCATCATCTCGGCGCGGGTGATGGTGGCATCGGGACGGAACGTGCCGTCGGGATAACCCTCGATCCAGCCCATCTTCGCGGCGATGGCGATGGCGTCATACGCCCAGTGATCGGCGGACACGTCGCTGAACTTCACGCCCTTGACGGGCTTGGCGTCGGAGAACTGCGCGAGCATCGCGGCGAGCTCGGCGCGGGTGATGGCCTCGTCGGGACGGAACACGCCGCCCTTGGCGGTGTCAACGATCACGCCGGCCTTTTCCAGGGTCGCGACGCTGTTGTTGTACCACGCACCGGCCTTGACGTCGGTGAAGCTGCTCTCGGTCGTGAAGTACTCCTCGCGCGTCTTGTCGGAGAGCAGACGGAAGAGGATCGTCGAGACTTCGGCGCGGGTGATGCTGCCGTTCGGGCGCACCGTGCCGTCGGGATAGCCCATGACGTAAGCGAAGTGATCGCCCGTGTTCAGCGTGGGCTTGCTCGGGGTCGGGATCACGGGGATATGATTGGCCGTCCACTGCGCGTAGACCGTCATATCGCTTTCCACGACCGTATCCTTGGAGAACGTCTTGCCCGAGCCGTCCTTGCTCGTGTTCCAGCCGGTGAAGGTGTAGCCGCTGCGGGTGGGATCGGCGGGCATCTGATCGCCGAGGGCACCGCCTTCGGTCACGGATACCGTCGTCGTTTTATCGCTGTTGTCGTTCCAATCGAACGTGACATCACAGGTGCGAAGGCCGATCAGGTCGGTCACTGCAACATTGGACGGAATTGTGTATCTATCTTCGCCAACGGTAATGGTCAGCTCTGCCGAAGTGTACAGCTGATCCCCGGCCACAAAGCTGCTGTTGGGCAGCGTGTAGGTCACCTCAAGGCTACTGCCGTCAAACGCGCCGGGAGTTCCGTTCAGGTGCGTGTCCGCATTGACTGTAAGATGATACGTCGGTTTGCTGTTTGCCTGTTCTATGATGCTGCGCAAGCTTTCGGACATGGCATAAGTGACGATATAGGTCACGGGATAGTCCGCGCCGGTCTTGTTCTGCTTGATCGCAGCAGGGCCGCTGATGGTCAGCGTACCATAGTCCTGCGAGGGCTGAACGATCGCGACGGCACAGCCATTAAGATAGCCGTCAGGGATGGTGAATGTCACATTGCCGTCTGCCAGCTCGGCGCGGTAGGCAGAGACAAGCGCGTCATCTGCCTGTGTGCCGTCTGCATTGGTTTTCTGCACCAGAACATAGACGGGAAGCTGCTTATTTACCGTCAGGCCGCCGACGGTCAGTGTGGCCGCGCTTGCACGCTGCATCCAGAAGGTGGCAAGCGGTTTTTCCCAGCCCTTAGCCTTCGAAGCATTGGTCAGCGCAGTGATGCTGGCTTTGCTGGCGTTGCCCAGCTTGATGTCGTAGCTGCCGTCCGCAGGAGTAACGGTCTTGTTGTTCGTCTGGAAGTAGACCGCCTTGTCGCCGATGGTCATGTCATCGGAGATGTAGAAGAAATTGTTCTCGCTTCCATATCCGTTTGTGCTTATTGCAAGATCGTTCTTAACGCCGGAGGAAGGATCTTTAATATCTGTGGCTTTCATTACATTATCCGCAATAATACCGCCCAAAATTTCAATTTTGGAGCTTGGTTTATATTGACAAATGCCGCCGCCTTCCTCTTTGCTGATATTTCCGGATATTTCGCCGCCATACATTGTAAAAAATGTATCGCTGCTGATCATAACTCCGCCGCCATTTGCACCTGCGCTATTATTTTTGATCTCGGCACCCTCGTACATGCGAATGGCTACAGTACCATGTCCAGGGGTGGCAATGCCGCCGCCGCGGCTGTCTGCTGTGTTGTTGACAATCTTGCCATATATGTCAACAATGGCGTCTCTTTGAATGTAAAGAGTTCCATAAGAGACAAGGTTGTCATGAATATTCGCATTGGAGCCAATCAATAATTTGCCGAATTTGAATTGCACCGGATTTTTCTTACCTTTGATGCCGGCTATTTCGCCGTCAATCGTAATTTTATTACGGTTTGTATCATAATCAGATTTATCAACAAGGCCCTTAGGTTCTTCATTTGTTTTGATGCCAGCGGCAGCGGAATTTCCAAGGAAAGAACCTGCTGTCATTTCAAAAGAGGCCTTATCCACGAAAACCAAGGCACCGTCTGTGCAGTTGGAGATTTTACCATTCAGCGTTCCAACTGCGCTGCCACGCAGATGAATGGCGGTGCCGTCCTTGCCCTGCCACATATTCTGATTCGCAGTGATATTGGAGATCGTGCCGCTAATCTCGGCCTCACCGCCATCCACATAGACCGCGCGGCCGTTGAGGTCTTTGATCACAGCACCGGCTTCCATGACGAACTTAGCGTTCTGAACCCAGACAGCGCCGGCAGGACCAGTATCGTCATTCTTATACTTTTTTCGGCTGATACTCTCGGCATCCATAATTTTGCTGCCGTCTTTCATCGTAAGGGTGCCCGTCTGTCCGGTAATACGAACCGCGGACATTCCTCTGAAATTTTGCAGAACAGCGCCGCTATCCAGAGTGATCGTTCCCGTGCCGTCATAGGACGCGATCATTGCATCCTGCGCAAGAGCTGTGTTGGAAATGCTCTGGCTGCCGATCACTGTCACACCGGTGCTGTCCGTAGACATCTGAAAGAAATGCGTATCCTGCAGTTCTTCGCCATCATCCATAACGATATTCTTCAGGGTCAGTGCACCGTTGGAAACCTCGATCATTGCGGGATTGTAACCGCCGCGTGCGTAATCCTGCGTCGGCACCATCTTACCGCGCGTGATAACCGGCGCAGTATCTCCGTCTCCTATAATCGTCACATTATGAGCAAAAAATCTCGCGCTCGCATTTGCGGTCAGGTCGTCCATGACATGAATGACAAAAGCCTTTCCGGTCTCATCGGCGCACACAACCTCTGCAGCCTTGGCCAGCGAGGCATAGGGGTTCTCCTTCGAGCCGTCGCCGTTCCCGTCATTTCCGTCCGCGCTGACATAGATCTCAGCCTCTTCATTGCTCAGCAGTACGGGCTGTTCCTGCGGGTCCTGCGGGTCCTGCGGGTCCTGCGGGTCCTGTTGGTCCTGCTGCGTGGGCTGCGCCGGGATCTCTCCTTCCGGCCCGTCCGCCAGCACGCTTGTTGGCAGCAGACTCAGCGCAATCACAAGCGCAAGAAATGTTGCCAGAACTCTCTTCTTCATCTGATCCTCTCCTAACTTTGTAAGATGATTCGATCCCCTTTTTTACCAAAAATCAATATCCATACATTATTCTCAAATAACACAGGGTCCGCGGCGCAAAGTCTCTGCGTCGCAGGGCGTTCCAACCGCTGCCAGCGAATCCACATCCCACTGGATGGGCTCCATGCCGATCGAGCGGATAGCGGCGATGACATGATCGTCATACTCGCCGAAGGGGCAGCGGATCAGCGTCGGCCGCGCGCCGGTCAGGGCTTCGATCTTATCGCTGCAGGTGTTCACATCCGCGATGATCTGGTCGGCGGTGAGTGAATTGTAGTGGTCGTGCGCGTTGGAATGGTTCTCGAGCTCGTTGCCGCTCTCAACGATGGCTTTCGCCTGTTCTGGGTACTGGTCGGCCCAGTTGCCCACGACGAAGAACGTACACGTCACGCCGTACTCGCTCAGCACATCCAGGATCTTCTGCGTGTTGTCCGCGCCCCAGGCGGCGTCGAACGAGATCGAGCAGACCTTCTGGTCGCGCTGGACGCAGTAGATCGGCAGCTGGCGTGCCGCCGCCGAGACGCTGACCGCCGCGGGATAGTTGACCGCGGCAAAGATGGCCGCCGCCGCAAGTCCCGCCGCCGCAAGCGTCAGCCACTTGCGCCTGAGCACCAGGAAGCGCGGCTTCGCGGTCTCGCGCTTCCCCTGCTTCTTTCTGTGGTCCCAATGCAAAAACATCCGTATATCCTCCCGTCCGCGTTTTGGTAGAGAATATGCGCCCGCGCGGAAAAAGAGACCGGAGGGTATCGTCCCCTCCGGTCCCGCTTCTGTTTTCCTGCGCGGCGCGCTTCAGCCGCCGTAGCCCTTCAGGCTGACGCGCGCGGGCACCTCGCCGCGCGTGGGCAGCGGCGCAGCATCCTCGTCGGTCAGGCCGTAATAGCCGCAGAGCTTGAGCGTCAGCTCCAGCGCATATTCCGACGGCACCCAGATATCCGGATCATAGCCGCAGCCCTCGCGGTTGACAAAGTCTTCCAGCGCGGCATGCTGGCCAAAGCCGACATAGTAACCCGTGTTCGGCAGGTAGATCTTGATCTGCACATTGCTGAACATGCAGCCCCGCGTATTGGTGCCGACGATCAGCACATTCTCCACAGTGCGGTACTCTGTGATGATCGCTTCGCCTGCCGAGCCGGAAAGATAGTCGGTCAGCACGAACAGTGGGTGTTCGTTGGCCGTCTGTTCCGCCTGCTGGATGGTCCGCTCTCTCGGATATTCCGTCACGTTCCGGCTGATCGGCGAGCCGAGCAGGCGACCGTCCGCATACTCCATCAGGCGCGAACGAACCTCAAAATCCACCCGCGAGCTGTCAAATTGCAGCATGTCCTTGTTTCCGCTCTCCATCGACGCATCGGCATGCCCGAGGAAGCGGTTCATCCAGACCGCGGGGCACTTATCCGACCCGCCGCCGTTGGAGCGGCTGTCGATGATGACATAGTCCTGCCCCGCAAGCGTTGTGCCGGTCTGCATATAGGCGTTCAGCTCCTTCCGGTACGCGGCGCGCCGCTCGGCGTTCGACGAAAAATAGTCAAATCCGCGAATCTTGACCACATTGTGCCCGTCAATGTTTTCCGTGGCAAAAATGCGCTCCGGCGCGTCGGATTCGTCCCAGCCCACCGCCTCGGACTTCGTCCAGCGCAGCGTGAGCGTCCTGCTCGTTTTCCCGTTCGTCAGCGTCAGCGTATGCGGCATATCGCCGTCGCTGCCGGAGAGGAAGCGGTGATAAAAGCCGTACACCAGCTCACCGTCGGGCGCGATCGTGACATGGATAAAATCGCTCAGATCGCCACGGTCAAGCGACTGTAAATACCACTTTTCTCCGCCGTCCTGCCGGTAATAGCCCTTCGTGTCCTCGTAGAGGTACAGACCCTTGACGTAATAGGCCGCATACTCATTCCCCTGGTAGAAACGGCTGTGATTATCGCGGATAAAGCGGTAAGCGTTCATCAGGATGCGGTCAAACGTCTCGTACGAGATGGTATCGCCCTTGCAGGCGCGGATCGCATCGCGCACCTGTGTGCGCGCGGTCTGGAACGCCGCATCGCCGAAGTAATAATAGCCGCCGTAGGCCGAGGCAAACACTTTCCACAGATACTCCGCGTCCTCCTCCGCCTGCGCCTTGGTCACGCGCTCGCAGCGTTCCTTTTCCTGAATGAGCATCGCACACTCCTCGTGCGAGAGCAGTGTGTCATATTCGTGCGAGAGCGAGACCTCGAGCACGCTCTCCGGAATGTCGCTCATCTCGGTACGGCGCTCCGCATTCACCTGTTCAAGCAGCGATGCGTAGGTGAGCGTCTTTTCCTTCGTCTCGCCGGTGTAAACGCCGAGCTGTGCCTTCACCTGCGCCAGCAGCGCTGTATCCAGCCCCAGCTTTTGTCCCAGCGTCTGGGCAGTTCCCTTGCAGGTGCAGAGCAGCGCGTCGCAGCTCAGCAGCACCATCTCCGCGCGGGTAAACGTGCTCAGCGCTGACATGGCCCCCGCCGCCTTGAAGCCGACGCTTTCCGCAAACCGGAAGGGCTCTCGGTAGGAGAAATCCTCCTCCGAGCTATACCCGAGCGCACGCAGGCAGAACGTGAGGTACTGCCCCGCGGAAACCGCCGCCTCCGAGCCGAACGTCGTATCCGATGTGCCGTTGGTCAGTCCGCTGCCGTAGGCGTAAGCGACATAGGGCTTCGCCCAGCCTGCAACATCCGTGAACGGATGACTGCCGTCGCCGCTGAGCGCCTCCGCCTCACGGCCAAGGATGCGCACGAGCATCGTGACCGCCTGCGCGCGGGTCGCGGTTTTGGAAAGGTCGTAGACCGGCCTGCCGCGCAGATCCGTGCCGGAGCCCTGCAGCAGCCCCGCTTCATTCAGCGCCTCCGCCAGCTGCTCCACCGTTGTACTACCGCGCGCGGCAGCGGAGACCGTCATCAGCCCCGACAGCAGCGCCAGAACCAGCAGCAGGGAAAGAAACCTCGTTTTCATCTGAGTCCTCCTGTCCGTTTTGTTCACATTTTAGCGGATCGCCCCGCAATATGCAAGCGCATACGCCAAAAATCGGCCGCGCGGCCCACCGGCACTTGCACGCACGGCGGCCGTCCGCTATAATGGTGGCAAACCATCTCTCAGGAGGGCTGCGCCATGCTGTTTTTCGGCAGGAAGAAAAAAGCGCCGTTTACCCAATCCCCCACCGAGGTGTGGAAAAAGCAGTGGCAGGAGCTCGTTCCTCCGGAATGTCGCGACGTGCCCGTCACGGTGGACGGCAAGAGCGTCGTTGCCTATGTGCAGATCAACCACTTTGTGATGATGCTGCAGGACGGGCTTTTGATGGAGGGCAGCTTCTTCGACGTCTGCGCGCACTTTCAGCGCGCCGGCTATCATGTGATCTGGCTGATGCGCTGCACGCAGGACATTGCCAACGGCTATCTGAAGCTGAAAAAAGAGGCCGGAGACGAATGTCTGTGGAAATGGCGCAAGCCGACAACGAATTTCGGCCGCTGGACCTCGGACAACCGTTATGTGACCATCCTGCTGCAATACAGGCCCGCGCCGGACGGACCGCTGGAGCATTGCGGTGCGCCCATTCTCCAGCGCGTGCAGTGGGCCGAGAGCAACAACAACGCCAAAATGATCCCCGGCCGCACAGAGTTTGCCACCGTCGCCTCCCCCGGCACGCCGGCGGAACTGGCGCACTGGCTGCGCGGCGGCTTCAAGTCCTTCGAGCTGTAAAAACTGCCTCTCATTCCGCGAGAACGGTCTGCCGTTCCCGCGGTCTTCGATAGGGCAGATTGACGAAAAGCGCGGGCGGCGCCATAGACGCGCCCTGCGAGGCGATATCCGCTAAGAATGAGTAAAGTCGGGCTTTATGCAATCCGGCACGTTGACATAACGGTGTGGAAAACTCTGTGGAAACTGTGAATAACTTTGTGACAGCGGCGTTTTTCGCCGGTTGACGCGCTTTTATGTCCCACCCGTTCCGGGACGGATACCGGTAGGAATACCGGTAGTATGCGGATTCTTTTGCAAAAAGGAAAAATCTGTCCTGGCCACTTGCTATTGTGGTCAAAAAATCATATAATGTACTAACTCTTGTGTTTTCACATCAGAATGTAAAATTTCGGCGAAATGGAGACAGCGCAATGGCAGAAGCAAAAAAAGCGAATTACGGCAACGAGAGCATCTCGTCCCTTAAAGGTGCGGACCGTGTGCGCAAGCGCCCGGGCGTCATCTTCGGCTCGGATGGGCTGGAAGGCTGCGAGCACGCCGTGTTCGAGATCCTGTCGAACTCCATCGACGAAGCGCGCGAGGGCCACGGCAGGCTCATCACCGTCACCCGCTACCTGGACCACAGCATCGAAGTAGAAGACATGGGCCGCGGCTGTCCCGTAGACTTCAACCCCAAGGAAAAGCGCTTCAACTGGGAGCTCGTGTACTGCGAGCTCTACGCCGGCGGCAAGTACAATAACCTCGACGGCGACAACTACGAATACTCTCTCGGTTTAAACGGCCTCGGCGCGTGCGCCACGCAGTATTCCTCACGCTATATGGACGTGACCGTCTGGCGCGACGGGAACAAATACTCCCTGCACTTTGAGCGCGGCGAGCCCGTGGGCAAAAAGGGCGACGAGCTCAGGATCGAGCCGACCGACCGCGGCCGCAAAACCGGCACGCGCACGCGCTGGCTGCCCGACCTCGACGTGTTCACCGATATCGACATTCCCGCCGACTACTATGTCGAAACGCTGCGCCGTCAGGCCGTCGTCAACGCGGGCATCACATTCCGCTTCAAAAACGAGGTCCTCCCCGGCCGCTTCGAGACGCAGGACTTTCTCTATGAAAACGGCATCATCGACTATGTCGCCGAGATCGCGGGCGAGGACGCCCTGACGACCCCCGTCTTCTGGGAGACGGAGCGCCGCGGCCGCGACCGCGAGGACAAGCCCGAATACAAGGTCAAGCTCTCCTGCGCGTGCTGCTTTTCCAACAAGGTGCAGCGCATTGAGCACTACCACAACTCCTCGTGGCTCGAGCACGGCGGCAGCCCCGAAAAGGCGACGAAAACCGCCTTTGTCTACGCCATCGACAAGTATTTGAAGGACAACAGCAAATACCAGAAGGGCGAGGCGCGCATCGCCTGGCAGGACATTGAGGACTGCATCATTCTCGTCTCCAACAACTTCTCCACGCAGACGAGCTACGAGAACCAGACAAAAAAGGCCATCACGAACAAGTTCGTGCAGGAGGCGATGACGGACTTTCTGAAGTCCCGCCTCGAAACCTATTTCATCGAAAACCGCGTCGACGCGCTCAAGATCGCCGAGCAGGTGCTCATCAATAAAAGAAGCCGCGAGAGCGCGGAAAAGCAGCGCCTGAACATCAAGAAAAAGCTCTCCGGCAGCATCGACATCTCAAACCGTGTCGAAAAATTTGTCGACTGCCGCACGCGCGACATCTCGCGCCGCGAGATCTACATCGTCGAGGGCGACAGCGCCCTCGGCAGCGTCAAGCTCTCGCGCGACGGCGAATTTCAAGGCATCATGCCCGTGCGCGGCAAGATTCTAAACTGCCTCAAGGCCGACTATCCGCGCATCTTCAAGAGCGAGATCATCACCGACCTTTTGAAGGTCCTCGGCTGCGGCGTCGAGGTGCCGGGCAAGTTCGTCAAGGATCTAAACGCCTTCGATATCAATAACCTGCGCTGGAACAAGGTCATCCTCTGCACCGATGCCGACGTCGACGGCTTCCAGATCCGGACGCTCATTTTAACGATGATCTACCGTCTCTGCCCGACGCTCATCCGTGAGGGCTATGTCTACATCGCCGAGACCCCGCTTTTTGAGATCACCTGCGGCGAGAAGACGTGGTTCGCCTACACGGATAAGGAGAAAAACGACATTGTCAAGACCCTTGAGGGCAAGCGCTACAAGGTCGACCGCTCGAAAGGTCTCGGCGAGAACGACCCCGAAATGATGTGGCTCACGACCATGAACCCCGAGACGCGCCGTCTCATCAAGGTCATGCCCGAGGACGCAGAGGCGACCGCCCGCTCGTTTGACCTGCTGCTCGGCGACAATTTGCAGGGCCGCAAGGACCACATTGCGGAAAACGGCTACAAATACCTCGAAATGATCGACGTGTCGTAAGGAAAGGGGCTCTTTTTATGGAAGGTATTTTACTTCATGTTCTCTATCGCGGCGAGAAGGCCAGCGCCTTCGCCGAAGAAATGCAGACCGGCGGGCTGCGTGCAGCCGTCCTCGCCGAAGACGGCTGCCTGCAGTATGATTACTTTCTTCCGCTCGGAGAAGAAAACGCCGTGCTGCTGATCGAGCACTGGCGCGACAGGGCCGCGCTCGATGCGCACAGCACCGGCAAACCGATGGCGCAACTCAAGGCGCTCAAAGCGCGCTTCGCGCTCGGGACCGCTGTCGAGCGGTTTGAATAAGGCATTTCAAAAAAGAAACGGGCAGTCCCCTCCAAAAGGGTCCGCCCGTTTCTTCTTTTTACAGTTCTGCCGCGCCGCCACGCCCGCTGAATGAGGCCAGCGCCAGCGTGCCGCGTTTTTGCACGCGCAGCGCTCCCCGCTCCGCGGTGAGCTCCACCGTATCGCCGCGCGCAAGCGCGCCGCTGAGCAGCAGCTCGGCCACGGCGTCCTCCACCTCCGTGCGGATCAGCCGCCGCAGCGGGCGCGCACCGTAAAGCGGGTCAAAGCCGCGGCGCGCCAGCTCCTCTGCCGCTGCGTCGTCGAAGCGGAGCGTAACGGCGAGCGTCCCGATCCGCTGTGCCGTCTGCGCGAGCAGCCGCCGCGCGATCTCCTCCATGCTGCGCTCGTTCAGACGGTGAAAAACGATCGTCTCGTCCACGCGGTTGAGGAATTCCGGTCGGAATGTGCGCTTGAGCTCCGCCGTCACCGCCTCGCGCACGGCCTCGAACTGCGTCTGTTCGTCCTCGCTTTCCCCGTCCGGAGCAAAGCCGAGGCGCGCGCCCTGCGCGGTGATGGCTTTTGCGCCGATGTTCGAGGTCATCACCACCAGCGTGTTTCTGAAGTCGATCCGGCGGCCCTGCGCGTCTGTCACCGCGCCGTCCTCCAGAATTTGCAGCAGCAGGTTCCACACGTCCTCGTGCGCCTTTTCGATCTCGTCAAAAAGCACCACGCTGTAGGGCTTACGGCGCACCTTCTCCGTCAGCTGGCCGCCCTCGTCGCAGCCGACATAGCCCGGCGGTGCGCCGATCAGGCGCGAAACGGTGTGCTTTTCCATATATTCGCTCATATCGATGCGGAGCATCGCGTCCTCGCTGCCGAACACGCTCTCAGCGAGCGCGCGGCTCAGCTCCGTCTTCCCCACGCCCGTGGGACCGAGAAAAAGAAACGAGCCCACAGGCCGCTTCGGGTCCCTCACGCCCACGCGGCCCCGCCGCACCGCGCGTGCCACGGCGCGCACCGCCTCATCCTGCCCCACCACGCGTGCATGCAGCGTGTTCTCCAGCGTCAGCAGGCGCGTTCTTTCGCTCTCGGTCAAGCGCGTGACGGGCACGCCCGTCCAGTCTGACAGCACCGCGGCGATGTCCTCCGCCGTCACGCTGTCCCCGCCCGCGCCAAGGCGCACGCGCGAGGCTGCCTCGTCGACCAGGTCGATGGCCTTGTCGGGCAGATAACGCTCGGCAAGATAGCGCTGCGAGAGCGTGACCGCGGCCTCCAGCGCACCGTCAGTAATGGGCAGGCGGTGGTGCGCCTCATACTTCGGCCGCAGGCCGCGCAGGATGTCGAGCGCCTGCGCGCGCGTCGGTTCGCCGACCAGTACGCTCTGAAAGCGCCGCTCGAGCGCGGCGTCCTTCTCGATATACCTGTGATACTCCGAAAGCGTCGTCGCGCCGATGACGCGGATCTCGCCGCGGCCGAGCGCAGGCTTGAGGATGTTCGCCGCATCCACCGCTCCCTCGGCGCTGCCCGCGCCGATGATGGTATGCAGTTCGTCGATAAAAAGGATGACATTTCCGTCGCGCCGCACCTCGTCGAGCAGTGCACGGATGCGTTCTTCAAATTCGCCGCGGTACTTCGTCCCTGCCACCATGCCCGCAAGATCCAGCGCAAGGATGCGCTGGCTCAATAGCTCGACAGGCACATCCGCCTCGGCGATCCGCTCGGCGACGCCCTCGGCAATGGCTGTTTTGCCCACACCCGGCTCGCCGATGAGCACCGGATTGTTCTTCGTCCGCCGCGTCAGGATGCGGATGGTGCGCGCAAGCTCCTGCTCCCGCCCGATCACGGGATCGAGCCGCCCCTCGCGCGCCATCGCCGTCAGGTCGCGCGTGAACTCGGCGAGCTGCTTGCTGCTGCCGCGGCTCTCGCGTCCCAGCGGACGCGCCTCGCCCATACCGGCCGGACGCGGCTTTCCGCTCATGCGGCGCAGCGTGTCGGCATAGAGCTTCTTCACATCCACCCCTGCGCGGGAAAGCATCCTTACCGCTGTATTTCCGCCGTCACGCAGCAGGCCCAGCAGCAGATGTCCCGCCTCGATCTCGCGGCTGAGCGCGCGCTGCGCCTCGCCCGCCGCCAACTCCACCGCGCAGCGCGCATGGGGCGAAAGCCCCTGTGAGGGGGCCTTTTCCGCCGTGCCGCGCCCAAGCTCACGCGTGATGAGCGTGCAGATCTCATCCTCATCCACGCCCGCGTCCCGCAGGGCGCGGCCCGCCGCGCCGCTCTCCTCGCGCAGCATCGCCAGCAGCAAATGCTCGCACCCAACGTATCCATGGCCCAGCTCGCCCGCCGTTTCCTGCGCGCAGCGCAGCACGCGCTCGGCGTCCGCGCTGAATCTTCTGTCGTTCATGGTGTTCTCCCCCTTGCCGGAAATTTCGTTTTCGCCCTCATTTTTTCCTGCTTTGGGGAAAAATAAACCGCGCGCGTTCCGCACAGAAAATTCAAAAATTTCCTGCCCTCCCGCTCTTGCATTTTTGGTTTCTCATGCTATAATATCCCCATCAACTCTTATGGAGGTAATGCAACTATGGCTTATCAGATCGGTTCTGCCTGCGTCAGCTGCGGTGCTTGCGCAGACGCCTGCCCCGTCGGTGCGATTTCCCAGGGTGATTCCCAGTATCAGATCGACGCGAACGCCTGCCTCGACTGCGGCAGCTGCGCGGATACCTGCCCCAACGGCGCCATTTCCCAGGGCTAAGGCTACTTAAAAAATAAGGACGCGCTTCTGGCGCGTCCTTATTTTTATCACTCCCATAGGAGGGCTCCCATGGAAAAGAAGGATCACCTGTGGCAGGGCGGGCCCTGCTTTTATTATGACAGCACGCTCTTCCCGCCCGGGACGGACAGCTTCGCCCTCGCGTACTTTGCCCGCCCCGCGCGCGGCGACCGGGTCTGCGACCTGGGCAGCGGAACAGGTCTGCTCGGAACGCTGCTGCTCGCGCGTGACGATACGCTGCACATCGAAAATGTGGAGCTGGCGGCGCAGGCGGCCGCGCTCGCACGCAGGGGCTTTGAAGAGAACGGCTGGGCTGCGCGCGCCGTGTTCCGCGTGGGCGATCTGCGCGACGCCGCCTGCCTGCCGGACGCCGGCAGCGTAGACTATGTGATCTCCAACCCGCCGTACTTTCCCGCGGGCAGCGGGAAGAGTTCCAATGGTGAAGCACGGCAGAACGCGCGCGAGGAAAAAACCTGCACGCTCGACGATGTCTGCGCCGCGGCGCGGCGCATCCTGCGCTGGGGCGGGCGCTTCGCGCTCGTCCACCGCACCGGGCGGCTCGCCGACGTGCTCTGCGCGATGCGCGCCCACGGCTGTGAGCCCAAGCGGCTGCGCTTTCTTGCCAAGGCGGCGGACGCGTCGCCCTCGCTGGTCCTTGTCGAGGGCCGCCGCGGCGGAAAAAGCGGTCTCACGGTAGAACCGCCGCTCCTGCCCGATTCGCCGGAATGGGATCGGGTATATTTCCGGTAAAAAACAGGCGGGCCGCCCGAAAGAGCGGCCCGCAACAGGTTCAGTATAGCAAATTATCGGATATTATTCAAGCTTTGTCGCGAAATTTCTGCATAATCGGAAGTTTATATAAGTTTTAATTCGCATTTTCATTCATTTCGCCGCTTGCAATATGCTCCCTTCTCTGCTATTCTTTAGATACAGAAAGGGTGAGACCAATGTACAGCTGATCCTGAGATGGTTCCGAACTTATCCATCGCACAGCACTCTCCAATGTCCCGTCATTGACGTTCAGACCACCGCCAGTCGGTGTTCACATAGTACGAGAGTGGAAACCGGAGCAAAGGGTATTCGGCGCCATGACAGCACCCGAATCAAAAGGAGAACTGAATATGAGAGATCCCAACATCCATCATGACTGACCCTTGATCGCCGCAGAGCTGCACGATCAAGGGTCAGTCTTTTTTGCTTTTTTATTCCTCGCCCGAGGCGTGCGCGGAGACCGTCTCCGTCTGCGCGCCGTTTTCCAGCAGTTCCGGATGCTTGAGATAACGGCGCAGGCTGGCCCAGAACATCGCATACTCGTGTCCCGTGCAGATGCGCTCATCCATCACCACAGAGAGGGGGATGAGCTTTTTGCGGTATTCGCCGCTGATGTAGTTCGCCACAGGCTTGCCCATGCAAACGAACACGCCGGTCGTACCGAATTCGTAACAGTGATGGTAGATGGCGCTGGTGTTGATCGAGGCAAGATTCGTGATGAACAGGCTCGTGTGGAAGGGGCTCAGGTCGATGATGCTGCGCGGAAGCAGGCCCCAGCGGTCCATCAGCTTGGCAAGGCCCACCACGAGCCGCGGCAGCAGCGAGAGTGAGAACATAAAGTTCGCAAACTTATCGGTATTGTTGTTGTGCGCGGCCACCTGATTCTGCGCGATGGCCTCCTCGATCTTGCGGTTGATGGAGAACACATCATCTCCATCCTCGAAGAAGATCTTGACTGATGTTTCGTCCGGAGTACCGTCGGCGCGGTTCTTGAGAATAACGAAGCTGACGCAGAAATGGTTGCGCTGATAGATCCTGCGGTTCATGATGAAGCGGTTGATCTTCGGATTTTCCTGATACGCCTTGAAGTATGCCGCAAGAATGAGCGTCATATACGGGATACGGACGCCTTCGCGGCGCTTTTCCTGAATGTAGCGGCGCAGGACCTCCATATCGGCATATTCGGTGATGAAATTCTGCGCGTCGTAGCGCCGCGGCATGACATAGGGCAGTGCCGAAACGATGGTGGACGCCTCTTTCACTCGGGTTCCGTCGGGACGCATGGCAAGTTCCTCTTTTCTTTGAGTTCACTCCATCTTACCCGCTTTGCCCGCGTAATGCAATCATTTTCTTAGCAAATTCTTTATTAAAAATTGGTTAAGTCCCATTCTCTCCCCAGTCGAGCGACACGTCGACGACGCGAAGAAGGCCGGAAAGCATCGAGGGCACATAGGCTCTGGCGAACATATCGTCCTGCGTGCAGAGCGTGCGCAGCGTTCTGCCGTCCGCATTGTGCAGCGTTACGACGAGAAGCGCCGCATGTTCGGGCGCGGTCAGCGTCTCGGGAAGGGCATCAGCGGCGTATGCCGCGCGCGACAGGACGTTCTTGTCGCTGTCCATCCAGACGAAGTCGACCGATTCCGCCGCCGTGTACGCCGCGAACGAAACGTTCACCTTGATCGAATGGCTCTGCGCTTTGCCGTTTATGCTCCAGTCGCTCGACTGCTCGGCCGAGATTGTCCGTGTCTGCTTCAAGCCAAAGCCCGGTCCGCAGTAGGCCGACTTCATCCCGTTGTACAGCACACACTCGGCGTAGTAGTCCCCTGCGGGCGTGCGGTAGACATAACATTCGTACAGTTCTACCCTCTTCTGCGCGTCGAGCGCGATCTCGCCGCCCGTCTCGTAGCTGCTGCCGTTGTCGTCGACCTTGATGTGCATTCCACTGCCCACGACCTCGTCGGACACCGCCTCGCCGACGGAATAGTTGAACTCCGAACCCTCTTCGTAGCCCGGCTCGCCAGGCTCAAACGGCGTGATCGTCACAAACACCGGCACGCCGGGCACGCTGAAATCGTAACCGTCATCAGTCTTTGCCGCATAGGCCTTGCCGTTGAAGTCCTTGGGTGAGAAGAAATAGCCGACCCATACGTCGTCTGTCTGCTGCGCCGTGTTTTCCCCGATGCGCTCAGGCTTATAGAGCGCGAAGCTCACGCCGAACACCACCGCGAGCGCCAACGCAAAAGCGATCAGTCGTTTCATGCTGCTCCCTCCCCCCATTTGACTGGAATGCTGATCGAGCAAAGCTTACCATCCTGATAGCGGAAGGTATTCAGCTTTGAGTAAGCATACGGCGCACTATCATTGCTGCGGCTGGAAATGGTATATTCCGCCGTCTCTCCGTCCCAGTCTTGTCCATAGCTCGTGCCGATGAGGTACGCCGCGCCGGGCGCGGCGGTGATGGACTCGGGCAGCGCATCGGGCGCGAACTCCTCGAGCTTCAAGAGATCGTCGTTTTCGTCCATGTGCGCGACGGTGAACTTCGTCGGCGTCGGGCGGGCAACAACGGTGATGGCAACTTTGACCTTCACGCGCTCGGACTTGCCGCCGATCGTCTCGGTCTTATCTCTCGTGAGCGTGTGGGTCACGCTGGCGCCGTCCGCGCCGGACATGCCCATGCTGTTGCCGCGCGTCAAATAAATGCGTCCATCCGACGTCTGGTAGATGGGATAAAGATTGAAAATCACTTGTCTGTCGCCGCAGGCGTAGACCTCGCCCGAGAGGTCGATGTCCGTCGTACGGACGCCGTTGTCATCGTCGATACCGGCCTTTCCCAGCGGCGCACCGAGTGCGCCGAAGATCGTGATATTCGGCGACTTGGCGTCCTCCTCACCGCAGCGCGCGTCCGGCTCCATCGTGCAGTAGATGCCGCCGCCGCGCTCACCGAGCGCGGACCAGTCGTCTGTCTCCATATAGAGCCGCCCGGCCTTCCAGACGAATTTGCCCGCGGCTGAGACCGCAAGGTCGCCGCCGATGTCGATGTCCTCTTCCGAGACGAAAGCCCCGATGAGCGTGCCCTCTTCCTCCTCGTCCGCGGCGGACTGCACCGCGCTGCCGTCGAGCAGCGCGATCAGGAAGACCGCCGCGAGGATCGCGAGGAAGACGAGCGCGGTTTTCGTTTTACTCTTCATGTTCTGCCTCCAGTTCTCCGTCGCATTGCAGGATGTCGCCCACATTGCACTCGAGCGCGCAGCAGATGCGGTTGAGCGTCGCAAAGCGCACGCCCTTAGCCTTGCCGCTGCGCAGAATGGAAAGATTCGCCTCCGTGATGCCGACGGTGGCACAAAGTTCCTTGCTTGTCATGCCGCGTGCTTTCAGCACCTCGTCGAGATGTATCGTGATCGCCATGGCAGCACCCTCAGATAAAGAGGTCGTTGTCCGCCGCAAGGGCGACGTTCGAGGCGATGAGCCGAGAACCGAGGAGCGCCGCGAGCACGAAGCACAGCTCGAGGACCGGCAGGCGGATGGAAATGCTGGTGCTGAGGATGAGCGGCGCGCAAACCGCCTGTAAAATGTTGACCGCGAGGGCAAACAGCACGCTGAGCTTGAGCACCTTGACACACCATGCGGCAAGCTTTGGCGCGTAGGCGGCGCTCTCCTGCGTGAACGCGCCGTCTTCCATCGTGTCGAGAAGGCCGATGGCGAAGTACGCCGTCGCCGCGGCGAGCAGCGTAGGAAAGACTTCCGCGGCAAAGCGCAGGGCGAGGACAACATAGCTGAACGCAAGGCTCTTCGACCCCGTTATGTCCGTTGACACAGGCAGGACCGTATCAGCCGTGAAGGCGGTGTTGCCCGCCTTGAGCGCGTCGACGGCAGAAAACAGGCCCGCAAATTCGGCAAAGCAGACCTCGAAGACGAAGTACGCTGCCGCGAGGATAAGCAGCGCGCGGAATAGCTTCAAGAGCTCCTGCGTATCGCCGCCGGAAAGCCTGCGCAGCAGCCGCAGCACGACCCAGCCCACCAGCAGCGCCAAAATGAGCCACTGCCAGGCAAGCCTTGCAAAGAGCCGCTCCGACAGTGTATCCCAGTAGCGCAGAAAGCCGCGCGGCCACAGCGCCGCTGCAGCGGCGACGGCGGCGCCGCCGATGAGCGCATCCTCCGCCTTGAGCGCACGACGCGCAGACAGACGCACGAGCGCATAGACGGGCAGCAGCACGAGCGCCGCATAAAGCGTGAACGCGAGCGCAAAGCCTATGCGGCCCGTGCCAGCCAGTGCCGTCAGCATATTTCCGATAACGCCCGCAGGAAAATCGGCGAGCGAAAATGCCGCACCCTCCCACAGGCGGAGCGCCGCCACTGCCGCCGCGCAGACGAGCGCCTCGATCACCAGCAGTCTTTTCACCCTTTCAGTCTTCATCACGCGCCTCCAAAATTATTGTTTTTCGATAATTTATTAAACTCACCATAGCACGCAAATTATCGTTTGTCAATAATTTTTTGCGCGCACACTTTCCTTTTTTTCGTCTTTTTCCAAAAAGCTGACTTTTTGTTTAATTGCCTGAAAATAAATAAGGCTTTTTCTTTTTTCTATTGATTATCCGAACGCGATAGACTATACTGTATCTGTCAAAACATGAGATTTCTGTCAAAATTGCTCAAAAATTAACAATTCAGGAGGAACACAAGATGAAGTACAACCGCACCTACAACTTCTCCGCCGGCCCCGCCATGATGCCCGAGCCCGTTCTGGAGGAGATCCGTGACGAAATGATGAACTACCGCGGCAGCGGTATGTGCGTCATGGAGATGAGCCACCGCTCCAAGGTCTTCCAGCAGATCGTTGACGAGGCCGAGGCTGACCTGCGCGACCTGATGGGCATTCCCGACAACTACAAGGTCCTGTTCATTCAGGGCGGCGCTACGCTGCAGTTCGCGGCTGTGCCCTGGAACCTGATGAAGAACGGCAAGGCCGTCTACGTCGAGACCGGCGCATGGTCCAAGAAGGCCATTGCCGAGGCCAAGAAGTACGGCGAGGTCATCGTCGCCGCCTCCTCCAAGGATAAGAACTACAGCTACATCCCCGACTGCTCCGATCTCGACATTCCCGAGGATGCCGACTATGTCTACATCTGCGAGAACGAGACCATCCATGGTGTGACCTGGCAGCAGCTGCCCAACACCAAGGGCCACATCCTTGTCTCCGACCAGAGCTCCATGTTCCTCTCCCAGCCCTGCAACGTCAGCGATTACGGCATGATCTATGCGGGCGTGCAGAAGAACGTCGGCCCTGCCGGTATGGTCATCGCCATCATTTGCGAGGACCTCATCCGCGAGGATCTTGATCCCAAGATGCCCATTTACATGCGCTACGACACCCATGCCAAGAACGACTCCATGTACAACACCCCGAACTGCTGGGCGATCTACTGCTGCGGCAAGGTGTTCAAGTACCTCAAGAGCATCGGCGGTCTCGAGGAGATGCACAAGCGCAACATTGCCAAGGCCAAGGTCATCTATGACTTCCTGGATTCCTCCAAGATGTTCCATGGCACGGTCGAGCCCGAATTCCGTTCTCTCATGAACATTCCCTTCGTCACCGATTCTGCCGAGCTCGACGCCGAAGTCGTCGCCGCCACCAAGGCTGCCGGTTACGATAACCTCAAGGGCCACAAGAGCGTCGGCGGTCTGCGCGCCAGCGTTTACAACGCCATGCCCATCGAAGGTGCCCAGGCTCTCGTCGAGTTCCTGAAGAAGTTCGAAGCCGAGCACACCAAGTAAAGGAAAATGGAAAAGGGGGACTTTGTCCCTCCTTTCCTTGTAAAGGTCTCACCGAGTTTGCGCCGCGCATGGCGCAAGTAAAATGGGACCCTGTTCCGAAGGACGACAGGGAAACCGGTAAAGCGCCGCCAGCGGTGGAAAAAGCGATCCGGTTTCGAGGAAGCGGCACGATCGGCGCGCCCGAATGGGCGCGGGGATCGTAACGCCGCGGCGGTGAAGTCCGCAGGAACACCATGCAGCGCACCGCGCGGTGAGCGGCGGGCGCTGGAACCAAGCTCGAAAAACAGCGCAGCTGTTTTTCGAAAAAAGAAATATTTTTAAGGAGATTTCGTTATGCGTATTCTTGTTACCGACGGTATGGATAAGACCGCGATGGCCGAGCTGAAGGCTCAGGGCCATGAGGTCGTGGAACAGTTCTATGAACCCGCCGAGCTCGGCAAGGCCCTGCGCGACTTCGATGTCGTCGTCGTCCGTTCCAAGACCAAGGTTCGCGCCGCTCAGATCGACGAGGCCAAGGGCAGCAGCCTCAAGCTCATCATCCGCGGCGGTGTGGGCGTTGACAACATCGACGTCGACTATGCCAAGGCTGCCGGCATCGACGTGAAGAACACCCCGCGCGCCTCCTCTGAGTCCGTGGCCGAGCTGGCCATGGCGCACATGTTCTCCTGCGCGCGCTACATCTCCCACGCGGGCTACACCATGCGCAACGACCAGTGGGAAAAGAAGGCTTACGGCAAGGGCATCGAGCTCTCCGGCAAGACCCTCGGCGTCGTCGGCTTCGGCCGCATCGGCCAGAAGCTCGGCGTGATGGCCAAGGCCATCGGCATGAACGTCATCGCCTTCGATATCTTCCACATCCCCGGCATCGAGGAGCAGCTGGGCATCCCCTACGTTGAAATGGACGAGCTGCTGGCCAAGTCTGACTTCATCTCCGTCCACGCTCCCGCCGTTGACGGCGGCGCGCTCATCAATGCCGAGCGCATCGCCAAGATGAAGGACGGCGTTGTCATCATCAACACCTCCCGCGGCACCAACGTCGATGAGGCTGCGCTGCTGGCCGGTCTGGAGAGCGGCAAGGTCCGCGCTGCCGGTCTGGATGTCTACGCCGACGAGCCCGCCTCCAACAAGGCCCTCTACTCCCACCCGATGGTCTCCTGCACGCCGCACATCGGCGCTGCCACCGTCGAGGCGCAGAAGCGCATCGGCATGGAGATCGTGGACATCATCTCCAAGATGTGATCTCTTCGCTCTCAACGATCCATAAAGGAACGAGCCGCCGAATGGCGGCTCGTTCCTTTATGTCCGCCCTGTGGGCAAAGCGGCATATCTTCCCCTTCCGTTTCATAGGATACAGCAACAAAACCGTGTTGAGGTGTACGCTATGGATGGAAACCAGAACTATGTGGAGCTTTGGGGTACAGCGGAGAGCGCGCCGGTCTTCTCGCACGAAAATCACACCCACCGCTTCGACAAATTTCCCCTGCGGGTAGAGCGCCTGTCCGGTCAGAGTGATCTGCCGATTATCGTCGTAAGCGAGGCGCTGCTGCGCGAGTGTCCTGTGGAGACGGGACAAAGTCTGCGTGTCACGGGTCAGCTCCGCTCGTTCAACAACAAGAGCGGGCAGGGCAGCAGGCTCGTCATCACCGTCTTCGCCCAGACGCTTGAGCCCGGTGATGGATCGTTCTTCAACCGCATCCTGCTCTCAGGCGCGCTGTGCAAAAAGCCGTCGCTGCGGCGCACGCCGCTGGGGCGCAGCATCTGCGATATCATCCTGGCCGTCAACCGCCGCTACGGGCGCGCGGACTATCTGCCCTGCATCGCCTGGGGACAAACGGCAGCGCAGATCGCGGGGATGGACGTCGGCGAGCGCCTGACGCTCGAGGGCCGCGTGCAGAGCCGGACCTATACCAAGCTGCTGGAGAGCGGCGCGGAAGAACGCACGGCGTTCGAAGTATCGGTCATGCAGCTGGTGGAATCGGAAGAAGCGGAGGAGACGGCCCTGTAGGCCGTCTCTTTTTCATTGACGGGCCGCGCGCTTTCTTTTATAATAGGTCCATCAAACGATAAGGAGAACGCGCGATGAACGGTTTTGCGCTGAAGGAGAATATGCTGCTCGGGCTTACCTCCCCTGCCACGCAGAGTGAGGGCGGCGAGCTGGAAAGCAGCTGGATCTACTGGTGGGGTCTCGGCAGCATCCGCGACAAAGCTTCCCCCGCCGTGGCCGCGCAGCACATACAGCACTGGCAGGAGGATGTCGCGCTGCTGCGCGGACTCGGTGTGACGGCGCACCGCATGGGCATCGACTGGACGCGCGTGGAGCCGCGCGAGGATGAGTTCGATGAAGCCGAACTCGCGCGCTACCGCGCCGAGCTCACCGCCCTGCACGACGCCGGCATCAGGGTGCAGCTTGAGCTGCATCATTTCAACGACCCCGTCTGGTTCACGGAACGCGGCGGCTTTGAACGGGTGGAAAATTTCCCCTGCTACCTGCACTATATCGAGCATGTGGCCGCGGCGCTCGGCGACCTTGTCAGCGAGTACCTCACCTTTGCCGAGCCGAACGCCTACGCGCTCGGCGGATGCCTCGGCGGCGGCTTTCCGCCGGGAAAGAACAACGCCTCTGCCTGCTTCCGCGTGCTCACGCGCATGGCCGAATGTCACAGCTGCGCCTATGCCCTGCTCCACTCGCTCCACCGCGCGATGAACTACGGTGACTGCCGCGTCAGCGTTTCGCTGCGGCTGAACGATTTTGTCCCCGCGCGCGAGGGCTTCCTGCCCCGCTCGCTCGCGGACGGTGCGCGCCGCGCGTTCGACGCAGCCTTTGATGCCTTTTATCTCGGCCGCATCCGGCTGCCGATGAAGTACAGCAGTATTCTGAAGCCCGACACCTGTGCCGACTTCCTCGCGCTCGACTGGCAGGGCTTCACCCCCGTGACGGACCTCGTGAGCACCACACCTGCAAACGACGCGCCCGACTGCTCCGCGCCCGAAACGCTGGTCGAAGCATTGACCGCGCTGCACAGGCGCTGCCCTCTGCCCTTCTCAGTCACGCTGCACGGTGTGGAGGACGACATCCGCGTGCCCTACCTCTTCGAGCATCTGCGCACGCTGAACGAAAGCGCACTGCCCATCGAGCGTCTCTTCTGCGGCACATTCACCGACGGGTTCGAGTGGCTCGACGGGCAGAGCGTCCGCCGCGGCATCGTCTCCGTCGACTTTGCGACTCAGCAGCGCACCCCGACCGACGCCTGCGGCCTGCTTGCCGCCATCCTTGCGCGCGGCGGCGCGGATGAGGCGCTGTACGCGGAATATTTTGAAGAATAACCGGCAAAGGCGGCGCGGATGCGCCGCTTTTGCCGGTTTTCCCCCTATAGCTTCCCTGCCTATTCAGATTATTTATCACTCTATCCCTTTACATTTTGCACTGCCGGTGTTACAGTGTCATACTGTTGTAAAATACTTTTGGATGAGAGAAGAGAATCAATTATGGCAAGGATCTTTTTATTGAAAGGCGATATCGAACATCCCGGCTATGTGGATATTCCCGAGGAGGCCACCACCATCCGTCAGGTCGTCTATGAACTGGGCGGCGGCATCCCCGGCGGCAAACAGTGCAAGGCCGTGCAGATCGGCGGGCCGAGCGGCGGCCTGCTGACCGGCGAACAGCTCGACCTTCCGCTGCACTTCCAGAAGCTCAAGCCCTACGGCATCCGCCGCGGCGACAGCGTCATCACTGTGCTCGACGAGGACCGCTGCATGGTAGACGTGGCCGCGCGCTTTATGGAGTATACGCAGACGGAGTTCTGCGGCAAATGCGTTCCCTGCCGCGAGGGAACCAAGCGCATGAACGAGCTCTTATGGGCGCTGAAGGACTACCGCCTCTCCCGAGGTGAGTTCACGCTGCTCACGGACCTGGGCGAGATGATCTCCGTCACCGCCTTCTGCAACCTGGGAAAAAATTCCTTCCACACGCTCGAGACCGCCATCAAATACTTCCCCGAGGAATTTGAGGCGCACCTGGACGGCAGCTGCGCGCTCTGCGCGCAGGACCGCACGCCCATTGAGCCGGGCGGCCTGCCCTACAACCGTATTCGTCTCGTGGTGGATCCGACGATCTGCCGCGGGTGCAGCAAGTGCGCGCGCAACTGCCACGCCGAGGCCATCACGGGCGTGATCAAGTCTCCGTTTTCGATTGATCCGGAGAAGTGCGTCAAATGCTATACCTGCATCGAGGCCTGCCCCTTTGATGCGATCCGGGAGGTGGAGATCGATGGCTAAAGGCGTGATGTTCGTGGATAATATCCGCGTGGAATACGACGGGGAGCCGAATGTGCTGGAGGTCTGCCGAAAGGCGGGCGTCGAGATGCCGAACTTCTGCTTCCACTCCGATCTCTCCGTTTACGGCGCATGCCGCATGTGCATGGTCGAGGAGGAAGGCACCGGCAGGATCGACGCTGCCTGCACCATGCAGCCGCGCGACGGTCTGCGCATCCGCACCAATACGGCGCGGCTGCTCAAATACCGCCGCATGATCATCGAGCTGCTGCTTTCCGCCCACTGCCGCGACTGCACCACCTGCGAAAAAAACCGCTCCTGCCGTCTGCAGGAAATGGCCGTGCGCTTCGGCATCCACCATGTCCGCTTTGAGGACACACGCGAGCATGTGCCGATGGACTTCACCAGTCCCGCGGTGACATTCGACCTCAACAAGTGCATCCTCTGCGGCGACTGCGTGCGCGTGTGCAAGGAGGTGCAGGGCGTGAAAAACCTGCGCTTCGCCGGCCGCGGGCCGGGGCTGCACATTGCCACGACAGATGATCTGCCGCTTGACCAGACGCACTGCGTCAGCTGCGGCCAGTGCTCCGCCGTGTGCACCACCGGCGCCATCACTGTGAAAAACGAGATCGGCGAGGCATGGAAGCTCCTGCAGGACCCTCAGAAGCGCGTCGTCATCCAGATCGCGCCCGCCGTGCGCGTCGCTATCGGCGAGGCCTACGGCCTGCCCGCGGGAGAAAACGTGCTCGACAAGCTCGTTACCGCGCTCAAGATCATGGGCGCGGACGAGGTCTACGACACGATCTTCGGCGCGGACCTCACCGTGCGCGAGGAATCGAAGGAATTCCTGCACCGGCTGGAAACAGGCGAGAACCTGCCGCTGATGACCTCCTGCTGCCCCGCATGGGTCAGGTATGTGGAAAACGAGCGGCCCGCGTTTCTCAGGAATCTTTCCACCGCCCGTTCCCCCATGCAGATGTTTGCCTCCGTGCTCAAGGAGAATTACCGCCAGAAGGACGCCTCCGATGGCCGTACCACCTGCCACATCGCCATCATGCCCTGCACCGCCAAAAAGATGGAGGCGCGGCGCGCGGAGTTCCGCGACCAATACGGCGTGCCTTATGTCGACCTCGTGCTCACCACGAAGGAGGTCGTGCAGATGATGAAGGAATCCGGCATCCGCTTCCCGCTGCTGGAAAAGGAATCGCCTGACCTGCCTTATGGCATGGGCAGCGGCGCGGCCGAGATCTTCGGCACCTCCGGCGGCGTGGCCGAGGCGGTCGTACGCTGCTGCCTGAGCGACAAGAGCAAAAACGCCCTGCGCATGCTGGAGCACAGCGGCCTGCGCGGCAGCGACCCGGTCCGTTTTGTCACCATCCCCATCGGCGGGCGGCCGGTACGCATCGCCGTCGTCCACGGTCTCGGCAACGCTGGCAAGCTGCTCGACCAGATCGAAAGCGGCGAGGTCGAGGTGGACCTCGTCGAGGTCATGTCCTGCCGCACCGGCTGCGTCGGCGGCGCGGGACAGCCCTACGCGCTGATGAACAAAAAGCTGCTGCGCGCGCAGGGTCTCTATGAGATCGACCGCAGCGCAATGTTCAAACGCAGCGAGCGCAACCCTGTCGTCAACGCCATGTACGACGCGGGACTCGAAGCGCGCGCACATGAGCTGCTTCACCATTCCTACGAAACCTGAACGATATGGGCTGGCCGTATAATGCGGCCAGCCTTTTGTCCGCTTTTTTGGTCAAACCGCTTATTATTTTTTATAATAGGTCTATTGACAAACAGAGATATTTCCAATAATATATTTTTGAAAATTCATTATAAATTTGAAACGGAGGCCCCTATGGAAGTCCGCAATCTGGTCACCTTCCTGAAGGTCACAGAACTGAAGAGCTTTTCCCGCGCGGCCGAGGCGCTGGATTATTCCCAGTCCGCCGTGACTGTGCAGATCCAGCAGCTCGAGCGCGAACTTGGCGTGCAGCTGTTCGACCGCATCGGCAAAACCGTGTCCATTACGCAGTACGGCAAGGATTTCGTCTCCTACGCGCGCGATGTGGTCAGCGCCATCACCCGCGCCAGTGCCTTCGCCTCGGCGGATTCCGATCTGACGGGCACGGTGCGCGTCGGCACGCTGAATTCCCTGCTGACGGCGTCATTTTCCGATATCGTGCCGCTCTTTCACGAGCGCTTCCCGCGCGTGCTGGTCAACCTGCACGCGGGCAATATCGCCTCGATCACGGAAATGCTGATCAAAAACGAGCTGGACATGATCTACACGCTGGATGCGCAGATCTTTGACACGCAATTCGTCAAGGTCTTTGAAGCGCAGGAGGATGTGGTCGTCGTCACGAACTCGGAAAATCCGCTGGCCGCGCAGTCTGACGTACATCTGGCCGATCTCGTCTCCCATCCCTTCATCCTGATGAACCACGGCAACCCCTACCGCGACCAGTTCGACCGTGAACTCGCGCGTCAGGACCTGAGCGTAGAGCCGTTTCTCGAACTGGAGAGCGATACGCTGGCCCTGCGCCTGATCCGCGAAAATCCGGAGTATCTCTCCGTGCTCCCGCTCTACACGGTGGAAATGAGCATCCACAAGGATAATCTCGCCATCATTCCCGTGGCGGACTGTCAGATGCGCCAGTGGCGGCAGGTGCTCTATCATCGCAACAAGGTCATCACGCCGCAGATCCAGGGCATGCTCGACGCGATCCTTGAGGTCGCCAAAAAACCGTTCTGAGCCGTTTTTTCGTCATCCCGCGCGGGGCGCACCCTACCGGTGCGCCCGTTTTTTGATACACCTGCATCAATATGCGGACAAACGCGCAAAAAGGGGATGCAAAATTCCGAAAAGCGCGATATAATAATTGCCAAATTCTTTTGCCGCGGCATTGCGGCACGCAAAGCGAGGGATTCAAGTATGCGAATCGTCGTCAAGGTCGGCACCTCCACGCTGGCCTATCCCACCGGAAGGCTGAATATCCAGCGCATGGAGCGCTTCTGCAAGGTGCTCAGCGACCTGAAAAACATGGGGCACGAGATCATTCTCGTCTCCTCCGGCGCCATTGCCATGGGCTTTGGTAAGCTCAACCTGAGCGAACGGCCCAGGGACGTGCCCACCAAGCAGGCCTCCGCCGCCGTGGGTCAGTGCGAGCTGATGTATACCTATGACAAGCTTTTCACCGAGTACAACCATACCGTCGCCCAACTGCTCATTACCGCCGCCGACATTGAAGAGGGCGGCGTGCGCAAGCAGAACTTCCACAACACGCTTGAGCGCCTGCTGGAGCTCGGCGCGCTGCCAGTCATCAACGAAAATGACACCTTTTCCACCGCCGAGTTCGGCATCGGCGACAATGACACGCTGTCTGCCATCGTGGCCGCAGCGGTGCGTGCCGACCTGCTGATCCTGCTCTCGGATATCGACGGGCTGTTCGACGGCGACCCACGGCAGAACCCCGAAGCGAAGCTCATCGACACGGTGGACGTGATCGACGAGCGCATCATCTCCCTCGGCGGCGGCAGCGGCTCCTCTCTCGGCACCGGCGGCATGGCGACGAAGCTGCGCGCCGCGCAGACCGCAACGGCCGCAGGCTGCGAAATGGTCATCGCCAACGGGCAGAATCCCGAGCTTCTCTACGATATCGCCGCGGGCCGGCGGGTCGGGACACGATTTCTTGTTCACAGGAGGGATGCGGAATGACAAGCACGATGGAGCTTTTAACGCGCACGAAGGCCGCCTGGGGCAGCATCCGCAGCGCGGGGGCGGAAGAGAAAAACCGTCTGCTCCTTGCCATGGCGGACAGTCTTGAGCAAAGCAGTGCGGATATTCTGCGCGCCAACGTGCAGGACATGGATGCTGCGCGCGGCACAATCTCCGACGTGATGCTCGACCGGCTCGCGCTGAGCGAAACGCGCATCCGCGCGATGGCCGAGGGCATCCGCGCCGCTGCGGCACTGCCCGACCATGTGGGCCGCGCGCTGGCGCAATTCAAGCGCCCCAACGGCATGACCATCACCAAGCGGCAGGTGCCGCTCGGGCTGGTCGCCATCATCTATGAAAGCCGGCCAAACGTCACCTCGGACGCCGCGGCGCTTTGCATCAAGAGCGGCAACGTCTGTATGCTGCGCAGCGGCAGGGAGGCCTATCGTTCCTCCCACGCCGTGGTCACGGCGCTCAAAGCGGGCATCGAGGCCGCCGGCGGCAACGCCAATATCGTCAACATTGTGGAGGATACGACCCACGCGAGCGCGCAGGAGCTGATGACGGCAGACGGACTGGTCGACCTGCTGATCCCGCGCGGCGGCGCGGGTCTCATCCGCGCCTGCGTGGAAAACGCAAGCGTTCCCTGCATTGAGACCGGCACGGGCATCTGCCACGTCTATGTTGACCGCTCTGCCGACCTCGACATGGCGGTAAAGATCATCGAAAACGCCAAGACGAGCCGCCCCTCCGTCTGCAACGCAGAGGAGGTCTGCCTTGTCCACCGCGATATTGCCAAAGAATTTCTGCCCAAGCTCAAGGCCGCGCTTGTTGACAAACGCAGGGAAGCGGGCCTTGTCCCCGTCGAGCTGCGGCTCGACGCGGCCGCGGCGGAGATCATTCCCGGCACGGCGGCGACGGAGCACGACTTCGACACGGAATTTCTCGACTACATCCTCGCCGTCCGCGTTGTGGACGATCTGGATGCCGCCATCGCGCATATCCAGCGCCACTCCACGCACCACAGCGACTGCATCGTCACAGAGGATGCCGCGGCGGCGGAGCGCTTCGTCGACGAGGTCGACAGCGCGGCAGTGTATGTCAACGTCTCCACCCGCTTCACCGACGGCGGCGAGTTCGGCCTCGGCTGCGAGATGGGCATTTCGACGCAGAAGCTCCACGCGCGCGGCCCCATGGGGCTCGACGAACTGAGCACCTATAAATACATCATCACCGGCTGCGGCCAGATTCGATAAGGGGGGACACCATGGTAAACTATCAGGCAGGCTTCATCGGCGCAGGCAGCATGGGCGGCGCACTTGCGCTCGCCGCGGCCAGAAAGGTCACGGGCGATAAGGTCGCCGTCGCATGCAGTACGGCTGAGCGCTCGGCCACCGCGGCACAGCGGCTCGGCTGCACCGCCGAGACCCCCCAGGCCATTCTGAAAAGCAGCCGCTTTGTCTTTCTCGGCGTCAAGCCGCAGATGATCGAAAATGTGATCACCTCGCTCGGCGCGGAGATCGCAGAAGCACAGTGCGTGTTCGTCTCGATGCTTGCGGGCACAAGCCTCGCGCGGCTCGAGGCACTGCTCGGAGCGGACAGGAAGATCATCCGCATCATGCCCAACACGCCCTGCTCGGTCGGTCATGGTCTGATCCTCCTCTGCGCAAATGGGAACGTCACGCCGGCAGAGCTGGAGGAATTCAAGGCGCTGATGTCCCTCTCCGGCACGATCGACGAACTGCCCGAGCACCTGATCGACGCGGCCAGCGCCATTTCCGGCTGCGGCCCCGCTTACGCCTATCTGTTTATCGAGGCGCTGGCAGACGGCGGCGTAAAAAACGGTCTGCCGCGCGCCAAGGCTATCCGCTACGCAAGCCAGATGCTGCTCGGCAGCGCGGAAATGGTACTGCGCAGCGGCAAGCATCCCGGTCTCCTCAAGGATGAGGTATGCAGCCCGGGCGGCAGCACCATCGCGGGCGTCGCCGCACTGGAGCAAAGTGCCTTCCGCGCCGCCTGCATCGGCGCGGTGGACGCGGCCGTTGAGCGCACGAAGACGCTGGGCTGAAAAAGAAAGGTGGAACAAGATGTATCTGAACAACAAGAAATACGCGCTGACGAACTGCGTGCTCCTCGACGGCTCCGAGCACATGGAGATGCAGCATGGCAAAGCCGTCTGCATCGATGGCGATAAGATTTCCGAGATCGTGGACGCGCAGCACATCCCCGCGGGCTATGAAGCAATCGACCTCGGCGGCAAATATGTGCTGCCGGGCCTCATCAACATGCACGTCCACCTGCCCGCCTCGGGCAAGCCGCAGAAAAAGGCGAGCGACCCGAAAAAGCTCGTGAAGCTCATCACCTCCTGCGCGCTGACAAACAAGATCGGTCTCAACATGTGCGAGGGCTACGCGAAAACCGAGCTGCTCTCCGGCGTGACCACGCTGCGCACGGTGGGCGGCGTCGCCGATTACGACACAAAAATCCGCGACCTCGCCGCGGCGGGCAAAATTCTTGCCCCGCGCGTGCTGGCGTCGAACATGGCCGTCTCCGTCCCCGGCGGGCACATGGCGGGCTCGCTCGCCTATGAGGCGCACTCTGCCGAGGAGGCCGCGGCGCTCGTCGAAAAGATCGCCGCGGACAAGCCCGACCTCATCAAGCTGATGATCACCGGCGGCGTGCTGGACGCCGAGGTCGTGGGCGAGCCGGGCGTGCTGCGCATGCAGCCCGCGCTTGTCAAGGCCGCATGCGACAAGGCGCACGCGCTCGGCATGATCGTCGCGGCGCACGTTGAGAGCCCCGAGGGCGTGATGGTCGCGCTGCAAAACGGTGTTGACTCCATCGAGCACGGCGCGCAGCCAAGCGATGAAATGATCGCACTCTTCAAGCAGCGCAAGGCCTTCCAGATTTCGACCATCTCCCCCGCCCTGCCCTACGCGCTCTTCGACCGCAGCATTTCGCACGCGACGTATGAGCAGCAGGAAAACGGCAAAATCGTCTTCGACGGCATCGTCGCGCTCGCAAAGGCGAACCTCGCCGCCGGCGTACCGGTCGGTCTCGGCACGGACGTCGGCTGTCCGTACATCACGCATTACGACATGTGGCGCGAGTTGCACTATTTCGTCAAATACTGCGGCGTGACGCCCGCGTTCGCGCTCTACAGCGCGACGAAGCTCAATGCCCGGCTCGCGGGCATCGGCGACCTGACCGGCAGCATTGAGGCGGGCAAGCAGGCCGATCTGATCGTCTGCACAAACGACCCGCTCCAGAATCTGAGCGCGCTGCGCGCGCTCGACATGGTCGTCAGGGGCGGATACCGCATCGACAGGCCGCAGATCAAAAAGATGCCCGATGTCGAGCGTGAGCTCGACAAGTTCCTGTGAGCGCCATGAAGTACCTTGTGCTGTCGGATTCCCACGGGAACGTGGACAACATGGTGCGTGCGGTGGAGCTCGTGAAGCCGCACGGCATCATCCACCTCGGCGACGGCTGGCGCGACGTTGAGGAATTACATCAGCTCTACCCTCGCCTGCCGCTTGAGCAGGTTCCCGGCAACTGCGACTTCGGGCGCTTTGAGGCGCTCGAGCGCGTGCTGATCCTGGACGATCACCGTGTGCTCATCGCGCACGGGCACACGCTGGGGGTAAAGACAGGACTTCTCCGCGCGCAGTACCGCGCGCTCGAAATGAACGCCGACATTCTGCTCTTCGGCCACACGCACGCGCCGCTCGTGGATGCGGCGTCGCGGCCCATGATGATGAATCCCGGTTCGATCGGCGATCCGCGCCGCCCGACCTACGGCGTGCTCGAGTTCAGGGACGGGCAAATTTACCCGTCGGTCTTCCGGCTGGACACATAGCAAAAAGAGATGTACCATGCGGTACATCTCTTTTTTCATTTTCTCACTCGTTCCAATCGCGCACCTGCCCGCGCAGCCAGTCACACCAGGCGTCTACGCCTTCGCCGGTCTTGGCGGAGAGGGGGAATATCCTGAGCTTCGGGTTGCGCATGTGCGCGTACTCGACGACCTTTTCCATGTCGAAGTCGAAATACGGCAGCACGTCGATCTTGTTGATGATCAGCGCGTCGCACACGGTGAAGATGAGCGGGTACTTGAGCGGCTTGTCGTGCCCCTCCGGCACGGAGAGGATCATCGCGTTTTTGACCGCGCCCGTGTCGAACTCCGCGGGGCAGACGAGATTGCCGACATTTTCGAGCACGACGAGGTCCAAGTCCTCCGTGCCGATCTCTTTGAGGCCCTGCTCCGTCATGCCCGCGTCGAGGTGGCACATACCGCCCGTGTGGAGCTGGATGGACTGAACGCCCGCGTCCGCGATGGTCTTCGCGTCCACGTCGGAGTCGATGTCCGCCTCCATCACGCCGATGCGCAGTTCGTTTCTGAGCGCTTCAAGCGTGCGCAGCAGCGTCGTCGTCTTGCCGCTGCCCGGCGAGGACATCAGGTTCAGCAGAAACGTTCTGTCCTGCTTGAGCTGCGCGCGCAGGCGCGCGGCCTCGCGGTCGTTGTCGGCAAAGACACTCTCCTTCACCTCGATGATCTTATAGGGTTCCATCATATCGCCTCGATCTCCTTTAAGTTGATCTCGCTGCCCTGCTTGAGCCATGTTTTTTCGCTGCCGCAGTGCGGGCAGGTGCGTCCAAACTGCACGGTGGGATAGTCGCGCCCGCAGCCCTCGCAGTAGGTGACGGCGGGGATGGTCTCGACCCTGAGCTTTGCCTCCGGCAAAAGCTCCGTCTTTTTGACCGCCCAGTTCCAGCAGCTCTCAAGCTCGTGCGGGATCGCGCCGGACACCTCGCCGAGCTCAAGCGTCACGGACGCGACGCTCGTCAGGCCATTTTCCTCTCCGATCTTTTCCACGCTCCTGATGACGTGGAAGACAATGCCCAGCTCGTGCATTACTTGCTCTTTCTCGCCGCGCGCTTGATCTTGAACTCGCGCTTGATCATGTACGGCAGGATGGCCTTCATCTTGTCCTCGCAGGCGTACATTTTGCTGCACTCCGGTCTCTCGCGGTGCAGGTGGATGGCATCGAACGCGCACTTCGTCGTGCACACGCCGCAGCCGATGCACTTGTTCGGGTCGACGATGCTCGCGCCGCAGCCAAGGCAGCGCGCGGTCTCCTTTTTGACCTGTTCCTCGGTGAAGGCGACGCGCTCGTCGCGGAAGGTCCTGCGCAGCGCCTCGTTGTAGCCAATGCGCTGGCGCGGCGTTGTGTCGTAATTGACGGGGATCAGCGCGTTCTCCTTGTCGAGCTCAATGAACTGGCGGCGGTTGCGGCCAACCGTCAGCGTCGCGTGCTGGACAAAGCGGTGCAGCGAGATCGCGCCCTCCTTGCCCGCGGCGATGGCATCGATGGCGAATTTCTGGCCCGTGTAGGCATCGCCGCCGACAAAGATATCTTTTTCCGCCGTCTGATAGGTGACAGAGTCGGCCTTGACCGTACCGTTGGGGTTGAACTCAACGGCGGTGCCGGTCAGCAGCTCGCGCCAGTCGACCTTCTGGCCGATACAATAGAGAACTGTTGCACACTCTACCTGCTCGCTCACGCTGTCGTCAAACTCGGGTGCGAAGCGGCCCTCGTCGTTTCTGACGCGCGTGCACTTGCGGAACCTGATGCCCGCGCACTTGCCGTCATTCACCACGATCTCGGTCTGGCCCCATCCGGCGTGGACGGTGATGCCGTCGCGCTCGCACTCGCTGCGGTCTTCCTCGCCCATCGGCACGTCGTCATAGGCCTCTAAGCAGTAGAGGTCAACACGTTCCGCGCCGCAGCGCACCGCCGTGCGCGCGACGTCCGCGCCGATGTTGCCGCCGCCGATGACGACGACCTTACCGGAAAGCATCTTCTTTTCATGCAGGTTGACCTGCCGCATGAAGTCGATGCCCGCCATGACGCCGTCTGCGTCGCCGCCGGGGATGTTCAGCTTGCCGCCGGACTGGAGGCCGACGGCCATGTAGAAGCCCTGATAGCCCTGCCCGCGCAGTTCGGAAATCGTCACGTCTTTCCCGACCTCCACGCCGCAGCGGAACTCAATGCCGAGCGCGCGCAGAATGTCGATCTCGGCCTCCACCACGTCCTTTTCGAGGCGGAAGCTCGGGATGCCGTTCATCAGCATGCCGCCCGGGCGCGCTTCCTTTTCAAACACCGTCGGACGGTAGCCCTTTTCGGCAAGGTAGTACGCGCACGACAGGCCCGCGGGGCCGCCGCCGATGACGGCGATCTTCTCGGAAAATTCGCCGTCGACCTTCGGGATGACCTTTTCGGGCACAAAGCGCGTTTCCGCGTTCAGGTCCTGCTGGGCGATGAAGCGCTTGACCTCGTCGATGGCAACGGCCTGATCGACCGTGCCGCGCGTGCAGGCATCCTCGCAGCGGCGGTTGCAGATGCGGCCGCAGACCGCGGGGAACGGATTTTCGCGCTTGATGAGCTGCAGCGCCTC
>CAKTLD010000002.1 GCA_934572445.1 uncultured Oscillospiraceae bacterium
GCCTTTTCCTGGATGGACTTGGCGGCGCGCAGCTCGTCGCGGCGGTGGATGATAGTCACCTTGCGGGCGAACTTCGTCAGGTACATGGCCTCTTCCACGGCAGCGTCGCCGCCGCCGACCACATAGACCTCAAGATCCTCGAAGAACGCGGCGTCACAGGTCGCGCAGAAAGAGATACCCTTACCGACGAACTTGCCCTCGTTCTTGCAGCCGATGGGGCGGGGGAAGGCGCCGGTGGCGATGATGACGGTGCGGGCCTCATATTCACCCTTCACGCCGGTGAGCTTCTTCACAGGTCCGGTGAGCGCAACTTCCTTGATCATGTCGCTCACGCGCTCCACGCCGAAATGCTCGCACTGCTTGGTCATACGCGCGATCAGGCTCGGGCCGTTGTCACCCTCGACCTGCCCGGGATAGTTTTCAATCTCATTGGTGATGGCGATCTGACCGCCATCCTGACCCTTTTCGATCACAAGGGTGGAAAGTCTGGCGCGGCCGGCATACAGTCCGGCGGTCAGGCCCGCGGGGCCCGCGCCCAGAACGATAACGTCATAGATCTTGCTCATGATTCTACACTCCTTAAAACCAAGGGGAATCGACCCCCTGTCAAATTCTGACAGGCGACGGGGATCTCTCCCCTTGCCTTATGCGGAGCTCTCCGCGCGGCGCGGCGCGCCGCGCGGAGTTCTCTTTTGAACGCTTACTTTTCGAAAACGGTCTGGTCGCTGACCTCGGTGCACAGGGCGTCGAGGGCGCGGGAGACCAGCTTCTTGCGCAGCTCGTACTCTTCCTCGTGGGACAGAGCCGGGTTGCCCAGCGGGTGGGGGATAGCGATCGTGGGGATGATACGGTTTGCGCCGACCGTCAGGGAGATCGGGGTGACCGTGCACATATGAACGACGGGGATGCCCGCACGCTCAATTTCTTTAACCATCGTTGCACCGCAACGCGTGCAGGTACCTCATGTGCTCGTCATAATGACAGCGTTTACATTCGCCTTGAGGAGCTTCTGCGCGTATTCCGCGGCGAAGCGCTTGGCGTTGGCGACGCTCGTGCCATTACCGACGGTGGTGTAGAAGTAGTTGTGCAGCTTGCCGATGCGACCCTCGCGCTCGAACTCACGCATCACATCCACGGGGAGGACGCGGTTGGGGTCGGCGTTGGCGTACACCGGATCGTAGCCGCCGTGAGCGGTCTCATAGGTCGCTTCCGTCAGCACGTCCACACCGTCGAGGCAGTACTCGCCGTAGTGGGAAGCGGAGGAGGACTCGATGTGATCGGGGTTGCCCTTGGGGACGATACCGCCGGAGGTGCACAGCGCGATGGTCGCGTGCGCAAGATCCTTGACGGCGGGGTTGGGAGCCACGCGGTCGAAAGACGGCATGGGATACTCGGTAGTGAACGGCTTGTCGGCGAGCTTGTTGATCAGCATGTCGACCGCGCGCTTGGAGCCGCGCTCCTTATCAAAGAAGTTGACGCGGATGCCCTGGTTCATGTAGCCATCCTCAATGGAGGCACCGAGCTTTTCGCCCTTCATCAGCTTCAAGCCGAGCTTCGCCATCACGGGAGCGGCCTTGCGCATGCCGGCGGCGGAGTTGGCGGTGGCGACGATCAGGACCTTGTCCTTGAGGTCGGCACCGGGGTTTTCCTCGTACATACCGGTCAGGACCTTGATGCCGAGCTCATCCTGAACAGCCTTGCAAATGGTCGCGCAGGCATAGCCGTAGCGGCCGGCGTTGAAAGCAGGGCCGGCGATGAACAGATCGGGCTGGGCCTCCTTGACCCAAGCGAGGATCTGCTCTTTGGCGTCCTTCTCGTGTTCGGCGAAATAGGAGTCGCCGCAGACGATCGTCTCGGTGATGACCGCCTCATCCTTCCAAGCAGCGGTGAATGCCGCGCCGGGACCGACGGGGCCTTCACGCTTCTCGGGAGGAACGTGAGCCATCTCCTCGCCGCCGATCTGGGCGAAGAACTGGTTGATATAATGGACAACTTTATAACTCATTGTATCGTATCCTCCTTTCCTTTAGCGTGCGCTCATCTTGTTGAAGCCGATCTCGTTGGTTGCGCCGGTGATGACCTGGATCTCGGCCTCGATGCTGCCGTCGGGACGCAGAGAGCCCGCGTGGCCGCCGGCGATCTTGTCGACGTAGTCCAGCGTACCGATGACCTTGTCCATCGGAGGCAGGACGATCACTTCATTGGCGTTGCCGCCGGTGACGACCGCATCCGCCAGAGGATCCGCGTCGGCGAGGGACTGGGACTTGCCGTCCTGACCGGCGTACTCGTCAGTGACAAGAACGGTCTTGATGCCCTTCTGCTCGGCCTTCACGCAGTTCATGATCAGGTCGGTGTCAGGGTTGCCGAAGCCTTCCTCGGAGATGATCACGCCATCCAGATCGAGCATACGGGCGAGCTTGCTGGCCCAGTCGGAGGAACGGCGCTTGTCGGCGAGGTAGACGTTCTCATTGGTGATGATGTTGCACACATAGTTGATGGTCTTGCCGTGCTGCTCAAACAGATCCGCCACCACAGGGTTGTTCTGATGATGATAGGTCGTGTTCTTGTCGCAGGCGGACACGCAGTTGCCGCTGATGATCGCGCCATCCATGGTCTCGGTCGGGTTGATGAGCGTGGAGATGATCTTCTTCGCGTCAACGCCGTAGACATAGGTGTCGTGCAGCAGACCCTGGGACTGCAGCATGTGGACATAGCCCACGCGCGGCAGGTTCGGCAGCTTCTCGATGCCTTCCTTGATGCCGTAGGTTTCGAATTCCTTCGTGGAATCCGGAGCCACATTGCGGCCAAGCTCACCGATGAACGTCGCGGCGCGGAGACCTGCGATGCGCACGGCATGCTCATACTCGTGCTGGTGCACACCCTCCACGGGGACGCAGACCAGAACCAGGTTGAGCAGCTTGGAGAACGGGGTGTAGTCAGCACCGGGGCCGGACATATCAATGATGCCCTCCTGGAAGCCGACGATCTTGCCGGCGGTCACGACCGCCATGCCGCGCAGAACGTGGGTCTTGCCGCTGCCGACCGTATCGACCTTGGCGATGACACCGGGGAATTCACCGCCGGGGCCCTCCACCTTCACGCGCGGCTCGATCACATCCTTGACGGGGGTGATGCGGACGCTCTCGCCGGGCTTTGCGATGTCAAAGTGCGCTTCTTTCACGCAGGCCTTGACGTCGTCGTCCTGGAACACGAACGCCAGCGCCTCATCGGCGTTGACATAGAGCGTTCCATTCTCGACCTTGCATTCGTTTGCAAATTGGATATCCTTGATCTCAATGAAGCCAAGCTCCAATTTCAAAGCGAACACCTCCTCCTTACTTCTTATTTGTGCCTGAGATATTACTAAAACCCGCCGCCGCGTCAAAATCAAGAGCGCCGCACAGCAGAGTATAGTCGATAAGCTGGAAGTCCTCGCGCATTGCGTCGGTGATGACGCGCTTGCGCGGAGTAAATTTGTCGAACGTGGCGAGGCTGCTGCCCGCAAGCTGCAGCTGTTCCATATCCATGGGATATACCGCCCTGGATACCACCACGCTGCGGTAGGGCGTCTCGTTCGGCTTTACGCTGCCGGAGATGGGATGGGTGTAGAGCCGGTGACCCGCATAAACCAGGTCGCGCACGCGCACAAGGATATCGCGGTAGCTGTCGGACTCGTACAGAGCGATATCGTAGTAGGGCGCAAGGCAGCGCGATACAAGAGGGTTATTTGTGATGATCTGATAGTCGTGACTGCGTTTCATGCCGGTCCATCCCTGTTTCTCATTTTGGAAGCGCGGAGAGCCGCGAACGGCGAAAGGGCAAGAAAAAGCAGGGTGCAGACAAATGAGGATCCTCCCTTGCCCTGCCCCTGTTCCTTTGACCTGAGAGATTCCCCAAAATGATGAGTTGCTCCTTCGGTGCTTGCGCTTTCCAGAGTGTTGTCCGGATACAGTCCTGTGGCCTGAGAGCTTCACGCCGCGTTGGCTTGCACGGTGCTTTTCCCCTTCGGCTCTGCCATGGGCAGATCTCCTGCATCCATCATCCACGATATTCATTTTTTGGCATTTCCGCTTCGTTATCCAATGTAATTTAACTCGTTTTCCGTCAAAAAATCAAGCAATTTCTCGGGGGCGTTTTTTTGCTGTTTGTGAAAATTGTCACACCATTTTTCTGCGCTTTTTTCCGTCGTTTTCCGAAAAAGCACGGTATGCGTGAGAAAAAAGAAGAGATTTATCGGTTTTTCTGATCGACCTATTTGAAGCGGCGGGGGATAATCGCCGATGGAAAGAGCGCGTAAGCGATACGTTTTCTCCCTTTTGCACAAAAATGATTATTGAAAATTGCAATAAATAAATAGAAAAAAGGAACGAGTGAGCAAAAAAGAAAGGAGACGGCGCAGGCCGTTTCCTTTCTTATCTGGCGGGAATGTGTGGGAATCGAACCCACCTGGGAGGCTCCTAACCCCCCTCGACCGGTTTTGAAGACCGGGGGGCACACCAGCACCCATCCACCCCCATGTGAACGCAAGGCAAATTATAGCATAAGCTGATAAGATGTGCAAGCGTTATCTTCGGCACGACATATTTTTGTCGCACCGGCGGCCGGAGACGGAGCCTCCGGCCGCCGGTTTACTCATGATTATTACAGCCGGTCGCCGTACGGGCCGAGATAGCGCACGTCGCCCTCTTTGCGGGTGATGCGGTTGCGGTCATAGTATTCGAGCACCGCGAGCGTATACTTGCGCGAGGTACCCAGCATGTCGCGCAGCTCAGCGAGGGTGATGGTCTCGTGCGAAGCAAAGTGCTCTTTCACCACGCCGCATACCCGCAGGTAGGTATCGCGATGCCAGTAAAGCCCCGGGGAGAGCAGGATCAGCTCCCCGCCGGTGGCGGCGCTTTCGAGCACCTGTTTGGCGTCGGTCATTTCCTTGGCTTCGAACTGGGCGAGCGCTTCGTCCGCCGTGGGCGTTTCCAATCCTGCCTTGCGGTAGGTATTCAGCAGCTTTTCGCGGATGGCAGACTGCCGCTTGGTGTAGTGGATCTCAAAATCTGCGAGGGCGTAGCGGTCGGCTACGGCCTTGATGCGCCCCTCGCGGCAGAGTGCGGCAAGGATCGCATCGGCCACGCTCTGGTCGGTGGCGCGGAAGAGCTTCTGGCGAAGCTCCGCAGCCCGCATGCCGCCATGGAGCGGATTTTTTGCGTGATAGGCCGTGAGCAGTGCACGGCAGCTTTCCCACACGGCGTCGAACGCAGCGGCGGAAAGGTAACGCCCAGGCAGCGGCTCAAGCACGCGTCCCACTGCAATCAGATCCTCCAGCTCGGGGGCAAGGGAAGAGGCGTCCATGCCAAGCTTGGCCTGGAATTGTGCGGCGGTTGGCAGACTGTGGCCGAACTCCGTCAGCACCTGCACCACACGCTCCGCGCCCGAGCCGCTCTCGCGGATCTGCAGTGCGGCAAGCACGGCATCGTCGTTTCGCTTGTGACGCACGGGTGCATCATCGAGGATCGTGCCGCCGCCGATGGTCTCAAGCGGGGAGTAGAAGCGTACGACGAAACGGTCGCCGTTTTTTGCGGCGATGTTCTCCGTCAGCCGGAGTTGAGCATAGCAGCTCTCGCCCGGGCGCAGGGAGTCGCGGTCGAGCAGGACGACCTTGGCCAGCAGCACGGAAGCGCCGTGGTAGAGGTGGACCTGCGAATCGTTGAGAATGGTGCGGTCGGAGTCGTTGAGACAGTGCAGCCGTACATCCAGCATCCGCGAAGTGCGGATACTGCCGGGACGGACCACAGCGTCGCCGCGCTGGATGTCCGTCTTTTTGATGCCCGCAAGGTTGACGGCCACGCGCTGTCCGGCATAGGCCGTTTCTACATCCCTGCCGTGCACCTGCAAATTACGGATGCGTGTCGAAACGCCGGAGGGGGCCAGCTCTGCCGCATCGCCCTCGCGCATCGCGCCCTCGATGAGCGTGCCGGTCACGACCGTGCCGAAGCCATCCACTGAAAACACGCGGTCCACCGGCAGGCGAAAGGCCACACGCGCGCTTTTTTCCTCCGCGCGGCCGACCAGGTCGTGCAGCGCTTCGCGCAGGGCGGGGATGCCCTCGCCGGTGTAGGCCGAGACGCAGTAAACGGGCTTGCCTTCAAGGAAGCTGCCCTTCACGCGCTCGGCGACCTCCTCGCGCATCATCTCCAGCCATTCGAGGTCGACCATGTCAGTTTTGGTGATAACGACCAGCCCGTCGCGGATGCCCAGGAGCGTCAGGATGTTGAGATGCTCCACCGTCTGGGGCATGAAGCCCTCGTCTGCGGCGACCACGAGCATCGCAAGGTCGATGCCGCCTGCACCGGCGAGCATGTTTTTGATGAATTTCTCGTGCCCGGGCACATCCACGATGCCTGCCTGCGTGCCGTCCGGCCAGTCGAGATGGGCAAAGCCCAGCTCGATGGTGATGCCGCGCTTTTTTTCTTCGACCAGACGGTCGGTATCGATGCCCGTCAGGGCCTTGATGAGCAGGGTCTTGCCGTGGTCCACATGACCCGCTGTTCCGATGATCACATGCTTCATAATGCCGTCTCCGTCAGTGCTTTCAGGATCGTGTCATACTGCTCGCGCCGCAGGGTGCGCATGCCGAGCAGCACACGCTCGTGCGCGATGCGCACGATAATGGGTGTTTGATAAGCGCGCAGACGCTGCTCCAGCGCATCCACGCTGCCGCTGCGCGGGCGGACCGCCACGGCGCAGGCGGGCAGCAGCTGTGCCGGCACGCTGCCGCCGCCGACGGGATCCTGCTCATCCGTGACCTCGGCGTCGATGCCGCGCGCGGTCAGGAGTGCGCAGAGCGCCTCAGCCTCACCGCGCAGCTCATTCTGTGTCAGTCCGAGCATCTGCAGCGTCGGGATCTCACGCTCCGCAGTGCCGTCAGCATAGGCGCGCAGCGTTGCCTCCAGCGCGGCGAGCGTCAGCTTGTCCACGCGCATCGCGCGTGTGAGCGGATGGCGCTTGAGCCGGTCGATATATTCCTTTTTGCCGAGGATGATGCCCGCCTGCGGGCCGCCGAGCAGCTTGTCACCGGAAAAGGACACGATGTCCACGCCCGCACGGAGGGAGTCCTGCACGGTTGGTTCGCCATGGATGCCGAATGGCTCGAGCGATGTGAGGCAGCCGCTGCCAAGGTCTTCAATCACCGGCAGACCGTGTGTGTGGGCCAGGGCAACGAGCTCCGCGCGGCTGACCGACTCGGTGAAGCCGAGGATGCGAAAGTTGCTGGTATGGACCTTCATCAGCGCGCGGGTCGATTCGTTGATGGCACGCTCGTAATCGGACAGATGCGTCTTATTGGTGGTGCCGACCTCGCGCAGCACCGCGCCGCAGGCCTCCATAATGTCCGGCACGCGGAACGACCCGCCGATCTCCACCAGCTCCCCGCGCGAGGTGACGACCTCGCCGCCGGATGTCAGCGCCGACAGGATCAGCAGCACGGCGGCGGCATTGTTGTTTACGACCATCGCACTCTCCGCGCCTGTGAGGCGGCAGAGCAGCGGGGCGACATGGCTGTAGCGTTCCCCGCGAGCGCCGGTCGAAAGGTCGTATTCCAGCGTGGAGTAGCTTCGCGCAGCCTCAGCGACGGCTTCGGCCGCGCGCGCGCTCAGACAGGCACGGCCAAGGTTGGTGTGCAGCGTGACGCCTGTGGCGTTGATCACACCGCGCAGGGAGGGCTGCTGCATCCGCTCGGCGCGCTCGGCGGCGCGCGTGCAGAGCGCCGCCGTGTCGGGAATGGCGGCGATCGCGCCGCTGCGTATCTGCATGCGCAGCGCGTCCAGTTCAGCGCGCACAGCTTCTGTCAGCACCGGCGCGGGAAGCGCTGCGCAGCGCGTGCGCAGGACGGGGTGGCTCAGCAGCTCGTCCACCTTGGGAATGGCGCGAAGGAGGGTGTTATCCATCGGTAAGGTCTCCTTTGTCGAAATAAAGCCATAAGTATTGCTATCATAATCGGTTTGACGGGAAAAGTAAACCCGCGCGGACAAAAAACTTTGTCCGTGCGGGGATCGGTGCGCGTGAAAGCGGGAGGGGGGCGGCGATCAGAGACGGAAGATCCGCCGCGCCAGATCCTTTCCACTGCCCGTTTTCATGATTTTTGCCATAAAATTTTCCATATTCTGCCTGCTGTATCCGTTCTCGGAGGCATTGGCGATATAATCGGCCTCAAGCAGAATCTGATAGTCTATCCCATCTACGCCGGCATAGGTGTGATGATGTCCGGTGAGAAAGGCGATGCGGTCGATCTGCTGCTCGCTCAGCCCGCTGCCGCGGAGGAACGCGCGGACCATGGGTTCACCCTCGACCTCCTGATGCCTGCCGTTGGTGTCTCCGTATTTTTCACGGCACAGCGGGCAGGCGATGTCATGCACGATGGCGGCGGCCTCCAGAATGAACTGTGTTTCCGGATCGACGTTTTCCAGTTCGCCGATCGTTTTTGCGTATGTCCACACGCGGATCAGATGGTCGATGTTGTGAAGGTTCCCCTCCGAAAAGGCGATCATATCGTTCATGATCTGTGCAATGCGCATATTACTGCCTCCATATTGTTTGTTCCGGCATTTCAGCCGCTCAGCTCGCGGATCTCGTCCTGTATGAGCTGCCCCGCGGCGGCGGCGAGCTGGTCCATGCGGCGGATGCGTGCAAGGTCACGGCCGTAGATGGTATTCGCGGCGGGAACGCTTGTGTTCTCGCCCATGAACACAGCGGCCACGCGCAGCCCCTGCGCGCGCAGGGCGCGCGCCTCGGCGGCAGTGTCGTCTATACCGGCCTGCCCGTCGTAATCGCGGCTGAGCGGCACGCTGCCGCAGGGCAGGATCTTGTGGCTGTCGTCTGGACTTGCGTCAGTGAGCAGGATGAGCAGGTGTTTGTCCGCGGGCGCGGAGCGCATCAGCTCGCCGGCCGCGCGCAGGGCAAGACCGTCGCGGTTCCAACCGGCGGCAAAGTAGTCAAAGATCCTCCGCTCGCCATTTTTGTCGCCGAAGTCCTTCAGAACGCGCAGCACCGTGTAGCCGCGCAGGCTGCAAAAGCTCGTCACGCGCACGGGAATGTCGCATGCGGCAAGGCTTTTTGCAAGGATATAGCCCTGAATGGCGATCGTTTCCTGGCAGTGCAGGCGTGAGGCTGAGCCGTCCAGCATCAGATCGACCGTGAAGCCAGGGTGGCTCTCTTCGTCGCTGCGCAGAAAGACGCGGTCATCATGCAGTACCGGCTCGCGCCAGACGCGCGCGCCGTTCAGCCAGCCCTGTCGGGCGGTGACAGATTCTGGCTGCTGGTGGATGAGCATACAGTTGCGGATCTGCTCGGTCAGACGCGCGAGAGAATTCTGATAGAGGTCGCTGTCGTGCGAAAAGGCGGCACGGTTGCGGGCGGCCTGCTCGGCCGCCTGCTCGAAAAGACGCTGGGTGTCGGCGCTCATGGGCTTGTCCGGTGAGCTCTCGCCCTTTGTGAACCAGAGGTGACAGCCGAGATGGTTGCCGGTGCAGAGCTGCTGTTCGATACGCGCAAGGCGCTGAGGGGAGAAGAGACTGCGCCCGAAGCAGCGTTCGATGTAGTCACGGTCCTGTGTCTCGCGCTCGTTCGAACGCAGACGCGCGCGCAGCGCGTTCGATGCCCGCACCATGCCGTTTTCACCCGCCGCGGCGGAGCGGCCGATGGTCAGGTCGTCCGTACGGACGATCTCGGTTGGCAGAAGCTTGGTGAGAAGCGGCGCCCACTGATCGCCGAAGTGCAGGCGGAACGGACCCTTTTTATGTACCGTGCCGTCAAATTGCAGGTATTTTTCAAACGCCGCGAGAACGGTATGGGCCAGTTCATCACTGCTGAGCGCACCGGAGCAGGTGAGCGCCTGTGAGAGCCCCTTTTCCCACGGTGCGAGCAGCGGAGGCTTCTGTCCCAGCACTGTTTTCCATCGCTCGGACTGCAGCGCGTAGACGAGCTGGTTTTTCTCCATCCACTCCTGCCGTGAGAGCTGATATTCCGACGCAAAGAACTCGCCGGCATGTGCGCGCCGCAGCTCTGCGAGCACAGGACGCTCAGGGAGCTCCTTTTCATATACCGCGTTTTCGAGCGCGAGCCACGCAAGATCGTCGTAGGTGCTCTGCCGCGCGTCGCCCGCCCAGCGGGCGAAGAGGCGCCGCGGCATTTCGTCGCCCAGCCATTTGCGGACAAGGCCGATAACGCAGTTCATGTAAAAGTCCGGCCCGCCGTCCGCCTTGAGCGCGAGGAACTGCGGCTCAAACGTATAGTCGCCGCACGCGGTCCAGACCAGATTGATCGCGCGCCGCTGCTGGGCGCTGTAGCCTGCCGTTTCCATCTCAGTCGGTAAAAAGACGGCTGCGGTCGAGCTTTGCGGGGATACGCGCGGCGATCACATCGCGGATGAGTCCCTGTTCGTAAGCGTCGAAGGCCTTGTTCGTTACGCCCATGTCCAGCGCCATGCCGGCGCTCACGCCGCGGCGGATCAGCCGCAGGGAGTCGAGCAGCCCGCGCAGGTCCAGCGCCTTTTCCGAGATCTCCGTGTTTTCACACTTTTTCTGCAGGTCCAGGAAGAGCTGCACAAACTGGCTGCGGTACTTCTTTTCCAGCGTTGGAAATTCATCCTCGAGCAGCTGCGCAAGACCGTCCTCGCTGATCGGCGGCATCTGAATGACGACAAAGCGCGAGGTGAGTGCCTCATTCAGCTCGCGCGTTCCGGCGTAGCCGTAGTTCATCGTGCCGATGAAGCGCGCGGCGGGGTCGACCTCTACGCGGTCATAGCCCGGCACATCAATGGCGCGGCGGAAGTCGAGTGTGGCGTGCAGCACGGCCAGCGCCTCGTTTTTTGCCATGTTGATCTCATCGAGCACGCCGAAGCCGCCGTGCTTTGCGCACAGGTACACGGGGCCGGGGCGGAAACGGACTTCGCCGCCTTCAAACGTGTCCATGCCGATCAGGCTCGCAGCGTCCATATTCACATGGAACGAAACATCCCACATCGGGCGGGAAAACAGGGCGGCGAGGTTTTCCGCCAGCACGTTTTTGCCCGTGGCCTTGCTGCCTGCGAGCAGCAGGTTTTCACCGCATAGAAGCGCGGCGGCCGCCGCCTCCCAAACCTCTTTTCCATAGTAGCGGTAGCGCGGCTTCGGCACGCGCGCGGCAAGCTCCGGCGCAAGAGGATATTTTTCGCGGTATTCCCTGATCCCATCCAGCAGCTCCGCGCTGAGCTGCTCCTGCCTTAAAAGTTCCGGCAAAGCTTTTTCATCCTTTCCTTCGGCGCGATATGCGCCCTGCTTTCTTTTTCGGCCCTATCATAGCACGGAGGGCGCGGTTTGCAAGTGATTTTTTGTGAATTCTTCAAAAAAGCCGGAGTTCCGCGCAAGATGCGCGGAACTCCGGTACTGTATAGGACCATGGGCAGCTGCGGCCTACAGCCGACGCTGAAAGTTGCCGTAGACCCGCAGCCCCTCGTCGATGACGACGAAGGCCTCAGGGTCAACGCTGTGGATGATCTTGACCACCTCGTCGATCTCATACTTGTTGATGATGCTGACGAGAATGTGACTGTCCGCCTTGGTAAAAGCACCGCAGCCGTCCCATTCGGTCACACCGCGGCCTGTGCGCGTCATCAGCGCCTCGTCGATACCGGCGCGCTTGGTGAAGATCATCACGCGGGCGTTAATGTTCTGGTAATACGTCTTGTCCAGCGCGAAGGAGTAGATCGCCATATAGAGGATGGAATAGATCACGGTCTCGCGGTCAAAGAGGAAAAAGTAGGCCAGGAACAGCGCGGCGTTGAAGCCGCCGACCAGCTTGCCCACGGAAAAGTCAGGATGCTTTTTGGAGAGCCAGATCCCGATGACCTCGACCCCGCCGCCCGAGCCGCCCGCAGTCAGCATTACACCCACGCCGAGCCCCGTGATGACGCCGCCGATCATGATGGCCGCCGCGGCATCCGATACCAGCGGCGTGTCCGACTGCGGGATCAGCGCCGTGAAGATACTGATGCCCGCTGTGCCGATCAGCGTTTTGAAAAGAAAGGCAGGCCCCAGCTTTGCCCACGCGATGATGAGCACAGGAACGTTGAGCAGAAAGTAGAAAAGGCCGTACATATTGAGTCTGACAGCCCCGCCGGGGACGGAATTCCGCCACGCCAGATCGAAAAGCTGCGTCAATCCGACGACTCCGCCGCTGTAGAGCCCTGTCGGGATGACGAAAAGGTTGAGCCCTGCGGCGAAAATGCAGCAGCCCGCCAGCACGCGGACGATCTGCGCGATCTGCGCCGGCGCGGCGGTCCTGAACTTTGGTGTGGTCAGCATGGCGCTCCTCCGGTCATGTTTACTCGCAGCAGCGCCCGTGAAGCACCATTGTGGGCGGAGACTTCACGGACGCATTTGTTCTTTATTTCATTCTAACATTGAAACGGGCCGTCGTCAAACGAAACCTCAGCAGAGCGTTTCCTCGTCCTCGGAAAACAGCCGGTCATTGACGGTAAAAAGGTCCATGCCGTGCAGCAGACCGTAGATGATGATGGCATCGCGCCGGAGCTTGGGATAGAGCTCGGCAAAGCCGCAGAGCCGCAGCAGCTCCTGCGTGTCCTCCAGCGTGGCGCTCAGTCCGAAGCACAGGCACAGCAGGCGGCTGCGCGAGGGATTGCGCCGCCCTGCAAAGATCTGATGCAGGTAGATCTCGCTCATGCCGGAGCGTTTGGCCAGCGCCGCCTTGGAAAAACCGCTCTTTTCCAGCGTGCCGTTGAGCAGCGCCACTGCGCTCTCCGAAGAGAAATTGCCTTCATTCGCCGCGAGGAAGGTGCTGAGATCCGGCGCGCTCATCAGCTCGCTGCGCAGACCGTCTGTGTTTTTTCGTTCCATACCTATCTTCCGCCTTTACAATAATTCAAGTACTCAGTATAATATTTCCTGCTTATTTTACCGGTTTTGATCACGGAAAACAATATGCCGACAGCATAGGGTACGAAATTTATGGAGCTTTACGACGGCCTTCTCCGCGCGGTGAAAACAGAATATGATACGCTCCGCGTGCTCAAAAGGAGCCCGCGCGGGGCGGTGTCCGTCGTGCGTCACAAAAGGAGCGGCACACGCTATGTCTTCCGCTGCTATTCCGGCAGCGGCGAGGTCTATCGCCGCCTGGTGCCCGTGCTCTGCCCATATCTGCCGCAAATCATGGAAGCGGCGGAAAAGAATGGGCAGACCATCGTACTGGAGGAATATGTGCAGGGCGACACGCTTGCCGAGATCCTGACAGGCGCGGTGCTCACGGAAAAAGAGACGCGGGCGGTGACGATGCAGCTCTGCGCTGCGCTGCATGTGCTTCATTCGATGGGCGCGGTGCACCGCGACGTCAAGCCGGAAAACGTCATTCTGCGCGGCAGCGACGCCGTGCTCATTGACTTTGACGCTGCCCGCATCTATAAGGATAAGAGCGAGGGCGACACGCAGATCCTCGGCACGACCGGCTTTGCCGCACCCGAGCAGTACGGCATTTCCCAGTCGGACGAGCGCGCGGATATCTACTCGCTCGGCGTGCTGCTGAACATCATGCTCACGGGTAGCCACCCCTCGCGCACCATGGCGCAGGGACGCATGGGGCGCATTGTGCGCAAATGTACGATGACTGCGCCAGAGCAGCGCTATCCGAGCGCGAGAGCCTTGATGGAGGCGCTGTAAATGGAGGAGAGAAAAGGGAAGCGTTGTCCCTGCTGCGGCGGGGAGATTGCGCAGGGGGCGTCGTTCTGCCCCCATTGCGAGCGTGTGCTGGTCGAAAAGCACGCCGCACCGCTGCTGAAGCCGCGGCGTCGGAGGCTCGTGTCCGCTGTGGTCCTGATACTGCTGCTGGCCGGACTTGCGGCGGCTGTTCTCGCGAGGCGGGGGAGGGTCATCGACGCGCAGGGCGCGGAGCTCGTTTACACGTCGGGGGAACAGACCTTTCATCTTGTGCTGCGCTTCGGCACGCAGGACGGCGCGCCGTTTGAAAGCGAGTCGGAATTTGCCGAGTCCGTCCGCGAGGACCGGACAAGCGGGCAGACCATTGACTCGCGCCTTTTTGTGGATGACGGAGGCAGAAATAATGCGAAGGAGGTATTCCTTGCGCTTGTGGATCATTTTGAGGTCGAAGCGGAGCCATGCGGCGGCGCGGAGCTCCTGCGGATCGAAAGGACTTTCCTCCCGCAGGGATCGAATGTGGCGATCGAGGCCGTCCCGCGCTACGAGACCGCGCTCCTGAAAAACGGTGAGAGCGACATCCTGTGGACGATCTGCATGAAAAACGGCGATGAGCTGCGCCTGCGCCACAGGATGCGTCTGCTGCGCCTTCCGGTCGTGACATATACTCCGGATGACTATCCGATGGAGACGACGGAGGATCTGCACGCGCTTTTTGATATGCTTGCGCGGAAAGCAGAGGAAAATGCCATCTATGTGCTTCGGCTGCCCGCCGTGACCTATCGGGGCGAGCTGCACATGGAGAGCTTCTGCTGCGATCTTATCGGCAGCGGCGAGGGAGAGGGAACGACCTTTACGGATACGGTGTATATTGACCGGCGCGGTATCTATCCCTCGAGCATCACGAACGTCCGCTTTGCGGGCAACGGCGTGGGCACCGGCCTTTCGGCCGCGGAGGGCGTGAGCCTGAGCGGCTGTACCTTTGAAAACTGGAAGGTCGGCGCCTATGGCGGCGACGGCAGCTGGGTCAGTGCCTCAGACTGTACCTTCCGCGGCAACGAAGTGGGACTCTGGCTCAACAACCGGAGGGGCACGACCTGCTCAATGGGCTATTACGGCGGCAGCCTGTATGAGGACAACGGCACTGCCGTGCGCATCGACGCGCTGCCCGCGATAAACGAACTGGTCTTCAGCGGCTGTGTGTTCCGCGGCAATGGGGCGAACGTGGAAAATGCGGCAATGTATGACATCGACCTTTCGGGAGTGCTGCTGGAAGAAAACTGAAAAAGAACCGGAGTGAAGGGCTGTGCCCTTCCTCCTTTTTTTCGGACCCTATGCTCGCGGCATATTGTTTTCACTTTTTCGGGGGTGTATCCTGAATGTGATCATAAGGCACAAAACACAGGAAACGAGGGAGAAGAACATGAAGCACAGATCACTGAGCGCGGTGCTGGCGCTGATGCTGGCGGTCAGCCTGTTTCCTGCCGCCGCGCTGGCGGAGGGGGCAGGCGGAGAGAACGGGCTTTCCATACCGAACGGTGGCGATGCAGAAGCAGCGCTTAAGCTGTATGAGGATTATGGAGACCCCAGGACGCTGACAATTGATAAGAACAGCGAAAAAAAGGACTATCGGCTTTCTGAACTGTATTACGCGGAAGGTGAAACGTTGATTGACCTTTTTGAAGACGACACAGAGAGCCTTGTGTGTGGTTATCTGCTGGATACGCCGGAAGGTCCTGCGGAGTGGACAGTTGTCGGCAAGGTCATCTATTATCCCGGCGAAAGCGGCGGCAGCAAAGAAGTGATGCTGGAAAATCTTGAATGGGATAAGCTGACATCTGGAAAGAATTATCTTCTGATGATCAAGTCCGGCGAGCGGTGGTATAAGCAAATTGTTGCCGTTACCGATAATTCCCAGCAGGGCGGTGATGATCCCGGTACGTTCGTGGTGCAGTATGAAGGGGAAAATTACGCTGCAGGCAGTACTCTTGTGCTTTCTGCCGGTCCTGACAATGTGGTTGCACTGATGGTGCGAACCGAGAATGGATGGAGCCTTGTTGGCGACTCGTCCTTGATTAAATTCGGAGAAGGAGTAATTACCAATATTGCCCCAGTGCATAAAGAGAATGAGGGTACTGACCAGCTGTGGCGCGTTATTATTGCTGAAGAAGCTGAAGAAGGGGCGGCCAGTTGGATTCAGTACGGCGAGGATGAGAACAACCGCGTGAATATCACAGTCCGTTCTGCTCCGCAGCCGTCTGGACAGTTGGAGGTGAACTATGACGGTTCGTTTGTGAGAGGCCTTACTCTTGGCGCAGGCACTTATGATGTTGAACTGCGCCTCTGGGACGAAGAAAACAATAAAGACTGGTGGCTTGGCGAGAAGTACACAAATTGGCTGAGCGTGGATGAGACGATCGTAAAAAGCATTGAACAGGACCGATTCAAAGACGATGACGCCCATGATGTTTTCATGTGGAAAATCACGGTCGCTGCGCCGGAGAGCGGTAGTGCGAGCGGCTGGATTAAGTATAGTGACGGCAAGAATGAAAGTCAGGTCGATATTAAGGTGCTTGCTGCTCACGGCGATAAAGTGAGCGATGGCGACTTTATTGATGCAGAAGTTGATAACGGTGAGTTGATCATTAAAATAGACGGGGAGACCTACCGCAGTAACGTTGCAAAGATCAACTGGCCGATGGATTCAGATAATGAATATTATCTTGCTGCGTGCGAGTGGAGGGACAAGCTGCTCGATATTTCCCCGAAAGGCCATGGTTTCCGCGGACTTATGGATGGCTCGAACAACCACATGTACCTTTCTGCAAGAGTGTTTCAGCGTGTGGAGGGCGAGTCCGGCAGCGATGATGTAAAATACTTTCTCAATGAGAATGTTCGGGCAAAAATGATAGAGGCTGGTTATACATTTGATATTGTGCTGCACCCTGCTGAAGGCAACGGGAATTATCCGACGAGAGAGACAGTGGAAATGACCAGCCTTTCGCCTGAGAACGGAGACATGATATTAAATTGGGAACACCTCTATTATGGTGACTCGTCAACTGCGGGCTGGTGGGTCTATGAGGCGCAGCTTGTGAATGCCGCTGAGACTGTCGTGGCCCGAAGTTTCAGCTCCGAGAAGTTCCAAAGTATGGCATTGGAGCGAGTAACGCTGGAAGAATCCGATGTGGAAACGATAAACCGTCAGATCGAGGATACCTTGAACCACTGTTCGGAGAATGATGATTACACCTTACCGATGGTCGAATTCATTTTGCCTGCCGGTACGATCGAGGGACGGATTATTATTCCGAAGACGAAATGCTTCATCAGTCTTGTCGGCGCCGGTAATAATCGAGGTGTGATCTCTACCACGATCAGAGGCGGCGTCAGGCTTGATGGAGCGGACTGCGACTTTCACTCAATCCATTTCATCGGCGCGGGAAAGGATCAGGAAACATCCAGTGACGGTTTGCCGAATGTTGCCGCATACGGTTATGGCGAGGGCATTCCTCGCGGATGTATTCTGGAGGGCTATTACTGCGCCATCAGCAGCGAGGATTGTTCGTCGTGGGCGGCGAATCAGTCGGTTTTCCTCAACAATCATATCGGAATTCGTATGTCGGCGCTTGGCGGCGGTAACCTCCGGATGATAGATAACTGGTTTGTCGGCAACGATACGGCGCTTTTGGTAGAAAAATCAATCGGAGCCGATGCGATGGAGTCGAGCAGCAATCGCTTTGTTAACAATAAGGTCGATCTGGAGAATAATTCCGACCAAACGGGGTGGATGTCGCAAAACTTTTTCTACCATGATCACGATGAGAACAAGGGTTGGATGCCGGTACTTTGGAACGAGGACATTGGCAATGGAAGCTTGAATTTCTGCCGCGATGAACAGGGTAGAATTTGCGCGGACAATTCTGCGCCGGAGTTTGAAACTACAGGGAACTACAACACCCTGCGTTCTGATGGCGACCCACAGTACCTCAATTTCCTGCCATGGTTCGATGGAAAATCCAAGACCTTTGCCTACCCGCTTGCCAGAACGCAGAGCTGTGATTCCTTCTTCTATCCCAACTGGCGCGACCCGAATCAGTGTCCGAAATGGTGGCCGGAGGACGATCCCTACTACCCCTCCTATGTGCAGAGGGGCGTGACGATCAGCGAGAGCGAGTTGGATGGCCTGCACTTCAGCTCCTACGACAGCAGTACCGATACGGCGATCGGCACCTTTGACTTCGGTGCGGCCGGCACGGAAAATTAACGGAGGCGGCACATGAAAAAAATACTTTCCCTTCTGTTCGCGCTGGCCCTGTCGCTGGGGCTGACGACCTTCGCGCTGGCGGAGGACGAATTTGATCCCACGCTTACCGTGACGGAGTGCGGCGGCACGATGGTCGTCACACTGGTCGATACCGAGGCAAATAACCGCATCCTTGCGGAAAGAAGACCTACGCTGACGGTCCCGTGCAGTTTCACGCGCGCAACGGTCACTGCGCCGGACGGCACGGGTGTTGACTGTACGATCGGGGATGGCAGGATCAGCTTTGTCGTTACGATGGGCGGCGCCTATAAGATCACGAGGCAGAGCGCGCCTGTGCCGCCCACCGGCAGTGGGACGGCGGGCCCGTCCACGCCGCAGGACGGCCCCGCCGTCAGCTATCCTGACGTGAAATCGGAGAACTGGTACTATGAGGCGGTCTGCTATGTGACGGAGGCAAAGCTTATGACCGGCACGGCACATGGCTTTGAGCCGGATGCCATGACCACCCGCGCAATGCTGTGGACGATCCTTGCCCGCATGGACGGCGCAGATACGGACGGCGCAGACGGCGCGTGGTATGCCTCCGCACGGCGCTGGGCGATTGGGAGCGGTGTATCCGACGGGACAGATCCGAACGGCACAGTCACGCGTGAGCAGCTCGCTGTGATGCTCTATCGCTATGCGAAGGAACGCGGCTTTGTCGCTGCGGACGCGCAGGCAGACCTCAGCGCGTTTGCCGACGGTGCGTCGCTCAGCCCCTACGCTGTGGAGGCGATGCGCTGGGCGGTCGCCGTGGGCATCGTGAACGGTATGAGCGGAAGGCTCGCACCGCAGGGGGCGGCCACCCGTGCGCAGATGGCGGCGATGCTGATGCGCTATGCAGGACTCACCGTGCCGCAGGCATAAAGAGAAAGACGGATAAAGAGAGAAAAGCGGAGCAGTCGATAACTGCTCCGCTTTTACGCACTCCTGCATCCATATCCTCATCGGTGCAGGGATATCCACTCCGCGCGGCTGATCCCATATATCAGCGTCTGCCCGCCCTCGCTGTCGGTAAATTCCTCCAGCAGCGTCATCCCGTTCGCACGGGCGGTGGCAGCGGAGGGAATATTTTCCCTTTTCATGCAGGAATACACCATGCCAAACGGCGTGCGGGTAAAGGCCCAGTCGCGCACAGCCCGCGCGGCCTCCGACGCAAAGCCCTGCCGCTGGTGTGCTTTTGCAATGTGATAGCCGATCTCCGGCAGGATGGTACCGCCCGCGTTCTGCATGGTGAGCCCGCAGTCGCCGATCATGCTGCCGTCCGCTTTCAGGCGGACGGCCCACAGACCGAAGCCGAACACACGGTAGCGCTCGAGGTTCTTGCGGATCCAGTTCTGCACTCTGGCTTCGTCGAAGGTGTAGGGATAGTGCTGCATGATGTCGGAATCAGCCAGCACGGTATAGAGCGCCTCGAAATCGTGTGCCGTCATCGCGCGCAGGAAAAGACGATCGGTTTCAAGGATCATGGTATTCTCCTTTCTGTAAAGAGGGGATCAAAAGCCGCGGGAGCGTGCTCCTGCTGGTTTATTTCGTGTGAAATATGCCTTGCGCCTTGAAATGAGACGCCCGATATGATACCATATACCAGATCGTGCCGGTGTGCCGTTCAGTGCGCAAAGAGCGTTTCCGCCGGAATATGGATGAGCTCTGCGTTCCCGCTGCCTTCGCAGCACAGGCTGACGCAGAAGCGATCCGGCAGGATCATGGGCTCGCTCAGGATCAGCGTGCCGACGCGGGTGCGGAGCGCGCCGTTTTCCACCAGTTCGGGGAGGACCAGCATGTCCGCAAGGACGGACCGGTTCACCTTGATAAGGCTTTCTTTCCGCGTCCAAAGGCGATAGAAGGCGCGTACGGGATCACGCTGCGCGTGCATCCACGCCGTCTCTGCGGAGGTGAAGAAGCGGGGCGGTATGGACGGAACGGGCGCGAGTTCCTCCGCATCGATGCCGACCGGATGGTCCGCACAGGCGCAGAGGACCAGTGCCCCGGAATGGCTGGCACTCGTGTGCGGTGTGCCATCCTGCCGCGCAAGGCGCTGAAGCGCCTCTCCCGCAAAGTGACGCATTGCGTCGGCAAGGCACAGATAGGTCTCCGGCATGATGCGACAGCTGGCGCACCAGCGGAGGAACCCCTCGGGCTTGGCAAGCTGCCGCGTGATATCGCACCAGTATACCGTCATTTGGCAGACCTCCCCTCCGGATGTTATCATATCACAAGTGATGGAATTGTAAATAGAAAGCATGGTCTCTTCATTATGATCTTTTCCTCCTACCGATTCATTTTTCTCTTTCTGCCCGCCGTGCTGCTGGGATACCACCTGCTGCGCCGCAGCGGACGGATCACGGCTGCAAAGGGCTTTCTGGTGCTGGCCTCACTGGTATTCTACGGACTCGGCCAGCCGGAATATATTCTGACATTTACCGGCTCCATCGTGCTCAACTACCTGATCGCAGCGGCGATCGGCAGGGCGGAGGGAAGACCGGTGCTGCGCCGTCTGCTGCTGCTTGCGGCGGTGGTATGGAACATCGGGCTTCTGGTATACTTCAAATACACCAACTTCCTGCTTGAAAATATCAACTTTTTCTTCAAAACAGACCTGCCGCTGCTTTCCACGATCCTGCCCATCGGCATTTCCTTTTTTACCTTCCAGATCCTCATGTATACCGTCACGTTTTACCGTGGGGAGGCGGAACTGGTCTCGTTTCTGGATTATGCGCTGTTCATCAGCTTTTTCCCACAGCTGATTGTCGGCCCTGTGGTGAAGGAGGACGAGCTGGTCCCACAGATCAGGGGAGATGCTCTGCGCGGCTTTTCCTCTGCGGATATCTGCCGCGGTATCATGCTCTTTTCCGTGGGCTGTGCAAAAAAGATCCTGCTCGCCAACCCCATGATCGACTATGCCTCTGCATTTTACGCCGGCGATGTGAGCACGGCGACCACGGTGGAGGCTTGGATGGGTGTGCTGTGCTATACGTTTGCCTATTATTTTGACTTTTCCGGCTATATCGATATGGCGCGGGGTCTGGGTGCGTTTTTCGGCGTGCATCTGCCCATCAACTTTGATTCACCGTATAAGGCGCGGGACTTCGCCTCGTTCTGGCGGCGGTGGAATATCACCATTTCCCGCTTTTTCAATGAATACGTTTTTGACAATGTTTTTCACTTTGGCGACGGACTGTGGAAGCTGTTCTTCGCCGTGATGCTGACCTTTGCCGTCTCCGGTGTATGGCACGGCGCGGGCTGGCACTTCATCGCCTGGGGCCTTGTCAACGGGGTGCTCGTCTGCGTCAGCAACTACCGTGCGCTCAAGATGCGCAAGCCTCTGCCCGCCGCGCTCGCCGTGGCGATGACGTTTTTCGTTTCTGTTCTGATCCGCGTGCTGTTCGACTGCACGGGCCTTACGCAGGCGGTCCTCATCTACCGGCGGATGTTCTCCCTTACATCGTGGTCCGCACCGGCGGCGCTGCTGGAAAGCGCGCTGACGTTCGCACGCGGGAACCTGACACTGTGCCTCACGCTGGCGGTCTCTGCCGTCATCACGTTCTGCTGTCCCAACAGCAACGCGCTGGCGGAAAAGGAGCGTTTCACGCTGCGTGATGGCGTGTGGTGCGGCTTCCTGATGGCTGTCTCGCTGCTGAATATGAGCAAGGTGTCCACTTTCCTGTACTTTAATTTCTGATGCATCGCCGCAAGGAGCATATCATGTCAGTCAAAAAATGGATCCGGGTATTTTTCGCTTCACTGCTGGGCTTTGCTGCGCTGCTGGCGCTGTTCAACGCCGCCGTCGATCCCTTCGGCGTTTTCGGCGATCGCCTGATGCAGTGGTACGCCTACGATATGACGCAGAATCCCCGCGTGGCGAAGATCGCATGGCTCGAGCAGCACCATCAGGATTACGATTCCTATGTGATCGGCAGCTCAAAGGCTTCGTCGCTCAGCGTGGACGCGCTGAACGCCTACACGGGGGACCGCTATTATAACATGACCTGGTACGGCGGCGATCTGAAGGACGAGGCACAGCTTGCGCACTACCTGATCGAGCATTACGAGGTCAAGAATATCATACTGACGTTCGACCCCGAGTGTGCCAACTACTACGACAACGGTTCGCAGTCGGACCTGAAGACCTGCATGCACAGCAAGGCCAGCGGCGATGCGGCACTCACGTTCTATGGCCGATATCTCTTCGCTAATCTGAGCTACAGCTGGGACAAGCTTATCAGCCGCGCTCGGGCGGGTATCCTGCCGGATGCCTCCTGCGTTTATGTTCCCGAGACTGGCTGCTACAATAAGATCCGGCGCGACGCTTCGCCCATCAACGATATGGCGAGCTACCTTGCTTATGAGGGGTTGAGCGGTTATGTGGCCCCCTGTACGATGGATTACATCGACGAGGCTGTCGCAGCGATCCGGGAGATCCGGCAGCTCTGTATGGACAACGATGTATCCTTTACGCTGGTGGGCGTTCCCGTTTCGGATGCGGAACTGGCCGCGTATCCCCGCGAGGAAGTAGCAGAGCTGGCTGCGCGCGTGGCGGAATTTACGGACTTTTACTGCTTTTGGGGCGGGGGCGGCGTCAACGCCGATCTGCGCTATTTCTACGATGAGGTCCATTTCCGCAATAATGTCGGCGGTATGGTGCTGGCAACGCTTTTCGGCGATGCGTCCGTCTATGTGCCGGAGGGCTTCGGCACGCTGACAACGACAGAAAATGCCGCCGCTGTAGTTGCGGCCGCCTACGACGGGCAGACGGACCCGGCGGCCCTCTCGGCGGATGTCGCGATCCTTATGTATCATTCCTTTACCGAGAACGCGGCGGAAGCGGACGGCACGCGCGTTCTGGTCTCCGATTTTGAGGCCCAGCTGCGCGCGCTGCGCAGCGCGGGGTATACGTCCGTCGGTTATCAGGACCTGCTCGACTTTGTATACGGCGGCGCTGCGCTGCCGGAAAAGGCCGTGCTCATCAGCATTGATGACGGGTATCAGGATAATCTTGATCTGGCGGCGCCGCTTCTTGCGGAATACGGTTTTTCCGCCAATATCGCCGTGATCGGCGTTTCTGTCGGCCATACGACCTACAAGGATACTGGCGAGCAGATCATCCCGCACTTCACGCTTGAGGCGGCGCGCCCCTGGGTAGAACGCGGGGTCCTTACGCTCACGACGCACAGCTATGATATGCACCAGGTCGCTTCGCTCGACGGAGAAAACTGCCGCGAGGGCGCGCTGCAGATGAGCGGCGAGCGCGCCGGGGACTACGCCGCCGCGCTGGCTCAGGATTACGCTATGGCGCAGCAGCAGCTCTCCGACGTGGTGAGCGAGCCCCTGCCCGTATACACCTATCCCTACGGCTTTTATTCCGAACTGTCGGAAATCGTGCTGCATGAGTCGGGTGCGCGGGTCACGGTGACGATCGACTATGGCGCAAATCAGCTGCTCAAGGGCGCGCCGCAGTCGCTCTATCGGCTTCGCCGCGTCAATGTGGAGGGCGGACTGGAGGCGGGCGAGCTGATCGAGCGGGTCGGCAACGCCATACAGGCTCTGTACTGACGACAATACCGGCCGTTTCCGACCGGCGTGATCCAAACTTTTAAAAACAGGAGGCAGCTTTATGGAACTTCAGGAGATCAAAGAAAAAATCTATGGTTTTCTCGCGCAGCTCAAGCCCGCGGACGGCCTTGCATACGACACGGAGCTGTTCAAGAGCAAGTACATCACCTCGCTCTTTGCACTGCAGATCGTAATGTTCATTGAAAAGGAATTTAAGATTAAGCTCGGGCGCAAGGACATCAGTGAGAAGAACTTCCACACCATCAACGCTATGGCGGAGTTGGTTGCGGCGCATCTGAACGGAGGAGGCGGAAAGAAATGAGCGACAAGCCTGCTCAGATCAAATGCGTGGTATGGGATCTGGACGGTACGGTCTGGGAGGGCGTGCTGAGCGAGGGGGGCGCGGCGCGCCTGCGCGGCGGCGTGCTCGATACGATCCATGAGTTGGACCGACGCGGTATCATCCAGTCCATCGCCTCCAAGAACAACCATGGCGCCGCGATGAAGAGGCTGAGGGAATTTGGTATTGAGGATTACTTCCTCTGTCCGCAGATCTCCTGGGATGCAAAATCCGCATCCGTCCGGACGATCCTCGAAACGCTGAATCTCAAGCCCGAAGCTGTCGCCTTTGTCGACGACAATCCCTTCGAGCGCGACGAGGTGCGCTTTGCACACCCCAAGGTCCGCACCTATGACGCATCCGAGGCCGCCGTGCTGCCGGAAAAGGCGGAGTTTCAGGTACGCTTCATCACAGAGGATTCCGCCAACCGCCGCAAAATGTATCAGGCGGATATCGACCGCCAGACGGCGGAGCACTCTTTCGGCGGCAGCGCCGAGGAGTTCCTCTCTACGCTGCACATGCGCATGGATATCTCCCGCGTGACGGAAAAGGATCTGCGCCGCGTCGAGGAACTGACCATCCGCACCCATCAGCTCAACTCTACGGGCTACACCTTCTCGTATGAGGAACTGCTGGCGCTGTCGCAGTCGCCGGATCATATCTTCCGCATCTGCGGCCTGCACGATGACTACGGCGACAGCGGAAAGGTCGGCCTGCTGCTTTTGGAGAATAGGCCCGATGCGCTGCACCTGAAGCTGCTGATCGTTTCCTGCCGCGTGATGACGCGCGGCATCGGCTCGGCGCTGCTGGCCTATGCCACGCAGATGGCCCACAGCCTCGGCAAGAGGCTGCAAGCGGAGTTTTTGGAGACCGAGCACAACCGTATCATGTATATCACCTATAAGCTCGCGGGCTTTGAAGAGGTCGAGGAGGACGGCAACCGTCTGCTGCTGGAATATACCGGCGAGGATGCGATCCCGTTCCCGCCCTACCTGACGGTGGATATCGCAGACGCGGACAACTGAAAAGACGCAAAAAGCGGAGTCGGACCCGACTCCGCTTTTCCTGTTCCGGCGGTCATTCCGCGGTGGACCCGCGCAGGCGTTCGATAGCGCGGCGGGGCAGGTCGATGCTTTCGCCCTGCGTGATATGCCAGTCCTCGCGCAGAATGGAGATGACCTTTTCATAGTATGCAATGGCCTGCGCGCGGTCACCGCGGATCTCGCAGATCTGTGCGATGGCTTCTGCGGGGTCGACGAACTGCGGATGCGGCATGAGCGTCATGGCCTTTTCGTAGTCCGTGATGGCCTCGTCATAGCGGCAGAGCTTGGCGAGCTCGCTGGCGCGCGAGACCCAGGACTGCCACTTATCACCATAGCGTGCGCACATCGTTTCCCAGTGTGCGAGCGCCTCGTCCGGCTTGCCCTCTGCCTTGCAGATGATGCCGAGATACAGCTCGTCGTTGAAGCTCTCGCCGAGCCGACGCATTTTTTCCGCATATTCGCGCGCTTCAGCGCAGCGCCCGTCGGCAGTCAGCAGATCGAGCAGCCACGGGTATGCGCTCTGCTCATCAGGATGATGTGCAATGAAGTCCTTGTAGAAGGTGATGGTGCGGTAGCGGTTCACCGCGTTCCAGTCGAGATACATGCCGCCCTCCGCGTCAAAAACAGCGTTGTGCGCTTCCTTGCATTGAGGATCAAGCTCCAGCGCGCGGCGGGCGAGGGGAGAGGCCAGATCGTTATACTCCCTTGCGCGCTTGCAATAGAGCTTGGCGAGCAGAAGCGTTGCACGCGCTTTTTCTCCGGCGTCCAGGCATTTGTCCTGCAAAAATCGCTCCTCGCTCTCAAATTCCTGCCGTGTGAGAAAGCGCTTGTCCTCCAGCATGTTGTCAATGCGTGCAAAGCGGCTCTCGTCCGTCAGAGAAAAGAGCGCGTCGATGCTCGTGCCCAGCGTGACGGACAGCGCGGGCAGCAGCTGGATGTCCGGCATCGAGCTGCCCAGTTCCCATTTACTTACGGCCTGTGCGCTGACGTGCAGCTCCTGCGCAAGCTGCTCCTGCGTCATGCTCTTGGCAAGCCGCAGCGTTTTGATCTTGCTGCCGATCTCAATATTCATGGTATTGTGTTCTCCGTTCCTTCGGTGTTCGGACGTCCCTGATGCCTCTTAGTATAGCGCATTGCGCGGTGACGTGCAATGGCGGCGCGGTTTAACGCGCCCGCGCAGCGGTTGAGCGCCTTATGGGCAGGCGTATCCTGAAAGTAAAAAGCGCCGACGCATGGCCTTAACCATGCGTCGGCGCTTTTGGATCATGGGGTGCGTTGCTGTTGGTGTGTTTTTCAGTATCAGATACTGCCGCCGCTGCGTCCCGCGGGCATTGCGTCGGGGCGCCGGCCGCCGTCGAAGCTCTCACTCTGTGCCTCGGTGGTGGCGGTAGCTTCGGCAAGGCTCGTGCCGCCGCTGAGCAGGGTATAGCTCATGCCGTCTGTCAGGTCGGCGGAGGAGAAAAACACATAGCCTGCGCTGCACGGAGCCTCGCCGCTGTAGAGCACGCTGCCGTCCGCAGCCTGGATCGTGATGGTGCTGCCCTTGGTGATAGAGACGGTGTCGGCATCGCCGGTCATTGCGGAGATGTCGGGGGCTTCGCCGCTTGGAAGCTCGGGGCGTTCGCCGCTTGCGCCGTCAGGCAAATCGGGGGGCGCGGTCGTGCCGTCGGGGGCCTCGCCGCTCGGAAGCTCGGGACGTTCGCCGCTTGCGCCGTCAGACAGCTCGGGCGGCGCGGTCATGCCGTCGGGAGCCTCTCCGCTTGGAAGCTCGGGACGTTCACCGCTTTGGCTATCGGGCCTTTGTCCGCTGAAGCCGCCGCCCATGCGGCCGGAACCGAAGGTAACGTAGGGCTGTGACGCTTCGAGCGTCATGCCCATGCCTGCGCTGCCGCCGGCCGCGAGCACCGTGCCGCCGGTGATGCGGATGGTGCCGTCAGCGTCAAGGGGTTGGTTGTCGGCGGTGTTGGCGGTCCAGACGATCACGGTGCCGCCGCTGATCGTGAGATCGCCGTTGGAATCGATGCCGTCACCGCTCGTGGTGTCCATCACCAGCGTACCGCCGGAAACGGTCAATGTGAAAGCGTAGCCGGAAAGGTCACCATTGGCGGAATTCAGGCAGTCGTCACTCGCGTGGATGGCGATATTGCCGGAGAGAATGTTCAGCTCCGCAGCCTCAAGCCCCTCGTAGCAGTCGGAAACGGTGATGCTGGGGCCATCCGTGCCGTCCGTGCCGACGTTCATCACATAGTCGCAGTGGATGGCATCATCCGCGGCAGTAATGGTGATGACGCCGCTCTCCACGTTCAGCAGCTGTTCGGCATTGATGGCATCGTTGACAGAGGCGGTGATGTCCAGTGTCAGGTCGCGGATTGTCAGGCTGGCTTCGCCATCCTCATCGGTCGTCGCGCCGGACTTGATGCCGTTTTTGCCGAGCGCGGTGATATTCAGCGTGCCGCCGCCGCAGAGCGTCACAACGGAGCCGTCCTTGCATTTGATGACTGCGTTCTCGGCGTTCTCATTTTCAGGCGAGGTCTCGTCGTTGTTCTCCGGACTGTCGGCAAGTTCATTTACCGTGCCGGAGAGGGTGAGGAGCGTCACTTCTGTCGATTTGCCGCAGGTGATGGGTGCTGTGTCGCTGCTTGTGAGCGAAAGGCCGCTGAGCACCAGTGTCACGCCCTGCGTTCCCTTCTTTATTTTAAGGGAACCGTCTGCGCAGCTGCCGGAGAGCACATAGGTCCCGCTCGCGCTGATGGTGACGGCTGTGCCGTCGGTCTCCACGCCGTCGCCCGTGCCGCCGCTCACACCGTTGTCGGAGAAGACGAGCGTGATGGCGTTTTCCGCATCATATTCATCGGTATCATCAGCGGCGATATCGGCGGCGCTGCCGCCTGCTCCGTTTGCGCCGCAGCCTGCGAGCGAAAGCAGCAGGGCTGCGATGCAGAGGAAGGATAAGAAAATGCGTTTCATTTGAAACACCGTCCTTTCATGTTCTGTGCGGGCATTGTAGCGCGGGAACTTTAAGAGAAGCTAAAGACAGGGAAAAAAGATTTTTTTACTCCCTTTAGCCTGCCTTTAGGAAAGGGTGCTATGCTCGGCGCAGATTAAGGAGGTGCTGACATGGCAGAGACCTGTTTCCGTCGGTACGAAAAGAAGTACCTGCTCACGCCCGCACAGCAGGAATTTATTCTGCACGGTGTGCGCGCTTATATGAAGGAAGACGCCTACGGGCGCTATCCCATCAGCAACATCTATTATGATACCGAGGATGATTCCCTCATCCGCACATCGCTTGAAAAGCCATATTATAAGGAAAAGCTGCGTGTGCGCAGTTATGGCACGCCGCGTCCCCAGGACGGTGTGTTCGTCGAGATCAAGAAAAAGGTCGGCGGCATTGTTTATAAGCGGCGCGTGGAGCTTGCGGCGGGTCTGGCCCCGCGGTATCTCAGCGGAGATCTCGCGCTTTCCCCGGGCGGACAGATCAGCCGTGAGATCGAGTGGTTCCAGTGCTTTCACCATACGCAGCCGCGCGTGTTCATCGGATATGAGCGCATGGCGCTTGCGGGGATCGAGCAGCATGAGCTGCGCATGACCTTCGATACCGACCTTCGCTGGCGCGATACGGCGCTGGATCTGCGCGCAGGCGGGGCGGGGGCGCTGCTGCTGCCGCAAAACCGCATCCTCATGGAGATCAAGATCCCGGACGCCGCGCCGCTGTGGCTCAGCCGACTTCTCGGCGAGGCGGGTGCGTACCCTGTGTCATTTTCCAAATACGGCCTGTGCTACCGCGAGCATCTCGCAATCGGGCAGGAACACGTTTATCATGAAAAGGAGGCGCTTTACAGTGCTTGATTCGATCCTTACTTCCTCTCTTACGCTGGAGAGCTTTCTGCTCTGCACCGCCGTGTCGCTCGCGCTCGGCCTCGGCACCGCGCTGCTCGCACGCTTCCGCAGCCGCACCACGCAGAGCTTTGCACTGACGCTTGCGGTGCTGCCCGCTATCGTACAGGTGGTTATCATGCTCGTCAACGGGAATCTCGGCGCGGGCGTTGCAGTGGCGGGGACATTCAGCCTGGTCCGCTTCCGCTCTGCGCAGGGCAGCGCACAGGAGATCGGCGCGATCTTCCTTGCCATGGCGCTGGGCCTTGCTACCGGTATGGGCTATCTTTTCCTTGCTTTACTCTTCTTCTTCCTCATAGCGCTCTTTATGCTCGCTCTGCGTTCGCTGAATTTCAGCGGCGCAGACGGGCAGGAGCGCGACCTTCGTATCACCATTCCTGAGGAACTGGATTACGACGGACTTTTTGACGATATCTTCGCGCGCTACACCAACGCCTTTACGCTTGAGCGCGTGAAGACCAGCGGTATGGGCACACTCTACGAGCTGCGCTACCGCATCCGTCTGAAGGATGCGCAGGTGCCGAAGGCGTTTCTCGATGAGCTGCGCTGCCGCAACGGAAATCTGAGCATCGTGTGCGGCAAGGTCGCGGAACGGGAGACACTTTGAAGCTTTCCTCTTGCCATTTGCACAGAGTTACGGTATAACAAAAGCGAGTGATGGACATGAAACTGCTGATCGCGGAGGATGAGCGTGATCTCGCCGAGGCGCTCACCGCATTTTTTGAGAAAAATCAGTTTACCGTGGACGCTGTCTACGACGGGCAGGATGCCTATGACTACGCGTCCTCCGGCGGCTATGAGGCCGTGATCCTCGATGTGATGATGCCGAAAATGGATGGCATTGAGGTGCTGCGCCGTCTGCGGGCGGACGGCTTTTCCGCCCCCGTGATGATGCTCACGGCCAAAGCCGAGAAGGACGACCGCGTGGAAGGCTTTGACGCCGGAGCGGACGACTACCTCCCCAAGCCCTTTGCACCTGACGAACTGTTATCCCGTGTACGGGCGCTGCTGCGCCGTGCGGGGGACTATAAGCCGACGGTGTTGACATTCGGCGATCTGGCGCTTGACTGCGCGGCAGGCATGCTGAGCTGCGGGCGCGAGATGGTGCGCCTGAGCGGGCGCGAATTTCAGGTGATGGAGCTTTTTCTGCGTTCGCCGCGTATGCTCTTCACCGCCGAGCGTATCATGGAGCAGGTCTGGGGCTGGGACAGTGACGCGGAGGTCAGCGTTGTGTGGGTCCACATCTCGAACCTGCGCAAAAAGCTCAAGGCCATCGGCTCTGCCGTCAGTATCCGTGCGGTGCGCGGCATGGGCTACCTGCTGGAGGACAAAACATGATCAAACGGCTGCGGCGGCGCTTTATCCGCATCGCTACGCTCTCCGTGGCGCTCGTGATGCTGCTGCTGACGGTGATCGTCAACACAGCGAACTTTATCTCCACCGATTCTGACCTTACCCAGACGCTCACGCTGATCTACGAAAACCAGGGTACGATCCCGTTGCGTCCCAAAGAGCCCGTTCCCGAAGGCGATGACGGCAGCACAACCAGCGGACAGCCGGATATTCCTGAAAAACCATGGGATGAAAAGGGAGGCCCCTTTACATCGGAAACACCATTTTCCACGCGCTTTTTTGTTTTGCGCTATACGGATGGCGGCGTTCTCACACAGGCAGAACTGACGAGTATTGCCGCCGTCACCGAGGAGGATGTGCCAGCCTACCTTGCAAAGGCGCTTGCCCACGGTGAGGGCTATGGCTATTGTGCGGGCTACAAGTTCTATGTGGTCCACACGGGGGAGGACCGCAATATGGCGATCTTCCTCGATGCTTTCCAGCAGCTGCGCGCGGTAAAGAGCGTTGCCTTGTGGTCGCTGATCGCGGATGCGGCGTGCATCGCGCTGGTGTATCTGCTGGTCGTGCTGCTCTCGCGCCGGGCCATCGACCCCGTGGTGCGCAGTGCCGAGCAGCAGAAGCAGTTCATCACTGACGCGAGCCACGAACTCAAAACGCCGCTGACCGTTATCACCACCAGCCTCAAGGTGCTGGAGATGGAGGTCGGGCAGCAGAAATGGATCGACAAGGCGCTTGCGCAGGTGAAGAAAATGAGCGGGCTCGTCAATTCACTCGTCACGCTTTCGCGCATGGACGAGGAGGAGCCGCCGCTGACGCTGGGCGACTTTGATCTCAGTGCCGCCGTAGAGGAGACCGCCGAATCCTTCCGTGACAGCGCAGAGGCCGCGGGCCATGCGCTCGCGCTCGACATTGCGCCTGGGATCGTCTATCACGGTGACGAGGCGGCACTGCGCCAGGTTGTGTCTATCCTGATGGACAATGCGGTCAAGTATGCGGGTGCAGACGGCGGCATTGCCCTTAGCCTGCGGCGCGAGCACCGTACTGTCGTGCTGCGCAGCAGCAACCCCTGCGAGGCGCTGAGCGCCGAGGAAACGGGGCGGCTTTTCGACCGCTTTTACCGTCCCGACAAGTCGCGCACGAGTGCGACGGGCGGCTTCGGCGTTGGACTTTCCATCGCGCGCTCGATCGCCGAGGCGCACGGCGGAACCATCACGGCCCGCTGCGTGGACGGGCGCATCGAATTTACCGCTACGTTCAAATGATCGGCAGGTATGTCGTTTAGTATAAAAGGAAAAAGGCTTCCCCGCCGCGCAGGGAGGCCTTTTTACATTTCCGGGGAAATACCGCGGCAGGGGACGGATACTGCGTAGCTTTGTCCGCCCACTGTGACTTGCCGCACGGCGACCTCTACACCGTAGAGCGCAGAGAGCAATCCCTCGCTCAGCACCTTGTCCGGTGCGCCGTCGCCAAGCAGCGTGCCGTTGCTCATGGCCAGCGCGCGGGTGGCGTAGCGGAAGGCATGGTTGGGCTCGTGCGTGGAGAAAATGACCGTGTAGCCGCGCTTTCCCAGCTGCTCGATGCGCTCCATCACGCGGAAGCTGTTGCCGTAGTCGAGGTTTGCCGTCGGCTCGTCCATGATGAGCACATGCGCGTCCTGTACCAGCGCGCGTGCCAGCAGCATGAGCTGTCGCTCGCCGCCGCTGATCTGGCAGCTGCCGCGGTCAGCGAGGTGCGCAATGCCAAGCTCCTCCAGCGTACGCGTGACGCGCGCATGCTCCTGTGCGCCCGGGGATTCCAGCGTGCCGAGCCTTGCCGTCGCACCCATGAGAACGCTGTCCCGCACCGTATAGTTGAAGGTGGGGAAGTAGGACTGGGGAATATAGGCGATCTCGCGCGCGAGCGCGCGGCGGGAATAATCCCCGATGGCGCGGTCATTGACAAGCACTGTCCCCTCCGATGGGCGCAGGAAGCCCAAAAGGCAGCGCAGCAGCGTGGATTTTCCCACGCCGTTCGGCCCCAGCAGGGCGATAACTTCGCCGCCGTGCGCGGAAAAGCCGACCCCGCGCAGCACCGGTGCGCCGCCGTAGGAAAATGAGAGCGCGCGTGCTTCAATCGCCATGATCCGTTCCTCCCGACAAGATGAGATACAGAAATACCGGCGCACCGACAAAACTTGTAAGGATGCCCAGTGGGATCTCTGCTGTGGTCACGGTGCGGGCGATGGTGTCCACCAGCATCAGGAACGACGCACCCAGCAGTGCCGAGGCGGGCAGCAGCCGCCGGTAATCATAGCCGAAGAGCATCCGCCCAAAGTGCGGGATCACGAGCCCCACCCAGCCGATCATGCCGCTGATGGAAACGCTGGCCGCCGTCATCAGCGTGGCGCAGAGGATGACGATGCGGCGCAGCCGCCGCGTATCCACGCCCATGCTGCGTGCCTCAGCCTCACTGAGCGTCAGCAGATTGATGCGCCAGCGGAGCAGCAGCAGCGGGATAAGGCCCAGCAGGATCGGCAGCGCGGCAAAGCGCACATCGCGCGCACGCACGCTGGTGAGCGAACCCATCAGCCAATAGGTGATGGCGGGCAGCTGACTGTCTGTGTCCGCCACGAGCTTGATCAGCGATGTGCCCGATGTGAACAGCGACGAGATCATCATGCCGGAGAGCACCATCGAGAGCGTTATGTCCATGCGGCTTTTCCGGCTGATGAGATAGGCCAGCAGTACCGCAGCCAGACCGAAGAGAAATGCGCTGCACGTCACGGCGAAGTAATTCATTGACAGCAGCAGCGCCAGCGCCGCGCCAAAGCCCGCGCCGGTGGAAGCGCCGAGCAGATCCGGCGAGACCATCGGGTTGCGGAACATACCCTGATATGAAACGCCCGCGGCGCTGAGGGCCGCGCCGATGAGCGCCGCGGCCAGAATACGCGGCAGGCGCACATTCAGCACGACCGCGGCCTCCGCACCCGACCAGAACGGAGCGAGGCCCCAGCTGACATCTGCAAAGGGAAAACGGTTGACAATCCCTGCCGCGCCGCGCAGAAGACCATCCGCCAGGATACAGACGGTTTTCGCGGGACTTACGGTATAGCGGCCGATGACAAATGAGAACAGGAAGACCAGCAGGAAGAGCAGAACGAGCAGCGCAAAGCGCAGCTTTTCCCTTCTGTTCATGGCGGCCTCCTTCCCCTGCGCGAGAGTGATCCCTGCGCAGATAATGCTTATTGGAAAGGGTATCACGGCGCGGCGCCCGCGTCAAGAAAAAAGAGAAATGCACGCAAAACGCTTTCCCGCCCGCTTGACATTGCCCCCTCGCTGCGCTACACTATTCTAAATCAAGAATAACGAAACAGAGGGACCCTATGAAACGCTTTTTATCCCTTTTTCTGGCTGCTGCGCTGCTGCTGTCGCTGCTGACCGCCTGTTCCGGCGGGGCGGCTGCGGACGACGCGGGCGAGACAGTCTCCTTTACCGATTCACTTGGCCGCACGGTGCAGCTCCCTAAGGAGCTGACGCGCGTGGCCCCCAGCGGCGCGGTGGCGACGATGATCCTTGCCTCCGTTGCGCCGGAATATATGGTTTCCATCAGCGCAACGCCCTCAAGCGCGCAGTACAGGTATCTGCCGCAGTGCCTGCTCACGCTGCCCACGACTGGGCAGATGTACGGCAGCAAAAGCACGTTGAATCTGGAAACGCTGCTTGCCTGCGATGCACAGGTCATTATCGACCTTGGCGACCGTAAGGAAAACATGGCCGCCGATCTTGACGCACTGCAAAAGCAGATCGGTATCCCCGTCATTTTCATTGAGGCGGACGTTGTGCACATGGAGCAGATGTTCCGTACGCTTGGCGCTATCCTCTCCGGCAAGGAGGCGCGCGGGAACGCGCTCGCCGACTTTGCGGCGGAGACAGTCGCTATGGCGGAAGAGAATCGTGCAAGGGTCACAGACGCGGAGCGCGTGAGCGTGATGTACACCTCCGGCGTTTCGGGCCTTGATACGAATGCGGAGGGCTCCACGCAGGCGCAGGTGCTCTCGCTCGTCGGCGCGGACAATGCCATCGTCGTGCCCGAAGTTTCGAATCGAGGCGGCGGCAACACCATCAATCTGGAGCAGCTCTATAACTTTGATCCCGATGTGATCCTTTTTGCCTCCGGCAGCATCTATGCGCAGGCGGCGGACGATCCCGCATGGGCGGAATTGACCGCCATCCGCAGCGGGAGCTATTACGAGATACCGGGGATGCCGTATAACTGGCTGTCGAATCCGCCGTCGATCAACATGCTGTTGGGGGTATGGTGGCTGGGAAATCTTCTTTACCCGCAGTATTATGACTATGACATGGCGGAAAAGGCACAGGAGATTTTTGCGCTTCTGTGGGATTACGACCTTACCGACGAAGAGGCGGGTACGATGCTTGCCGGCTCCACAGGGAAGGGCTGATGCCATGCGCCTGAAACGGATCATTTCCCGCGCGCTGTTGCTTGCGGCGCTGTGCACGCTTTTGACGGTCAGTGTGCAGGCTGACGCTGTGACCGACACGATCGGCGTTTACATCGGATATTTTGGCTGGAGCGAGGACCAATACGTCGAAAAGGCGACCTACCACTGGACGGAACTGGATGACTGGTACGGCGGTGCGCTCGACACGCATGAGGTTGTCTACTCCTATTACAACGGCTCGCGCACCTATCTGGCGCTGGGCCGCGGCTTCTACATCCGCGACCTGCTGGAGCATGCGGGTGTGGATCTCAATTCTATTGCCTCTATCGACTTTTTCACAAAAGATCATAAGAACGGTGCGTACCGCTCGTTCACCAAACGCTCGCTTTTTGACACGCCGCGCTATTATTTTCCCTATCTTGCCGCGAACGAGGAAACCGGCGAGCTCTGCGCCGCTGATGGAGGCGGCGACCTTTGGGTCGGCGCGCAGCAGGTCGAGGCGATGCTTGCGCTGGAGGATTACACCCAGTGGGATGCTGTGGGCGCCGACTTTGAAGCGCTGGCGGATTCGAGTCTCTATTCCACCGGAAGCCGCTTCCACCTCTTTTACGGGCAGGCGAGCCCTGAGGAAAAGGGCACGAGCTCGGCGGCGAAGTATGTCTATAAGATCCTCGTCACCTTTTCCGGTACGCCGGTGCTGACGAACGAGGAGACGGAGCTTGCGCTCAAAGTCGGCAGCGACCATGCGCTGCATGTCGGCGTTTCGGCGGAGGATGAGATGCTCAACGAGTATGTCGCGGGCCATATCGTCTGGTCGTCAAGTGACGAACGCGTGGTGCGTGTGGACGAGAACGGCAATCTCACGTCGGTCGGCGACGGCACGGCGGAGATCACGGCGACTTTCGGTGCCTCAAGCGTTACGACCGTGGTGCGTGTGGGTGACGGCTCCGGCGGCGGGGGAAAGACCTTAAGCGACGGGAACGTGCCGGACGGCAGTGGTGCCGAGCGCGCGCAGGGCGTTTACATCATCCCCGCGTCGCTGCTGGAGCGGCAGACGCGGGAGAACGCCGGGACGGCTGCTGGTGCGCCGATGGGCGAGGGAAGCAGCCAGCTCGTGCTGCAGGCTCCGGAGAAGATGCCGCTTGCGCTGACGTTCGGACTGCTGGGTCTGTGTGCACTGCTGGGCTTCGGCTACGGCCTTCTGCGCTGGAAGCGCGAACGATAAGAAAACATAGAGAGAGGAAAACCTTTCATGAATACCACCGAAACCACTTTCCGCATCCATGATGCGCTCCGCGCGGTATCCTCCGCGCTGGAGGTGCCCGTTATCGTGGTGCTGATTCTGTTCCTGCTGCTTGCAGCGGCGCTGACAGGCTGGCTTATTTCGGAATACTGCACCGAACGCCGCCGCCTCAAGGTCGCTCTGCCGGAGCTGATGGAGCAGCTGCGCGCGTCGGACGATCTGGCCGCGACGATCGCATCGAGCGGCCTGCTGCGCCGCCAGAAGGCCGCGCTGACCGAACTGACGAACCATCCCGGCTTTACCCCCGTCATGCGCGAGGCGCTGGCACTGCGCCTGCTCGATGCTGAGCAGAGCCGATACGACAGGATCGTCAAGCTCAGCGAGATGCTGGCGAAGCTTGCGCCGATGTTTGGCCTTCTCGGCACGCTCATCCCGCTTGGCCCGGGCATTATCGCCCTCGGTCAGGGCGATACCTACACACTTTCCACATCGCTGCTGACGGCTTTTGATACGACTGTTGCAGGTCTTGTGGCCGCAGCGTTTGCCACGGTCATCTCCGCTGTCCGCCGAGGATGGTACCGCGAGTACGGTTCCATCCTTGAGGCGCTGGCGGAGGAGATACTTGAGCTTGAAAAGAGCAGGGGAGGCGAGGCGGTATGACAAGGCTTTCCCAGCGCTCAGCCATCCGCCGCGGAGAGGAGAAGAGCGTCAACCCGATGGATTCGGTCAGTAATCTGGCTGATGCGATGCTCGTGCTGGCCGTCGGCATCATGCTGGCGCTGATCATCAACTGGAATGTGGATATTTCCCTCCCGCAGCAGAGCGGGCAGCCCGCCGACCCTATCCCTTTTGAGGAAACGGACCTCACCGAGGCACCGGATGATTCCGCCGTGCTCGACGGCGGCGACCTGCAGGAGATGGGACGGGTCTATTACGATGCCAAAAGCGGGAATTATTACATCATCAAGGATGGAAACTGAGGAAAAAGCAATGAAGCGTATCCTATCCCTTTTGCTGAGCCTTGTGCTCTCATTCGCGCTGCTGCCCGCTACTGTGCTGGCGGCGGGCGAAGTGTGGGACGGCAGCGTCGATATTTCGTGGTACGATCCTGCGAAGAGCGAGTATTATCTCTCCACGCCCGCCCAGCTGGCGGGCCTTGCTGCGCTCGTAAACGGTATGGCGGACCCGGCAGCGCCGAAGATCACCGGCGACAGGAGTTATCTCAAAAGCATCTGCGTCGACAATGTCATGCTCGTGGGCGCGGGCGGCGGCAATGTGTTTGACACCGTCTATACGAGCGATATTGACTTTGCGGGCAAGACCGTGTATCTCACCGCCGACCTCGATATGGGCGGCGTGTACGACGCAGTATCGGGCACCTGGTCGGGACCCAACTGGACGCCCATTGGCGGAAAGTTTCCGATGAAACCGCAGGAGGCCGAGGGCGACTGCCTGACCATTGACACACGCTTTAACGGCGTGCTGGACGGGCAAGGGCATACGATCTCCCATCTCTATTGCGACCGCTACGCCGAAAAGGGCTTTCCCTACAGCATGGCGGTGGGCGTGGTCGGTTTTCTCGGCGGAGCGTGCGATAATAATACGGGCATTACCGCTGATTTCTCCGATGGCTGGCAGCCCGCTGTGCGCAATCTCGTGCTCGCCTCCGGCTCCATCTTGGGCCGGCGCATGGTTGGCGGTATCGTCGGGCGTGTCGGCGAAACGGAGAACGGCGTGGTCGTGGAGAACTGTGCCAACCGTGCCTCTGTCCGCTCGACGGATTCCAAGGGAGTCGGCGGCATCGTCGGCAGCGCATGGGGCAAGGGCTGCATCCGGAATTGCTACAATACCGGTCATATCTCCACCATCTATACCTGCCCCGCGGGCGGTATCCTTGGCACCAACGAGGGAATGGATGTTTACAACTGCTACAACGTTGGCACGATCGACACAAACGGCGTTTCCTACGGCCACGCTATCGGCTCGCATGATTCCGGCTCCTATACCGTGGCGAACTGCTACTACCTTTCCGGCTGCGACGATGATGCGAGCGCAAACGGCTACTACAAGGGAGTGAGCAAAAGAATCAGCGTTTCCTGCCATGCGTTATCCGCAAACGAGATCACGGATGCATCGTTCCTTGCGAAGATCAACGCCAACGGTGCGGTTTTCGCTGCGGATGAAAGGAAGATCAACGGCGGCTATCCCGTGCTGTGGTTTGAAAATGGCGGCGCGCAGGAAAACTGTACCGTGACGGCGGAGAGCCCGCAGCATGGTGCGCTGGCGCTTTCTGTCACCGGCGGGACGCCGCGCGGCACCACGATCTCGATGACCGCTGAGCCTGAGGCAGGCTATCTGCTCTCTTACTTCACTGTGAATGGAAAGCCCATCGCAGGCGGCTTCTTCGCCGCAACGCAGGATGTGAGTGTGGGCGCGGTCTTTAAGAAGGTCCGCACGGCTTCGCTTACCTGGGAGGAGTCCGACGCTTACTATCTTGCGGTTCGGCGCACCGGCTGGCGCTATGAGCCGGACGGAACGATGGTCAGCGTTACGAACGAGCCGATCCACAGCGGCGATATGGTGCTTGAGGGAAACATCCTTACACTGCTGACGCACGAATATACGGATGCCGTCCCCGCAGACGATGCACTCGAATACCGCAGCGGTGTGATTTATACCGTAGGCGGCGCGGAAAAGAATGTTGACGGTACCTATACCGTGACTGGCGGCAGTGCGGTGACGATCACCGGCACGCGCAACACGCGCGGTAAGAGTTGGTCGTCCTGTGCGGATAAAAGCTGGTATACCGGCAAGCAAAATACCTATACACTAACCACGGCGGAACAGCTTGCAGGTCTTGCCGTACTGGTGAACGGCGGAACGGACTTCTCCGGCATGACGGTCCGCCTCGGCAGTGATATTTCCCTCACACACGGTGGCACGGATGGTGCGTCCCGCATCTGGACGGTCATCGGTACCAGCATGGGCAGGGCTTTTCGCGGTACATTCGATGGGCAGGACCATGTCATCACGGGCCTGCGGGCCGAAAGTGCGGGCAGCTACTGTGCGCTGTTTGGCTGCGCCGTTGGCGCGTCAATCAAAGATCTCACAGTCTGCGGCACGTCGAGCGGCTCCGCCGCGGCGTCCTATGCTGCCGGTCTTGTCGCCTATGCCGACGGCTGTGCCATCGAAAACTGCGATTCCTATGTGACGGTCACCGCCGCCGGTACGCACGCGGGCGGTCTTGCGGCCTACATTGCAAACGGCACGAACGTCAAAAGCTGTGTGAGCTACGGCGCGGTCACCGGTGCAAGCGGTGTCGGCGGACTGATCGGTGTGAGCTACTCGGGCGAGGACTGCATCGAAGAATGTGCGAGTTTCGGCAACGTGACATCCACGCGCAGCGGGACCTACGGCACAGGCGGGCTTTTGGGGCGCTTGGCCGGTACGCTGACGCGCTCCGCCGCTTATGGCGCGGTGGTCAGCGCTGACCGCTACACTGGTGGGCTTGCTGGCTACACCACTGCCCGCAACAAAACGGAGATCACGCTCTGCCGTGCGGTGGGTGCAGTCAGTTCCTCGAATACGGATGCACGCGTTTCGACCGGTGGCCTTGTCGGCTATGCGCAGAACCTCCGCTATGGCGGCTGTGAGAGTGTGGAGGGGGCACTGCCCCAGCTTGGGCGGACCGGCACAGTGCAGGAGATCACAGCGAGCGGTGAGATCCCGTCTTTTACTCCGGTGCCGGAGCCGAAGGACAGTGCCGTCGATGCGCCCCCACAGAATGGGGCGGCAAAGCCGCAGCGTCCTGCAATGGTAGAGAATAATGCTATCACGGTGTCCGGTACCTACTATATCCCCTGGTTTTCGACCGGTGAACTAACGGTGGGAGACGGCCTGACGGTTACGCTCTGCGGTGCCTATGGGCCTTTTGACGGCCTGCGTATCATCGTGGGGCATGGCACGGCACTGACGCTTGAAGACGTGTCTCTCAGTGGGGAGACAACGCTTTTGACAATGCAGAGCGGTAAGCTGACGCTCGCTGGTGAAAACGTGCTCGATGGCCGCAGCGATGCGCCGGGCGATCCGGATCCGACCGTTCGCATCCTTGGCGATCTTACGATCAACGGCGAGGGCGGGCTTTCGGTCACCGCGCGCGTGAACAACGCCTGCGTGCTGGCCTCAGCGGGCATAAGGATTCTGCAGACGAGCGGTACGCTCAGCGTTTTCAAGACGGACAAGCTCGGCTTTGCGGGAGGCGCGTTCTGCGCAAACAGCGCACAGGTCGAGATCGCCGGAGGGACGTTTGCGGGCCGCACGGACAGCGACAATGTCGCTGTTCTGAGCGCGGATACGATCCGCGTGTCGGGTGGCAATGTGCGCGTGGAGAGCGAAAAGTCGCCCGCCGCGCTTTTGGGAAAGGTGACGCTTGAAAATGCTGTGGTCTCCGCGCGCTCGCACACAGGCAACAGCGCGAAATTCAGCACGGGCTATGAGAACGCTGCCGCACTCGGTACGTCCGTTTCACAGAAAGGCGTGACGTGGAAAGCGCTGCTGCCGTTTACCGACGTCCGCGCAGAGGACGGCTTCTACGACGACGTGGCCTACTGCGTGGAGCAGGGCTGGCTCAAGGGCGTGAGTGGGGAATCCTTTGATCCCAACGGCTCCATGACACGCGCAATGTTTGTCACCGCGCTCTACCGCGCGGCGGGCAGCCCCACGGTCACAGGCAATACGCCGTTTACCGACCTGAAAGCGGAATGGTATCGCGGGGCGGTCGTATGGGCGGTGCAGACCGGCATCGTGCAGGGCACAAGCGAGACGACCTTCTCGCCAGACGCGCCGCTCACGGTCGAGCAGGCAGCCGCGCTGATGCAGCGCTATCTCGGCGGTGAGGGGCCGCGGGAGCTCATGTTGCCAGCCGGTGCGGGCGCGGTATCCCAGTGGGCACGCGGCAGCGTGAAGTGGGCGTATGACGCAAGGCTTCTGACCGTGACGGAGCTGACGGAGCCCAGCGGAGAGGCAAGCCGTATGCTGCTTGCACAGATCCTGTGCCGCAGTGCGCAATAATGTTCAATAAGCGCAACGCTTTTTGATAAAACCCAAAAAAGAAAAGGAGAAAACAACATTATGAAGAAATTCGTATCCCTGCTTCTGGCGCTGACGCTGGTCTGCACGCTGCTGACTGGTGTGAGTGCGCAGGCCGCCGATGAGGAAGCGGCGCTGACCGTCTACACCCAGAACGGCGAGTTTGGCCCCAAGACCGCAGTCAAGTCCTACACGGCTGCCGAGCTCAAGGCGCTGGCTGAGACCAAGGAAGACGGTTACGGCTACCAGTACAACAAGAGCGGCTGGCAGGCCGTCGTCGCTACCGAGTATGTGACGCTTGATGCACTGCTGGCCGACGCGGGTGTGACCTTCGCCGAGGGCAGCACCCTGCGCTTTACCTGCACCGATGGTGAGTACACCAAGTTTGCCCCCTCCTACAAGGATATTGCCGAGGGCAAGTACTTCTTCGATGGTGAAACCTCCACGGAAGTTCCTGCCGCCATCGCCATCAGCTGGACCAACGGCGCGCTGGCTGACGGTACTGTCGCCGACCTTGCGAAGACCAGCAAGGACACCGGTTCCCTCCGTTTCGTCTGCGGTACCACCGAGGCTGACTATACCAGCGAAAAGGCTGCCGGCAAGCGTATGCCTTCCGGCGTGCTCGCCATCTCCGTTGCCACCGAGTCTGTTTCCTACACGGATGTTGCGGCCAAGGCATGGTACCGTGACGCTGTGACCTACTGCTCCGACAATGGCCTGTTCAAGGGCGTTGGCGATGGTAAGTTCGCGCCCGCGCAGCAGATGACTATGGCCGAGCTCGCGACCGTCCTCTATCGTGTCGCCGGCAATACCACCGACGGCTCCGGTGAGAAGTGGTATTCCCAGCCTCAGGCTTGGACGGCTGAAAAGGAGATCATTGCCGCTGACAGCTTTGACGCCGCCGCGAACGTCGACCGCGCCGCTTTCGTTACGATGTTCTATAAGACTCTCGCGCTTGATGAGAAATACGATACCAAGGTGACGGATGAGATGCGCAAGGCTGTGGAAGCTGCGACCGACTACGCCTCCATCGACACCGCTGACGTTGATGCTATCGCCTGGGCTGTCTCCGTCGGCCTCATCAAGGGCACCGATGACAGCACGCTGACCGTCAACCCCGCCGCCGAGATCAACCGCGCCGAGGTCTGCACGATGCTCCAGCGCTACTACACGGGCCTTGCCAAGTAAAAAAAACATATTCCTTGCGCATAGAAGGAGCGCCGCCGCAGCGGTATCGCTGCGGCGGCGCTCTGTTTTCTTTCCGTTATGCTCTGCTCCAGCGCGCGAGGATCATGTCCACTGCCGTACGCTCCAGTGCAGGGAACGGGAGCAGCGGCTCGGGCTGTGTGGGATGCGCGCCCAGAAGTTTTTCCGCCCAGACCATGTTGTACCAACGGCCGAATTTCCAGCCGCAGCGCTCAAACAAGCCGATGCGGCGGAAGCCCAGATGCTCGTGGAAGCGGATGCTGTTGTAGCCGAGATATTCATCCTCTTCGCCCTGCGGTTCACCGATGCAGGCATAGAGATTATAAATGTGCATCGCGCGGAAAAGGTCCTCGAGTGCGCCGTAGAGCGCCTTGCCGAGACCGCTGTGACGCAGATCCTTGGCAACGTAGATAGTTGTCTCGGCGCTGTGGTCGTAGGCTTCGCGCGCAATGAAGGTATGCGTATAGGCATAGCCCAGCAGACGACCACTCTCATCCTCGGCCGCGATATAGGGATATGTTTTCTGAACGTTCTCGATGCGGCGGCGGAACTCCGCCTCGGACGGGATGTCATACTCAAACGAGATTGCCGTTTCCTCCACATAGGGAGCGTAGATCAAAAGCAGCTGCTCTGCATCGTCCGGCGTAACAGTGCGGAGACGGAATGTGACAGTGTTCATCTGCGATGCCTTTCAAAACCGTGTACCCAGTCGGATTTCAGATAGTAAATGAGATAAATGGTCGAGCTGATGGCCCAAGTGAGGGGATAGGCCCAGTAGATGTAGCGAATTTCGCCGAAGAAGTGGACGACGAGCATGATATAGATGATGCGGATGACGCACCAGACCGAAAGCATGATCATCATGGGCACGACCGCGCGGCCTGCGCCGCGGCAGACCGCCGCGATGGAATGTGAGAAGGCCAGCAGACAGTAGAAGAGCGCGACCGTGTGCGCTTGCTGTACGCCCAAGGCGATGACGCCGGGACTCTTGTCGAACACGCCGATCAACTGAGGCGCAAAAAGGTAGTAGCAGAGACCAATCAGCTCCGCCATGACGACGGCGATGACGATGCAGAAGCGTGCGCCCTGCTTGGCGCGGTCATACTGCCTGGCACCGAGGTTCTGCCCGACGAATGTGGTGCAGGCCATCGTGAAGCTCGTGATGGGAAGGAACGCAAAGCCCTCGACCTTGCAGTGTGCGCCGTAGGCGGCCATGGCCAGCATACCAAAGGAGTTGATCTGCGACTGGACAATGACATTGGCAAGGCCGATCACGCAGTTCTGGATGCCGGACGGCAGACCGTAGCGCACGATCTCACGCAGCATGTCGCCGTGTAGGCGGATGCTGCGCGGCGTGACGGTGTAGACCTCACCCTTGCGCAGAAGATGCCGCAGGCAGAGCACGAAGCTGACCGTTTGGGAGATGACCGTCGCTACCGCGGCGGACCACACGCCCCAGCGGAAAAGACCGATGAACGTCAGGTCGAGCGCAATGTTTGTCAGCGACGAAATGATAAGGTAGTGCAGAGGCCTGCGGCTGTCGCCCAGCGCGTTGAGCGCGCCCGCGCACATATTGTAAAGCACCGTGGCCAGCACGCCGAGGAAGTAATAGCGAAAATACTGTACCGCCTCTGGCATGACCTGCGCATCCGTATTCATCCAGACGAGGAACGTCGGTGTGAACAGCACGCCCACAAGCGTCAGACCTGTGCCGGAGACGATGCCGAAGGCGAGGTTTGTGTGGATGGCGCGCGAGACGTTTTCATAGTCGCCCGCGCCGAAATATTTGGAGATCGCGACGCCTGCGCCCATGGAGGTGCCGATGAAAAGGCTCGTGAGCAGCATGATGAGCGTGCCCGATGAGCTGACGGCGGCAAAGGCGTTTGTGCCGAGAAATTTACCGACGATGAACACGTCGGCCGTGCTGTAGAGCTGCTGGAATACCTGACTGATGAAAATGGGCAGCGCGAAGCGCAAGATGAGGGGGACGGGGTTGCCCTCCGTCATGTTGCGCACGGTTTGCCCAGGCTTTGCAATGGCTGGCTGCGGCATGGGAGTCCTCACTTTCTCTCTGGTTCCGCGGCGGAAAGGCACGCGGACAAAATGGCCGAAAAAGGAAAAGCGCCGCAAAAACGGTGCTTTTCCTGTGATATCCGATCGGATATGCAGTCAAAGATTGTCGTATCTTTACGGAAATATTATATATAGCTTTTGCGGGAAAGTCAACTATATCGCAAGGTCGATCAGCAGCGGCGTGACATAGGCCTCCACCAGCGCCGCAAGCAGCAGCAGCGGCGCGACAAGCAGAAGAAATGCCCGCAGACAGTCAAGCAGCCGCGGCCAGAGCGGCAGAGCTTCCTTTGACCGCAGCAGTCGGTCGGTTCCCGTACGGCAGAGCAGCAGTCCCATTGCACAGGCGAGGATCAGCCCTGTGAGCTCAAAGATCCCATGCGGCAGGATGCCGAGCAGATAGACGCCCAATCCCAGACCCTGCTGCTGGTAGATTGCCGCAAACACGCCGAGCAGCAGCGCATTCGTGCCGATCGACAGCGCGCTGAGGGGGAGGAAGGGGATCAGCCCGTAAAGCATTGAGAGGAGTGCTGCGACGACGTTATTGAAAAACAGCGTCGCCATCATCTGCTGCTGCGGCACATCGCTGGAGAGCCCCAACTGCTCGATCTGGCGCGTGAAGTGCTCAAACGCGCGCTGTGCAAGATCGGGAAAAGCCAGTGCACCGCCGAAGCCCAGCAGCACCAACACGCCAAACGCCGCCGCAGTGCTGAGAAATTCGTGCTTCAGCACCCCGTGGCCAAGCGTGGGAAAGCGCCGCTCGATCATGTCGATCATGCCAGCTTGGCGATTCCGGCTTTGACGCGCTGGATCGTCTCATCCCGGCCGAGGATGTGACAAATTTCGACCGCGCCGCCGGGCGTGACGAGCTTGCCTGCGACGGCGATGCGCAGCGGCCACATGAGCGTCGCGTTCTTCACGCCGAGCTCCTCGGCGAACGAGACGAGCATATCATGGATGGCGTCGTTCGTCCACTTGGGGAGGCTCTCGAGCTTCGGCAGGACCTTATTCAGCATGTCGAGCGAGACCTCGCTGTTGGTCTTGGACTTCTTGTTCGTGTAGAACTCAACGCCGTACTCGGGGAGAGCGTCGAAGAAATCGACCTTTTCAGGAATGTCGGTGAGCTTTTCGCAGCGGGCCTGTAAGAGCGCTGCGATCTCGCTGGCGGAGTACGACTCGTTCTTAACGGCTTGACGGATGTAAGGCTCAGCAACCTTACAGAATTCCTCGGGCGAGAGGTTGCGCAGATAATTGGCGTTGAAATACGTCAGCTTTTCGATGTCGAAAATGGCGGGGGACTTGGAGATGCCGCCGATGTCGAACGCCTCGACCAGCTCGTCGAGCGTGAAGAATTCCTGCTCGCTCCGCTCGCCGCGCGGCGACCAGCCGAGCAGCGCCACATAGTTGAGGATGGCGGGCGTCAGGAAGCCCTGTGCCCTGAGGTCCTCGTAGCTCGGGTCGCCGTTGCGCTTGGACATCTTGTGCTGCGCGTCGCGCATGACGGGGGAGCAGTGCACGTAGGTCGGCACCTCCCAGCCGAAGCCCTCGTAGAGGAGGTTGTACTTCGGGGCGGAGGAGAGGTATTCGCTGCCGCGCACGACGTGGGTGATGCCCATGAGGTGGTCGTCGATGACGTTGGCAAAGTTGTAGGTCGGCAGACCGTCGCGCTTCAAGAGCACCTGATCGTCGAGCGTCTTATTTTCCACCGTGATGTCGCCAAAGCTTGCGTCGTGGAAGGTCGTGGTGCCCTCTTTCGGAATGCGCTGGCGGATGACGTAGGGCTCGCCCGCGGCGACGCGCGCCTTGGCCTCTTCGAGCGGCAGATCACGGCAGGGATCGTCCGCGCGGTCAAATTCGCCGCTGTCCTCCTCGCTCTCGGCCTTTTCGCAGAAGCAGTAGTAGGCGTGGCCGCGCTCGACCAGGAGCTCGGCGTACTTGCCGTAGGTGTCGCGGCGCTCGCTCTGGATATACGGGGCGACGGGGCCGCCAACGTCGGGGCCTTCATCGTGGGAAAGGCCGCATTCCGCCATCGTGCGGTAGATGACGTCCGTTGCGCCCTCGACGAGACGCCCCTGGTCGGTATCCTCAATGCGGAGGATGAAGGTGCCGCCTGCGTGGCGGGCGATGAGATAGGTGTAGAGCGCGGTGCGCAGGTTGCCGACGTGCATATAGCCCGTGGGGGAGGGAGCGAAGCGCGTGCGCACCTTGCCGTGCGGGATCTTCGCTTCCATTTCTTCAAAATACTTCATGTCGATGGACATAGATGACCTCCTGAAGTGGATTCAAAAATATTGACATAATATTACATCATATTTTGCCCCAAAAGTCAATGGATTCCCCACTCCCTGATAAGCACGAGCAGCGCAGAAAGCTGCTGTGATGCGTTTTATGAAATGATGCAATATGTGGGGCAAATTGTCAGCAGATAAAACCGGAACTCCGCGCTTGTATTTTGAAAGGGAATATGGTAACATAACAAATTGGGTCGATAGCTGCGCTTTCCGCGCAGATGGAGATAAATACCGAAAGAAAACAACAGATCGGAGAGATAGACTATGGAAAACATGGAACAAGCGGCACGCAAAAAGGTGATGCTGTCCGGCATCCAGCCCAGCGGCGATCTGACGCTGGGATCCTACCTCGGCGCCATCAAGAACTGGTCGGGCCGTGCGGAGGAATTTGACAACTATTACTTTATGGCGGATATGCACTCGATCACTGTGCGTCAGGACCCTGCGGCGCTGCGCCGCCGCACGCTTGAGCAGCTGGCGCAGTATATCGCCTGCGGCCTCGATCCGGAAAAGAACACGCTCTTTATCCAGTCCCATGTTCCGCAGCATGCAGAGCTCGGCTGGGTGCTCAACTGCTATACGATGTTCGGCGAGCTCTCGCGTATGACGCAGTTCAAGGACAAGTCTGCGAAAAACAGCGAGAACATCAACGGTGGCCTTTTCACCTATCCTGCGCTGATGGCGGCGGATATCCTGCTCTATCAGCCCGACTATGTCCCCGTGGGCGAGGATCAGAAGCAGCACGTTGAGCTTTGCCGCAACATTGTTCAGCGCTTTAACGGCATCTATGGCGACGTGTTCAAAATGCCCGAGCCGTATATCCCCAAGGTCGGCGCGCGCGTGATGAGCCTGAGCGACCCGCTGAGCAAGATGTCGAAGTCCGACAAGGACCCCAACGGCTCTATTTATCTGATGGAAAAGCCGGAGGATATCCGCCGCAAATTCAAGCGCGCTGTGACCGACAGCGACACGGAAAACTGCGTGCGCTATGATCCGGCCAACAAGCCGGGTGTCGCCAACCTGATGACCATTTATTCCGCCGTGACGGGCAGAAGCTTTGATGAGATCGAGCGCGAGTTCGACGGCCAGGGCTACGGTGCGTTCAAGTCTGCCGTGGGCGACGCTGTCATCGAAACGCTGCGCCCCATCCGCGAGGAAGCCGCGCGCATCCTCGCCGACAAGGCGTATCTCGAGTCCGTATACCGTTCGGGCGCGCAGAAGGCATCCTATGTCGCCGAAAAGACGCTGCGCAAGGTTTACAAGAAAGTCGGCTTTGTAGCGCGGTAAAAGGTGAGAAACATGAACGGAATTCCGAAAGAACTGCTGCTCAGCGTGGGAGCGGCGATGCTGTGCGCGTTTGCCGTCAGCTTTCTGATGTGCCCGCTCGTCAAGTCCTTTGCCTATAAGATCGGCGCGATCGACGTGCCGAAGGACAACCGCCGCATGCACAAAAAGCCTGTCCCGCGCCTTGGCGGTCTCGCCATCTTCCTGGGCTTCATCGTCAGCATCCTGCTGTTTGTGCGTGTCGACCATGAGATGAAGGGCATCCTGCTCGGTGCATCGATCATTGTGGTGCTCGGCGTGGTGGACGATATGTCCCCGCTGCGCGCGTTGTTCAAGTTCTGCGTGCAGATCCTTGCGGCGCTTGTCGCCGTGTTTCACGGCGTAGTGATCGAGATCCTTTCCAACCCCAACGTTTTTGCGGACAGCCCATACTGGGAGCTCAATTGGCTTTCCATCCCTATCACGGTGCTGTGGATCGTGGGCATCACAAATGCCGTCAACCTGATCGACGGGCTGGATGGGCTTGCCTGCGGCGTGTCCACCATCAGCGCGGTGTCGATGCTGGTCATCGCGCTGCTCGTGTCCGAGGGGAATGTGGCGCTCGTCATGGCATCGCTCGTCGGTGCGTGCCTCGGCTTTATGCCGTACAATAAAAACCCCGCCAAGATGTTTATGGGCGATACAGGCTCGACGTTCCTCGGCTATATTCTTGCGACCATCTCCATTCAGGGCCTGTTCAAGTATTACGCCATCGTGTCGTTCGCGGTGCCGTTCCTGATTTTGGGCCTGCCGATGTTCGACACGCTCTTTGCCATCATCCGCCGCCTTGCCCACGGGCAGAACCCGATGGCACCTGACCGCGGTCACATCCACCACCGCCTCATCGACATGGGCCTCAACCAGAAGCAGGCCGTCGCGGCGCTGTATGTCATCAGCAGCATTTTAGGCCTTTCCGCCGTGGTGCTGACGTCGAGCGGCGCGATCAAGGCGATGCTTTTTCTGATGGCGCTGGCGGTGGCGGCGTTCCTTGCCTCGCGCGTCATCTTCCGCCGCGATATCGACAAGGCGATGCAGGCGGAAAAGGCCGCGGCAGAGGAGAAGCGCACAGAGACCGCCACACCGGCGGAAACCGTGCCTGCGGAACCTGAAGAAGAATCCAACGAAGAGAAAAAAGAGGAAGCATAAATGGAAAAACTGCGCATTATGAGCGTGTTCGGCACGCGGCCCGAGGCCATCAAGATGGCCCCGCTCGTCAAGGAGCTTGCCTCGCGCGACGAGATCGAGAGCCTGTGCTGCGTGACGGCGCAGCACCGCGAAATGCTCGATAGCGTGATGGAGGTCTTTGACCTCAAGGCCGACTGCGACCTTGACATCATGACCCCGCGGCAGACGCTTTCGACCATCACGAGTAAGTGCCTTCTCGGCATGGACGATGCCATCGAGAAGATGAAGCCGGACATGATCTTAGTCCACGGCGACACGTCCACGACCTTTGCCGGTGCGCTCTCCGCTTTTTATCATAAGGTCCCTGTCGGGCACGTTGAGGCGGGGCTTCGCACCTATGACAAGTATTCGCCCTTTCCCGAAGAGATGAACCGCAAGCTCGTCACGGCCATCGCGGATCTCTATTTCTGTCCCACGCAGAATAACCGCGCCAATCTTTTGAAGGAAGGCGTGACAGACGGCCTTTTCATCACGGGAAATACTGTCATTGACGCACTGAAAACAACAGTTTGCAAGGATTATCACTTTACAACAGAACTGCTCAATGAGCTCAATTATGAGAATAGAAAGGTCGTGCTCGTGACCTGTCACCGCCGAGAAAATTACGGCCAGCCCATGGAGAATATCATGTCCGCGCTCCATGACCTTGCGCGGAAGCATCCGGACGCGGCGCTCGTCTATCCGGTGCACCTTTCTCCTGTGGTGCAGGAGTGCGCCCACCGCCATTTGGACGGAGTGGAGAACGTGCACCTCATTCCGCCGCTGAGCGCGGATGAGATGCACAACCTCATGGCGCGCTGCTACATGGTGATGACCGACAGCGGCGGGTTACAGGAGGAAGCGCCCGCGCTCGGCAAGCCTGTGCTCGTTATGCGCAGGGAGACCGAACGGCCCGAGGCGGTCGCCGCGGGAACGGTGAAGCTCTGCGGTGTGGAATATGACCGCATCGTCGCCATGGCGGATGAGCTGTTGGATGACGCGGACGCTTACGCAATTATGGCGCATGCCGTTAACCCCTATGGCGACGGACACGCCTGCGCACGCATCGCGGATGCGATCCTCTGGCATTTTGGCCGCAGGAGCGAGCGCCCGGCGGATTTTAACGTCTGATAATAATAGCTGGAAAGGAGCGGGGAGCAGCATGAGAAAACAGAAGCTCAAGCCGATCGGGGCGGCCTTTGTTGCGCTCGTTCTGCTCGTCGTTTTCTTCATGGTGCGCGGTACGCTGCACCAGCCGACGCGCATCGTGCTGCCGCAGGAGACGAATGGCAGCAGCGACAGCAGCGAAGCAGCGGATGACAGCAGCACGGGCCGCGTTGCGGTCCGGTCCGATACGGTGCAGAGCGCCATTGCTACACTTGAGCGCCCCGCGGGCTATACCCGCGCAATCACCATTGAACGATATTATGACGGCGGCAGCGGCGTGGACCGCAGCACTGTTACGGTCGACGGAGCGTGGATGCGTGCCGACACGGAGCGCAGCGGCGGCGAGCTGTGCCATACTATCACCAACGGCGAAACGGTCTGGATCTGGTACGGCAGCGGCAAGCAGTATTTTGAGAGCGCTGCGCCCTTCAGTGCGGATGAGGAGCAGGGTATCCCGACCTATGAAGATATCCTGCGTATGGATGTCTCGCGTATCGCGCTGGCAGACTATCGTCTGCTCGACGGAGCAGACTGCATTTTTGTGGAGACTGCCGCCGACGAGAACGGCTATATCGAGCGCTACTGGGTCAGTGTAAGCAACGGACTGCTGTGCGCGTCGGAAAAGCTGAACGGCGAGGACGTCGTTTACCGTATGGCGGGCATGAGCGTTGACGCGGGTGCGGCATCCGAAGGAATATTTGTCCTGCCGGATGGCACGGTCCTGCACGAGAGCGAAGCGGATACGGTCAAACGCTGAAACAGAATAAAAAATGACGTCCGGAGCGATGTGCTCCGGACGGTTCTTTTCTGCGGCCGTGCTGCGGCCGTCACAGGATCAGCAGCAGCCCCAAAGCGATCAGCAGCTCATCGTCCGCCTTCTCCTCGAAGAGAAAAAAGAGGATGAGCAGCAGCAGAATATCACCCGTGTCCACACCCTTGAGCGGCAGCTTATCGAGCAGACGCGAGAAAAACTGCGAAGCCTCCGTGCCGGACTTGGGGAGATCCCCCTCTGGCGGGTGCGGCTTCGGCGGCGGAGGAGTGTTCCACGGGGGGCTTTTGGGTGGGGATGGTGGATCGGGCATGGGGATGCGCGTGTATTCGCCTTCGTCGCTGCGCAGATACCGGTTATACATCCGTCATCCCTCCCCGTTGAGAAGAAACGTTTTGCCGAGATGGATGAGCCGCGCGAGCTGCGCCGCACGGTCGATCTTCTCTCGCCGCTCGGGCTTGAGGAAGGGTCGCAGCGCGCGCAAAAACGCGGCGGTCTCGCCGCTCTCGGGACGGTTGAGCTGCGAGAGCACAGGCAATAGCTTGGCGATCATGCTCGGGTCGATGCCGCCGAGCAGCGACGAGAGGTCGCACATCGGATCGCCCTGCGGTGGTGGCGGTGGGGGAGCGGACGGCGCAGGTCCTGCCGCGCCGCCCGCGGGTGGGGGAGGCGGCGCGCTGCCG
>CAKTLD010000003.1 GCA_934572445.1 uncultured Oscillospiraceae bacterium
AAGAACAGCACGTCGGGCTCGGAGCCGGTCTCGAAGTCGGTCAGGACCTTGGCCTTCCACTCCTCGTTGGAGGTGGCAGAGCCATCGTTGACCTTATTGCCGGTCTCGGCCTCGTAGGCAGCCACGGCCGCCTCAAAATTCTTACGGTTGCCGTCGTCGCCGCCGTAGGAGGTGACGACGTTCAGCGTAACGGACTGCGCTTCATTGTTCTGACCGTCGTCCTGAGTGGCCTTGTCGCCGCAGGCGGCGAGACTGAGCACCATGACCGCTGCCAGAAGCATTGCAAGAAACTTTTTCATGGTAGGTATCTCCTCATCAAATTTTTGTGACTTTTTACCATGTCACGGGTCTTATTATAGCGTATGTCGGGGAATTTGCATAAGACCTGCGCTTGCCTTTTCTTGCCCGTCCTTGCGCAGTTTGCGCAAGGGGCGGCAATTACACCTCGTCCAGCGGCAGCGAGATGCACACAAGGATGCAGTCCCTGCCCTGCTGCTCCACCGTCAGGTTCGCACGGCCGCCGTAAAGCAGCGTCAGCCGCTCGCGGACATTGCGCAGCCCCACCTTGCCTGCACCGCCATCCGGCGCGCCGTGCAGCAGCGCGCTGATGCGTTCGCGGTCCTCGGGCGATATCGTGCCGTCGTGCGCCACTTCCAGGAGAAGCCGCTGCGCGCTTTGGCGCACGCGCAGCGTCAGCTCGCCGCCGCGGCGGGGCGTCAGGTCGTGCTCGACCGCGTTCTCCACGATCGGCTGTAAAATGAGCCGCGGGATGAACGCGCCCAACAGTGTTTCGTCGATATCCTTGCGCACATGCAGCGCCGGGCCGAGCCGCTGGCCGATGATGTAGAGATAGGCGTCCACATATCCCAGCTCCTGGCGCAGCGCGATCATGCTGCGCTCGTCGCGGTCGAGCGCGGCGTCCAGCATCGTGGCAAGAGCCTCGGTCATCGCGCAGACGCGGTCATTTTCGGCAAGACGCGCTTCCCAGCTGATGATCTCGAGCGTGTTGTTGAGGAAATGCGGGTTGATCTGTGACTGCAGCGCTTTGATCTTGGCCTGCTGCAGGGCCTGCTGCTCGCGGTAGAGCCGTTCAAACTGCCGCTGCAGTTCGAGCGACATGGAGTTGAAGTGGCTGTAGAGCTTCTGAAACTCCGCGCTGCCGGTCGTGCAGTCGATCTGATAGCCGCGCTGGCCGTCCTCCACGCGCGCCGCGGCGTCCACCAGTGTTTCCACCGGCAGCGTCACATAGCGGTAGAAGAGCAGCACGATGCCGCCCACCAGCGGCACGCCCAGCAGCAGCACAAGGAGCACCGCCCATTTCAGCCCCGGCATCGCGCCCCACAGGTCCGGTTCCACCGCCGTCACCGTGACCGACAGCGCGTGCCCGCCGAACTCCGAGGTGTAATCCGTCAGCAGCACGCGCTCGTCCGCGCCCGCGTCCGCCGCCTGCTCGGACAGGCGGAACGTCACGCCGTCGAGCGTCACATCCACCTGCGCGTCGGAGGAGATGGCGGCAAAGGGCTGAAAGAGCGTGTCGGTGTCGCACAGCAGCGTCAGCTCGGCGTAGGGTTCAAAGGCGGCGGTCATCAGGCTGCGCGTCATGTAGAGCTCGCCCTCGTCCTCCAAAAAATAAATGCCCGTATCCACCGTTTCCAGCAGCGCCGAGACCTGCGGAAGTACCTCCGTGCGGTAATGCTGCAGGCGGCGGTAGCTGTTGGCCCGGTAGGAGTCGGCGTAATAATAGAGCTTGTCGGGGTGGTCGTTGAAGGTCAGGAACACCGCCTTGAAGTCCGCGTCGCGGGAAAAGGTCTGGCTGAAGTAGCCCGTTACGCGGTTGTAGAGCGCCTGACGGTCTCCGCTCTGCTGGTAGCTGCGGTAGGCGTCGCGCACCTCGCCGTTGTACGATACCGCCTTTGATGCCTCCAGCGCGCCGGAAAGACGCAGCGCCGTCTGTTCCATGGCGTGGTCCACGTTGGCGGACACACTCTCGCGCAGGTTGCGCTCGTAACTGTGGTTGAGCAGGATGCCCGCCACGAGCACGATCGTTACGATCGGGATGACCCAGCAGGCGACCATTACCGTCATCAGCCCCCATTTGAGCGAAATGGGCTTTCTCTGTGTGTATTTTCTGCGCATGCCGACCTCCGTGCAGTTTTTTGATATGACAGCATGGCGTGCCTCGCCATACCAGAAGAAAAGCCGTCCCGCGGGGGACGACTTTTGCTTTCTGTTACAGTGCCAGCAGTGCGCGCCAGGCCTTGATGTAGCCCTCGGCACGCTCCTGCGTGTCCGCCTCGGCGGCCATGCGCAGAAGAGGCTCGGTGCCGGAGAAGCGGCAGATGACCCAGCTGCCGTCTGCAAAGTAGACCTTGCAGCCGTCCTCGCGGCTGATATGGTCGATGGAAACGCCGAAATCGGGGACACTTTCCTCCGTGAAGAGCAGCTCGCGCAGCTCCTCCTTGCGCTTGGGCGTCATGCGGAAGTCGGCCTCGGCCCAGCAGGGATCGCCGTACTGCGCGGCGATTTCGGCAAAGAGCGCGGAGACGGATTTACCCGTCACGGCCAGCATTTCCACCAGCAGCGCCGCAGCATAAATACCGTCCTTGCCGGAGATGTGACCGCGCACGGCCATACCGCCGGAGGACTCGCCGCCGATAATGGCGTTTGTCTCCGCCATCTTGGCTGATACCCACTTGAAGCCGACGGGGACCTCGTAGCACTTCTGTCCCAGACCCTTGGCCACGCGGTCAAGCAGGTGCGAGGTCGAATTGTTGCGCACGCAGGGGCCCTGCCAGCCGCGGTACTTCACAAGATAGTAGTAGAGCAGCACGAGCAGCTTGTTCGGGTGGATGAACTGCCCTTCGTTGTCGATGACGCCAAGGCGGTCGGCGTCGCCGTCGGTCGCAATACCGAGGTCGCAGTGCTTGTCGACCACCAGCGCGGCGAGCGGCTTGAGGGTATCGACATTCGGCGCGGGGAGCTTGCCGCCGAAGAGCGTGTCATGGCGGTCGTGGATGACCTCAAGATCGCAGCGGCAGGTCGTGAGCAGCATGCTCAGGCACGACCAGCTCACGCCGTACATCGGATCGAAGCCTATGCGGAGCCCTGCTTTTTTGATCGTCTCTGCGTCGATGGCGGAAAGCACGCTGTCGAGATATTCGTTCGTGGGATTGCCCTCGGTGATGAGCCCGCGCGCGAGCGCCTCGTCATAGTCGACGCTCTTGACATCTGAGGGAGAGAGACGGGCGATCTCGGCTTCGATGCGGTTCGTCACGTCCTTGTCCGCGTCGCGTCCGCCGGCGGTGAAGACCTTGATGCCGTTGTAAATGGCGGGGTTGTGGCTCGCCGTCACGGCGATGCCGTAGGGCATGCTGCGCTTTTTTACGGTGAACATCATCAGCGGCGTGGGGCTCGAGCGGTTGATGACGTAGGGGCGGAAGCCGTAGCCCGCCAGCACCTCGGCGGCCCAGTGCGCGGACTCCTTGGAGAGAAAGCGCCGGTCATAGCCGACGCAGACCTCCGCGCCCGCATGCCCCTCTTTTTCCATCAGACGGCAGAGCCCGGCCGTCAGAAGACGGATATTCTCCTTCGTGAACCCGTCGGCGATGACGGCGCGCCAGCCGCCGGTACCGAATTGAATCATAGCAGTGTTCTCCTTTCAGCCCATGATCACTTCTGCGCGGCACTCCGTGCCCGCGCGGAGCACAGGCAGCGCTGTGACTGCTTTCCCGTCTATTGTAACAGCCTCCACGCCTTTTTCAACCCCTTTTGGATTGACGACGTGGATGTGGTACATCGCGCCGCGCCAGCGGCGGTGCACGGTAAACTCTTTCCAGTCCGCGGGGATGCAGGGATCGACGGTGAGATGGTCAAAATCGGGCCGCACGCCGAGCAGATACTGCGTTGCGGCGTAATAGGCCCAGCCGGACGAGCCGGTCATGAACGGGTGCCGCGCACGGCCAAAGGCTGTGTGGTCGCGGCCCACGATGAACTGGCAGTAGGAGTACGGCTCGGACTGACGCACCTCGATCCTGTCGTTCTGCATTGCGGGACAGAGGGCGTTGTAGAACTTCATCGCGCGGCTGCCGCGGCCGAGCATCGCCTCGGCGCACCAGGCCCAGGGGTTCGGATGGCTGAAGATCGCGCCGTTTTCCTTGAGCCCCGGGTACACGCGCGTGACAAAGCCGAGCCCGTCGTCGATCTTCGTGTAGCTCGGCGCATTCAGCAGCAGCCCGTAGGGCGTGTAGAGGTATTCGTCCACGCTGTCCATCGCGGAAAGCCCGCGCTCGCGCGAGGCGGCGCCCGAGAGCACCGCCCAGGTGTTGCTCTCCATGTGGACGCGGCCCTCTTCGTCGCGCTGTGTGCCGATCATGCGCCCGTCGGCGGTGATGCCGCGGGCGTACCATTTGCCGTCCCACAGCACGCGCTCGCAGACCTCTCTGACGTGCTCACGCATGGCGCGGTAATGCGCCGCGTCCTCATCACGGCCCAGCTTTTCCGCCAGCGCGGTGAAATTGCCGAGCGCCCAGTGGTGCAGGAAACTGACCATCGCGCTCTCACCGCCGCCGAGGTTCAGGCAGTCGTTCCAGTCGGCACGCAGACCCTTGCACACGCCGTTTTGCCCCACCTGACGGGCGGAGAAGTCGAGGATGCGCTTCATGTGCTCATAGACTGTGCCCTCGCCGCCGTCGGCATAGGTGACGGTCTCGTCGACAAAGCCCAGGTCGCCCGTCTCGCGGATGTACTGCACCACGGCGCTCACGAGCCAGAGCGCATCATCTGCGCAGGCGTCCTTGATACCGTGCACGATCTGGCTTTTATCCGGCATGGGGATCACGGTGGGGGAGCGGAAGGACTGCTGCGGCTGCTCGGGCTCGAACCACCGCGGCTCGAACAGGTGCAGGCCGTAGCCCTCGTTCGTCAGCGCGCGCAGAAGCTCAATAATGCGTGCGCGGCACTTTTCGGGGTTGGAATGGGGAATGGTCATCGCGTCCTGCGCGGTGTCGCGGTAGCCGAGGCCCACGCGGCCACCGACCTCGATGAACGAGGTGAAGCGCGAGAACATCACGTTGATCTCGCTTTGGTACAGGTTCCAGATGTTGAGCTCGGTGTTCATGCCTTCGCTCGGCGTTTCCACCTGCAAAGCGCTGAGCTTGTCGTCCCAGAACCGGCGCAGGCGGCGAAAGTCCTCGTCCGCGCGCTGCTGCGTGTATTTTTCACGCGCGGCCCTGCCTGCGGCATAGCCGCCCTCGCCGAGCAGGAAAAGCAGGCGCGCTTCTTCGCCCGCGTTCAGCGTCAGCTTTTTTTGCAGCACGGCGCAGTGGTTGCCGCCGTTTTCATAGGAGCCGTTGCATCTGCCCTCCTCCACAGCGATGGGGTCGCGCTCGGTGCGGTACGGGCCGAGGAATGTGTCGCGCAGGCAGTCGAAGCCGTCGGGCGTAAAATCGGAGGTGAAGAACTGGTAGCCGTTTTCCTCATAGTGGAGCTCGTATTCGATGACGCCGTCCTTATACCGGCTGCCCGCGGCGTACAGGCTCATCTGGAAGTTGCGGTTGTCCATGTCCACATGGTGGAAGCTGAATTCCGCATAGGAAAAAACGGAAAGGCGGCGCGGCCTTCCGCTGTCGTTGCGCAGCGCGACGTTCCAGATCTCGACGGGGTCGTCCATGGCGACAAACAGCGTCTGCTCGGCGTGAATGTCGGAATAGCCGCTCTCGTAGCGCACATAGCCGAGGCCGTGGCGGCAGCGGTATTTTGCCTTATCCCTGCCAACAGGCTGCCAGGAGACCGTCCAGTATTCACCCGTGTCGTCGTCGCGGAGGTACACATAGTGCCCCGGGCCGTCCATCGGCACGCCGTTGGGGCGGAAGCGCGTGATGCGGTGATACTCCGACGAGCCGCACAGCAGATATCCGCCCGCCGTGTGGTTGAACACGCCGTACATCTCCTTCTGCCCGATATAGTTCGTCCACGAGACGGGAAGATCGACGCGGTCGATCACATACTCGCGGTTTTCATTGTCAAAATGTCCGTACTGCATAAGCCTGCCTCCGCACTTTTCTGTATGGCAGTATTATACCGCCTTTTGCGCCGGCAGAAAAGAACTGGAAATGCAGCTTTTTGCCTATTCTTGCGCCCTGTGCCGCGCGCGGGCGGCTTTACAACTTCCTGATTGACAAAATTCGACGAGGCTGTTATAATATTCAAAAATAAGATACCGGCAACGGGATTTATGTGCAATTTGCCTTATTTGGAGGCGGCTTTTTGGATACGATGAATTCCGTTTTCGTGATCGGCGAGTCCCGCACCAACGCGGACAATGCCATCACCAAAACGTTCGGCACCTTTTACATGGCGTTCGAGGTCGACGATAAGACCTTTGAAATCCTGGACTTCAGCTGCACGCACACGATCGCCACAACGCAGGACTACCTGCGCAGACTCTTTCTCGGCCAGACCTTCCCCGAGGTGGACGACTGGCTGGAGGACGCGCTGAACCGCCGCTACGGCGGCTCGTCGCGTCGGGCTGTGCTTGTCGCCTACCGTGACGCACTCAAGCGCTGGCGGCTGATGACCGGAAACTGAGAGAGAAAAACTGAATCGCTGCTTCACGACTGCCTGCCACAGCCCACCGCTATGGCGTCGCAGCTGAAACCCAGCAGAATTAGGCCCCCGCTATGCCGGTGTCTGGTTTTGTTGGGCTTTTTCTTTTCGGCGGCGGACCTTCAAAGAGGTCACAACACTCTGTGAGTGTGACAATATTTTTAGAAAAAGGGAGAAGACAACATGATTACCAACGGCTTTACCTATGTGGCGGTGCTGCTCTTTATGGCGGCTGTTCTCGTCACGCTGGAGAAGAGCGCCAAGGGCGGCTTGCAGAAGTTCTTCAAGTATGTCCCCGCGGTCGTTCTCTGCTACCTGATCGCCATGCTGATGTGCACGCTGAAGGTCTGGGATATGGCGGAGACCAAGGCGGCCTACAGCGCCCTGAAAAACAACCTTACCTATGCGATGATCTTTGCGATGCTGCTCCGCTGCGATATCCGCAAGGTCCTCAAGCTCGGCCCCAAGATGCTCATCGGCTTCTTCTGCGCCACCTTTACCATCATGATCGGCTTCATCTGCGCGTTCCTGATGATGAAGGGTGTCATCGGCTCCAACGCCTGGATGGGTCTCGGCGCCCTCTGCGGCAGCTGGATCGGCGGCAGCGGCAACATGGTCGCCGTTCAGGCGGCGCTTGATATCAGCGAGGCCGACATGGGCTACGCGCTGGTTATCGACTCGATTGACTATTCCCTCTGGGTCATGTTCCTGCTGTGGGCCATTCAGCTTGCCCCCAAGTTCAACAAGTGGACCAAGGCTGACACCAGCAAGCTCGACGAGGTTTCCTCCCGCCTGGAGGAAGAGGCCAAGCTCAACACCAAGCCCATCACCTTCCAGAGCCTGATCCTTCTGCTCGGCTCGGCGTTCCTTGTCAGCGCCATCGGCACCAACGTCGGCAACAAGCTCTTCGCGCTGACCAACTTCTCGGATAAGGCGACCTGGACCGTCCTGTTCGTTACCGTCGTCGCCCTGATCGCCGCCGTCACCCCGCTCGGCAAGGTCGCCGGCTCCAGCGAGGTCTCCAACCTCCTGCTCTATTCCGTCATCGGCCTGCTGGCTTCCCGCGCGAGCCTGCTTGAGCTCGGCGAGGCGCCTGCCTGGATCGCCACGGGCTTCATCGTCCTCGGCATCCACGCCGTACTCATGCTCATTCTCTGCAAGGTCCTCAAGCTCGACCTCTTCACCGCGGGCGTGGCATCCCTTGCCAACATCGGCGGTACGGCTTCCGCGCCGGTCCTGGCCGGCTCCTACTCCGGCTCTCTCGTCCCCGTCGGCATCCTGATGGCCCTCATGGGCTATGTGGTCGGCACGCCGCTGGCGGTCGTCTGCGCACACATCATGGAGTCCCTGGCCTGAGATCCCTTACGCTGCGGCGTCTGTGCGCCGCGGGATAACCGTTTCGACTGTGCAGGTGAACACCGTTTCACCTGCACAGTTTCCTAAGAACATAGCTTAAGGAGCAACGTATGCCTGTTTTATCCGATCTTGAGCCGCGGGAGGTATTCACCTGGTTTGAGCGCCTGTGTGCCATTCCCCACGGCTCGCACCACACAAAAGCAATCAGCGATTATCTTGTCTCATTTGCGCGTGAGCGGGGCCTTGACTGCCGGCAGGATGCGGCCAACAATGTCGTCATCCGCAAGGCGGCGTCTGCCGGATATGAAAACGCGCCGGCCGTCATGCTGCAGGGCCACATGGACATGGTCTGCGAGCAGGAGGCCGGCTGTACGAAGAACATGGAGCGGGAAGGACTGGACCTCTTCGTCGATGGCGACGTGATCGGCGCGCGGGGTACGACGCTTGGCGGCGATGACGGCATCGCCGTTGCGATGGGGCTTGCCATTCTGGATTCCGATTCCGTCATCCACGGACCGCTGGAGTGCGTATTCACAGCGGATGAAGAGGTCGGCATGATCGGCGCACGCGCGCTGGACGTGAGCGATCTGAAGGCGAAGTACCTGATCAACATCGACTCTGAGGAGGAAAAGGTCCTCATGGTCAGCTGCGCGGGCGCCTGCCGTATGGCGTGCACGCTCCCCGTCACGCGCACGCCTTTCGACGGGGAAACGCTCCGCGTCAGGGTCAGCGGCCTTGCCGGCGGCCATTCCGGCGAGGAGATCCACAAGGGCCGTGCCAACGCTAACATCCTGCTTGGCCGTGCGCTTGACGAGATGAACCGCACGGGCGAGCTGCGCCTGATCCGCGCTTCAGGCGGCGCAAAGGACAATGCCATCCCGCGCGAGGCTGAGGCTATCGTCCGCACGGCGGACGCCGCGGCGCTCCGTTCCGCAGCGGAGGCGCTCACCGCCGCGCTGCGCGCGGAATATCATACCGCTGACGGGCATATCACCGTAACGGTCGGGACTGCGGCCGACGCGCTGATGCCGATGGACAAAGCAAGCACGGAGCGGGCCGTCACGTTGCTGCACTGCGCGCCCAACGGCGTGGTGGAGATGAGCATGGACGTACCGGGCCTTGTGCAGACCTCGCTCAACCTCGGCAGGCTCACATCCGATGAAGCGAGCCTCTGTGCCAACTTCATGGTGCGCTCGAGCATTAATTCCCAGAAAGCTGCCGTTGCCTCGCGTCTTGTGCGGCTGACGGAAGCGCTGGGCGGGCAGGCGGAGCAGTCCTCCGACTACAGCGCATGGCAGTACCGTGCCGAATCGCCCCTGCGCGACCGGATCTCCGAGGCCTTTCACGCGCAGTACGGCGAGATGCCGCGCATTGCCGCGCTTCACGGCGGGCTGGAGTGCGGCATCCTCTCCGGCAAGCTGCCGGAGCTGGACTGCATCTCCCTTGGCCCCGATCTGACCGATATCCACACCCCGCGCGAGCGCCTGCACATCGCCTCCACCGAACGGACGTGGCGGCTGCTGCTGGAAACGCTGAAGCGGCTGGATGCGTGAGCCTTCCCATGACAGAAAATGAAAAAGGAGTATGAACCCATGAACAGCTACGGATTGATCGATCTGCACTGCGACACCCTTGCGGATTGGAAATATGCCAACACCGGCAATCCCGATACGCTGGATGACCCCGGCCGCGTGCTGCAGCTGAGCAATATGCCCGGGGATGTGCACTGGGCGCAGTTTTACGCCGTGTTCGTTCCCGACGAGGAGCGCGGCGACGCCGCCATCGCCTACTTTGAGAAAAATCGCGCAAATTTCTACCGCCAGATGGAGAAATTTGCCGACCGCGTCGCCCCCTGCCGCAACGCGGATGACATGGAAAAGGCCTGGGCCGAGGGCAAGACCGCCGCGTTCCTGACCATTGAGAACGGCAGCGCGCTCGCCGGTGATCTCTCCCGCGTCCACACGCTCGCCGAGCAGGGCGTGCGTGCCATCACGCTTACCTGGAACGGCGAGAACGAGCTGGGCTCCGGCCACACCACAGACCACGGTCTGAGCGACTTCGGCCGCGCCGCCGTGCGCGAGATGGAGAAGGAGAACATCCTTGTCGATGTCTCCCACCTCAACGATCCCGGCTTTGCCGATCTGCTGGAGGTGGCGGAAAAACCCTTTGTCGCCACGCACTCCAACGCCCGCGCCCTGTGCAGCCACAAGCGCAACCTCACGGACGGCATGATCCGCGAGATGATACGCCGTGACTGCCTGATCGGCCTGAACTACTTCGTCAAATTCCTGCGTGACGACGGCGATGTCAGGAGCCTTGACGATATCTATCGCCATGCCATGCACTTTTTCGAGCTTGGCGGGCGCAGGAATCTTGCCCTCGGCTCCGATTTTGACGGCTCGGTCCTGCCTGACTGTCTGAATACGCCTGCCAAGGCGGCTGCGCTCTATGAATATCTGCTTTCCCGCGGTGTATCCGAGGAGGACGCGGACGGCGTGATGTATAAAAACGCGCAGGAGTTTTTCCGCAGGAATCTCCGATAAACAAAAAACGGCAAAAAAAGAACATCGGACGCCTGCGTCCGATGTTCTTTTTTTGCCCATTTATTCTTCGGTGCAGAGGATCACCGGCGCGCCTGTGCAGTGCAGCGTGCCGCCGTGTACGGCGGCGGTCGTGCCGTCGATCAGGTTTTCATAGCTGCCGTCCGGCAGATCGACCGGTACGTCCGCTTCCATAGCCTTGAGCGAGAATACGCCCACGAAGCGCCGCCCCTCACTGCCGCGCTGCAGGAGGGCGATGTCCTTCGCGTCGTCGGCAGCGGCGCGGAACCAGTCGTGGCTGCCGAAGCGCTGCTTGATCCCGTACAGGCGGCACAGCAGCGCGCTCAGGTCGCGGCCTGTGCCGCGGTCGATCGTGTCGATATCAAAAAGGCTCGGCAGGTGGTCGTTTTCAAACTCCTGACCGGCATAAAGAAGCGTCGTGCCTTTGAGGAAATAGAGCATCGCCGTATAGTTCACGAGGGCTCGCTCGCCGTGCACAAAGGATGCGATACGCGGCTGGTCGTGATTTTCCAGAAAGCGGAGCTTGTTGTAGTTCGCGGGGTAGCAGCCCTCCTGGAAGTTCAGCATATCGAGATAGTGGCTCAGCGCGATCTCGCCGCGCAGGTATTTGTCGAAGACCTCGCGCACGTCGTACTCATACTCGATGTCGAACGCGGAGAACGCTTCGTAGTCCAGCGCGGAATACACGCCGCGCTGCCGCGCCAGGCAGCCATAGCCGAGGTGTACGGTCTCCGCCAGCCACACGCAGCCGGGATTGACCCGAGCAACAGCCGCACGCGCCTGCTGCCAGAATTCCACCGGCACGAACGATGCCACGTCGCAGCGGAAGCCGTCCACCTTTTTCGTCCACATCACGAGCGTATCGGTCAGATACTGCCAGAGCCCGCGATCGCTGTAGTCGAGGTCGATCACATCCGCCCAGTCGCCGATCTTGTTGCCGGGGCGGCCGTCCGGTCCGTGGTAGAAGAACTCCGGATGCTCCCGATAGAGCACGGAGTCCGGCGAGGTGTGATTGTAGACCACATCGATCATGCACTTCATGCCGCGCGCGTGGATCGCGTCGACCAGCGCGTCAAAATCCTCCATCGTGCCGTAGGCGGGGTTGACGGTGCGGTAGTCACGGTTGGCGTAGGGGCAGCCGAGCGAGCCTTTTTTGCCCTGCGCGCCGATGGGATGGATGGGCATGAACCAGATGATGTCCGTGCCCAGATCGCGGATGCGGTCCAGATCGGGGATCACGGCGCGGAACGTGCCCTCGGGGGTGTGGTTGCGGACGTAGATGGAATAGATCACCTGATTCTGCAGGCGGGGATCGGTGTTGGCAGCCATGAGCGTTTTCCTCCTCAATAGGATCATGATGTGTTTTTAGCATCGGCAAACAAGGGCAGCCGCTTTTTTCAGGGCGGAAAGAACGGCGCCCGTTTCGCTTTCCTTGGTGCCGGGCATATCAGTTCGGCGGCTTCGACGGCCTCGCAGGCCGGCATTTCCGCGCTCCCTGCCTCCCCGCAGATTCTTTCGGCAAACGGAGATCGAAGCGGACGCGGTCAGCGCCGGCTTGGACCGCGGAAAAGCGCGCGTTCCCTCGCAACTGATGTTAACATTTTTTTGGTATTTTGCAAGGGTGCGGCGCACCAAAAAATGCGCCGCTTTTTCGCGTTTTGTGTGTTGAAAAGTGGAAAAATCATGCTGCAATGCGGAAAAACAGGGCGCGGGTGCTGCGCTTGCAGGCGCCGGCAGGGAGGCGCCTGATGTCGGAGCGCGCCCGACGTGCAGAGAAGATTTGACGGTTTACATTTTTCCTATTATGCGGTACAATGCCAAGCGTGGCAGCGGGCAGGCCCGCGGCCGCACCGGCCCGGACATCGTGATGAAAAGGGCCAGGGTTCCACGCGCGCCGTCTCCGGTTTTCCGGCGGCGGGGTATTTCGTGGATCTCCTGCCGCTCTGGGCGGGAGCGCGACAAATCAATAGAGGGAACATTTCAGGGATGTGTAATCGCGGGTTGTTCCGGCAGTCCGCGACGAAAAAGGAAAGGGTAACCAAACCCACGCGGCCGGCACTGTGGGCGCGAGACTGCACCGAAGCGGCAGAAGCCGCCAGAACGAAAGTTCGCCATTGCAGGGGAAGCTCTGTGAGAAGGTAGGATGCGGGCGTGGAGGCGAGAGCCTCCGGAGCGCGAGTCAGGAGAATTGCTATCCCGAAGAGAACTGTTTTCGGGCGGAACCTTCCGAATACAGGCAGGGACAGGGGGAATTTTCCCCTGCCCTGATTGTAGTGCCGCCATTTTTCAGAAATGGCGGCGTTTTTTATTAAAAAAGGAGAGAAAACAACATGCAGAAGAAAAACAACAAAGGCATTATTGCCCTCGTGATCGTCCTCGTGCTGGCGGTCGCAGCCCTCGTCGTCTGGCAGGTCACCAAGTCCGCGCCCCAGCAGGGCGGCAAGGAGATCACTGTCAACATCGACCACCTGAACGGCGACGACACGTCCTACAACATCGTTACCGACGCGGAGTATCTGCGCGGCGCGCTCGAGCAGGAAAATCTTATTGAAGGCACCGAGAGCGAGTACGGCCTCTACGTCCTGACCGTGGACGGCGAGACCGCTGACGAGAGCAAGCAGGAGTGGTGGGGCTACAGCGTCAACGGCGCATTTGCCGAGCTCGGCGTGGACAGCCAGCCCATCACGGACGGCGACGTGTACGACTTCGTGCTGAATGTCGGCTGGTAAAGCCTCGAAGCTGACCGTTCGCGAGATCGCGGAGCTGTCGCTGTTCTGTGCGCTGATGGTCGCGGGCAAGGAGAGCCTGCGCCTTATTCCGAACGTGCATCCGGTGACGCTGCTTTTGCTGCTGGCGACGATCCTTTACGGCGCGAAGGCACTCTATCCCGCCTTCGGCTTTGCCCTGCTGGAGATCGCGCTCTACGGTGCGGGCCTGTGGAACCTGATGTACCTCTACGTCTGGCCCCTCGCGGTGCTCGCTGCGCTGCCGTTTCGAAAGGAGACGAGCCGCGCGCTCTGGGCGGCCATCGCGGGGCTGCACGGGCTGTGCTTCGGCGCACTCTGTGCCATCCCCTACCTCTTTGTCGGCGGCTGGCAGATGGCGCTTGCCTGGTGGATCTCCGGTATCCCGTATGATGTGATCCACTGCGTATCGAACGCGGCGCTTGCTTTCGTGCTGCTGCCGCCGCTGCGGCGGCTTATGGAGCGTCTGCACGCCGCGCATTGAATGGAAAAGCGGTCTCCTGCCCGGGCAGGAGACCGCTTTTTGACTGTCTCGCGTGCCGCTCTTGCAAAATGCGCCGTTTTGTGATAAACTTTAACAGAATTTAAACTGACGGCAATTTGGCACACAGCAAAGAAAAGGACAGGTGGATACCCATGAAGATCGGACCGCAGCCCAGCGGGCTGCTGACGCGGCGCAAGATCCTCAGCGCTTCGGCAAAGGCATTTTTGGAATACGGCTACGCTGGCGCCTCCAGCAAGATCGTCGCGCAGCTCGCCGGCGTAACGAACGGTTCGCCGTTTTATCTCTACGGCAACAAGGAGGGCGTGCTGCTCGAGCTGGTCAAGCAGATGTTCAGCTATCAGTTCGAGGCGGCGGGTGAGCTGCCCGGTGCGGGCACGGACCCGCTGCTGCTCTACGCGGCGGAGACGACGCTGCAAATGCGCATTACCGCGATCTCTGCGCCGCTGCGCGAGCTGTACGTTACCGCGTACACGCTGCCCTCTACGCTGGAATACATCAACCGGCGCATGGTGGGCACGCTGCGGAAGCTTTTTGCCGCTTACCTGCCGGATGCCTCTGAGCGGGACTTTTACGAGCTGGAGATCGCCACGGGCGGCATCACACGCGGCTTTATGCTCGAGCCCTGCACTGATGACTTCACGATGGAGCGCAAGCTGCGCCGCTACCTGAGGTGCTGCTTCAAGCTCCTTGATGTGCCGCGCGAGCAGTATGAGCCGGTGATCGAGCAGGTCGTGCGCATGGACCTTACGCCGATCGCAGAGGCGGCCATCGAGCGCGCCGTGCACCAGACTGAGGAGAGCTATGAGGCCGCGATGGCGGACTCCGCCCTCGCAAAGGAGCAGAGCGCCGCGCAGTAAAGCGGGATCAAAAGAAAAAACGGCTGAGACGGATCGTTCCGCCTCAGCCGTTTTTTGCGTTCATGCGTTTTGTACCAGCGCCCGCGCGATGCGGATGAAGCCCTCCGTCACGCTCCACTGGTACGTCCGGCGGGGGTAGCCGAAGCGAATGGGATACGAGGCGCCGGGCGAGAGCGGCAGAACGTGCAGCTGCGAGATCTGCTCGGGTGAGAGCGCTGTGCGGATCAGGTTTTCAGGGCAGAAGCACGCGCCCACGCCCTGCTGGCAGAGCGCCAGCAGCGTTTCCACGTTTTCCGACGTTGCGCGCACAATGGGCGTTACGCCCGAGCGGCGCAGCAGCTCGCGCCCGATGCGCCCGCCGATGTCCTCCGTGCTGCCGAGCACGAAGGGGCAGCCGCGCAGCGCGCCGAGTTCGCCCGCGATCAGCGCAGTCCGCCCGTTTTGCAGGTCAAAGCCGCAGCGCGCTGCCAGCGCGCCGGTCAGGCAGAGCATGATGTCCTCGGTGTAGTAGTCCGCAAGCTCCGCTTCGGGCAGCGCGCGGGGAAAGGCCGCAATGGCCAGATCCAGCCCGCCGCCGATCAGGGCCTTTTGCAGTGCGTCGTTCGAGCCCTCCAGCAGCCGCACCTCCACATTGGGATACTCGCGCTGGAAAGCGGGGATCAGCCGCGGCATGATGGCACGCCCGCGTGTGTAGGCAATGCCCACGCGCAGCTCGCCGCGCTGGTTTTCCGCAATGTCGCAGAACTCGCGCTGCATGGCCTGGCGCGTTTGCACCAGCGAGTCCGCGTAGCGCAGAAAGGTCCGCCCTGCGTAGGTCAGTTCCAGCGGCGTGCGCCGCACCACGAGCTGGCAGTTCAGCTCTCGCTCCAGCCCCGCGATGTGGGATGAGAGCGATTGCTGCGTGATGTGCAGTGCCTCCGCCGCGCGCGTGAAGCTGCGCTCGCGCGCCAGCACGATAAAATACTCCGGCGAATCGAAATTCATACGTTTGCCCTCCCACAACAGATATTTCCTGTAGTTTATACTGCTTTTCACAGCCTGACAAGGGGAAGCGCCGCAATTTTTGCCCGCGGAGCGGGTGCTGGGCGGCATTTCCTGCATCTTCAGAAAAAGTTAAAGATTTTCACCGCAGAATCGCAAGGAAGCTGCGCTAAGATCATACCCGTTCCGGAGAGAAAGAGAACAGGAGAAAGTGACCGCGCGGCTTCGCCGCGCCGCGAAAGGGAGGATATGGTATGCGCACCGTCGAGACCATCAACGCCGTCATCATGGCGCTGTTTTTTATTTGCTATTCCTATCAGTTTTTTTATGTGGCCGTGTCGCTGCTGCACCGGAAAAGGGAGAGCGCACCCGCAGACCTGCACCGCCTGGCCGTGCTGATCGCCGCACGCAACGAGAGCGCCGTCATCGGCGCACTGCTTGAGAGCCTGCATGCGCAGAACTACCCACCCGAGCTGGTGGATATCTATGTTGGCGCGGACAACTGCACCGACAATACTGCCGCCGTCGCCCGTGCCCACGGCGCGCGCGTTTACGAGCGCGCGGACACGCTTCATGTCGGCAAGGGTTATGTGCTCAATTACCTGCTGCGCTGCATCGACGAGGCGGGCGAACACTATGACGCTTATGTTGTCCTCGACGCTGACAACATCCTTGATCCGGATTTCCTGCGCGAGATCGACCGCGTTCACTCTGGCGGCTACGAGATCGTCACCTGCTACCGCAACTCCAAGAACTACGGCGATAACTGGATCTCGGCGGGCTATGCGCTCTGGTTTCTGCGCGAGGCGCGGTACTTAAACGCCGCGCGCATGGCGCTCGGCAGCAGCTGCGCTGTCTCCGGCACGGGCTTCCTCTTTTCCGACAAGGTGCTGCGCGGCTGCGGCGGCTGGAACTTCTTCCTCCTTACCGAGGATATCGAGTTCACCATCGACAACGTGACCCGCGGCGTGAAGATCGGCTATGCCGGCGGCGCCGTGCTCTACGATGAGCAGCCTACGAGCTTCCGTCAGTCCTGGCGCCAGCGTCTGCGCTGGTCGAAGGGCTATCTGCAGGTCTTCCGCAGATACGGCGGCGCGCTGTTTGCCGGCATCTTCCGCGGCAGCTTTTCCTGCTACGATATGGCAATGAACATTATGCCCGCCGCCGTGCTCACCGGCACGAGCGTCGTGGTCAATGTCGGCGCGGCGGTGTCCCGCTTTGTTTCCGGCGGGTCAATGGCAGCGCTCGGCATTTCGATGCTGCAAACGCTTTTGAGCCTTTATCTGACGCTTTTCATCCTCGGCGCGATCACCACGGCGACGGAATGGCGGAACATTCACTGTCCGGAACGAAAAAAGCTCCTGTACACATTCACGTTCCCGCTGTTCATGCTTACCTATATCCCCATCTGCATCGCGTCGCTGTTCACGCGCGTGGAGTGGAAGCCCATCCGCCACGAACGCGCCATGACGCTCGATCAGATCCGGAGCGTCGCGCTGCGCACCCCGCAGTAATGGATCGGGGCGGCGGCAGAACGGTTTTTCCGTTCTGCCGCTTTTTCGCGCCTTTTTCACATTGCCCGCCTTGCCAGAACAGGGAGGATATGGTATCCTGAATTATACGCGGGGGTGTGAGCAGTCCCCGCGCAGTTCGAATATGAAGAAAAAGGATGTGTTATTTTGCTGCTCTCCGGGAAAAGTCTGAAGCATGACTTTGTCCGCTTCGCCTCAGCCACGATGGCTTCGCAGATGGTGTTCTCGCTTTACTCAATGGTCGACGGGCTGATGGTCTCCATTGGTGTGAACGAGTACGCCATGAGCGCCGTCAACCTCGCCATTCCATTCACCAATGCGCTCTTTTCCATCGCGGTGCTCTTTGCCGTCGGTTCGTCCACGCTCATCGCCATCTATCTCGCGCAGGAAAAGCGGCATGAGGCGGACGCGCTCTTTTCGCAGAATTTCGTCACGCTGCTCGTCATCGGCGCGCTCATCACCGCGCTGGCGCTGTTCTTCCTGGAGCCGTTTGCGCGGCTGCTCGGCGCGGATGAGATCACGCTTGACTACGTCAAGCACTATATCCTTGGTATTGCGCCGTTCAGCGTGTGCTATCTGATCTCATACAACCTCGAGGTGCTCGTCAAGACCGACGGTTATCCCCGCTATGCGCTCTTTACGGTCATCCTTGGATGCCTGACCAACTGCGTGCTCGACTATATCGCCATCTTCCGGCTCGATATGGGCGTGTTCGGCGCAGCGGCCGCCACAGGCATCTCCCAGCTCGTGACGTGCATCTCCTACTTTATTCACTTTTTCGGAAAGCGCTGCACCTTCCGCCTGCGCCGCTTCCGCTTTGACGCGCGCCTCTATGCACGCATCCTGCCCATCGGCCTTGCCGACGGCGTGACGGAGCTATGCACAGGACTGATGATCTTTCTTTTCAACCGCACGGTACTCAGATGTATCGGCACGGACGGCGTCGTGACCTACACGGTCATCGCTTACGTCACCACCATTGTCATTAACCTCATGGTCGGCGTGTCGCAGGGCGCGCAGCCGCTCGTGAGCTATCACTACGGCAAGGGCGAGCATGACTCGTGCAGGCTGCTGCTGCGCTGCGCGCTCACGACCGTGTGCATCCTTGCGCCCGTGCTGTTTCTTGCATCGTTCCTGTTCGCGCCGCAGATCGTGCGCGCGTATCTTTCCCATGCGGACACAGCGCTGGTGGAATACTCGGTCGGCGCGTTCCGGCGCTACAGCGTTTCGTATCTGCTGTTGGGCTTCAACGTGGTGATCGGCGGGTTTATGACGGCCATCGAGCGCCCCGTGCCGGCCATCTGCATCTCTGTCGGGCGCGGCCTTGCGCTGCAAAGTGCGGTGCTGCTCGCGCTTGCGGCGCTCTTCGGCGGCGGCGCCGTGTGGTATACGCCGATCTTTTCCGAGGCGTTATGCCTTGCGATCTCGCTCTATGCGATGAAAAGTTTCCGCCGGCAGGCCGGCGGAAGGTAGCTGCAGCCGGGGAACTGCTGTGAAAAATGGGGACGCTCTCTTTGGAAAGGGAGCGTCCCTTTCAGATATCCCGAGAGAAAGCCGCGGAGCCGTCCCCATCGGCTCCGCGGCTTTGACTGCTTGTGCCCCGAAGAGCTGTGCAGCCCGTGGGAGCCGGTACCTGCCGGGTGCCGCGGCAGAACGGCCCGGCGATCTTCTGCCTTCACTGCCGCTTTGCCTGCATATCTCCGCCTTTGCGCAATTCACGGCTGCTTCAGGGGGGCGGCCCTGCGGCAGCCTGCCGGGACGGCCTTGCCGCGCTCTCTGCGCCTTTCTGCACTTTTTCTTGCAATTTGCTCCATATTCGGTCATAATATCAGCAGTAAGACATCAGTGCGGAGGAACGCGCCATGCCAAGACGAAAGTGGGACCTGAACACCATTTACATATCCGAGCGCCTGCAGGAATGTCTGCGCCCGATCTCGCGCTGCGCGCTCACGACTGTCGTTGCCCCCATGGGCTACGGAAAGACAACGGCGGTAAGCTGGTATCTCGGCGAGCGCGCGAAGGCTGAACCGCTGCGCGTGGTCCGCATCAGCGTGTATTCCGATAACCTCGCCATCTTCTGGAAAAGTGTGCAGGATGCCTTTGCCCATGCGGGCTTCGATCTCCTGCGCGGCTATCCCTGCCCGACCGATGCAGCGGGCGGCAGCCTTTTGACCGACGACCTCTGCCACACGCTGGCAGGGGCGGGGAGCTGCTATATCTTCATCGACGATTTCCACCTGCTCACCGATAACCGCGCGGCCAGCTATCTCTGCACGCTGGCCGGCCGCCTGCCGGAAAACGTGCACCTCATTGTCGCCAGCCGCGACCGCTTTCTCCCTGCGGGAGAGGTCGTGCGCCTCGGCGCCCGCGTCTATCAGATCGGTACGGAGCAGCTGCGTCTCAACCATACCGAGCTTGCCGTTTATGCCCATCGCTGCGGCACCGAGCTTTCCGATGAGCAGATCGATGCGCTGCTCTATTCCAGCGAGGGCTGGTTCTCTGCCATCTACCTCAACCTGCGCACGCTCTCCGAGCGCGGCGCGCTGCCTGACCGCAGCTCGGACATTTATGCGATGTTCATTGCCGCGATGATCGACCCGCTTCCCGCGCGGCAGCGGGAGTTTCTTGCGGTCATGGGCCTTGCCGATGAATTTACCGTCGAAATGGCGGAGTTCGTCACCGGCAGTAAAAACGTTCCCGCGCTGCTCGCCGCGCTGACGGCGCAGAACGCCTTTGTCAAATGCCTGCCCGACGGCGTGACCTACCGCTTCCATCACATGATGAAAGAGTGCGCCGAGCGCACCTTTTCCGCACTGGACGAAAAGAAGCAGGCTGCCTACCGCAGCCGCTACGGCGCATGGTATGAGGGAAAACGGCAGTATCTCCATGCGCTGGCCGCCTACCGCGCCAGCGGGGACTTTGACGCGGCGCTGCGCGTGATCCGCAGCGATGCGGGCATCCTGCTGGCCTCGCTCAAGCCGGAGGCAGTGCTCTCGCTGCTGGATGAATGCCCCGCGCGCGTGCTCAAGGCGCATCCGCTGGCGCTGCTGGTGCTGATGCGCAGCATGTTCAACTGGCGGCTCATCCCGAAGATGATGGAGCTTAAGGCGCTGCTGCTTGCCGCCATCGAAGAGCAGCCGGAAATGTCCGCCGAGGAGCGCGGCAACCTGCTGGGCGAGTGCGACCTGATCATGAGCTTCCTCTGCTATAACGATATCAGCGCCATGAGCCGCCTGCACCGCAGCGCCAGCGCGCAGATGTCGCGCCCTGCCATCAGTATCCGCAACGAGGGCGGATGGACGTTCGGCTCGCCGTCGGTGCTGATGATGTTTCACCGCGCGCCGGGCGCGCTCATGAGCGAACTCACCGAGATGGACGAGTGCATGCCCCACTACTACAAGATCACGAACGGCCATGGCCAGGGCGCGGAGAAGATCATGCGCGCCGAGGCTGCGCTGATGCAGGGCCGCTTTGCCGACGCGCAGATCGGACTGGAGAGCGCCTATGCGCGGATCGACGGCAACGGGCAGGAGAATATGGCTCTCTGCTGCGATTTCCTTGCCTGGCGGCTCGCTCTGTGCACGGGCGCCGCACCGCGGCAGAGCCTTGCCCACCGCCGCGAGACGCTTTTGCGGCACCACAACGCCGCGTGGCTCAACATCTGGAGCGCCGGCAGCGCCTATTATCATGCGCTGCTGGGCGCGGAGGAGAAGATCCCTGATCTTTTCCGCGGGCACGCGCTCTCGTCGGTCAACTTCCTTGCCCCGGGCAGGCCTATGATGGAGATGATCGAAAATCAGGTCTATCTTGCTCAGGGAGAATACGCCCGTGTCATCGGCCGCAGCGAGGGGCTGCTTGCCCAGTGCGCCGCGCTGCATTATGCGCTTGTAGCGCTGCACGTCCGCCTTCAGACCGCCGCCGCTTATGAAAAAATGGGCAAGCGGGAGCAGGCGCTCGCTCTTTTGCGTCAGGCGCTGGCCGATGCCGCACCGGACGGCTTTGTCCTCCCGTTCGCGGAAAACTACCGCTGTCTCGGCCCTTTGCTGGAGGCATACGCGCACGATGACTTTTCAAGGCACGTCGTATCTCTCGGCGCGGAGTACGAGGCTCGCTGTGCGCAGCTTCGTGCCGGCGCGCGGCCCGCGCACCTTGCGGGACTGAACGGACGCGAGCAGGAGATCGTTCGTCTGATCGCCGCGCGCGCGAGCAACCGTGAGATCGCGGAAACACTTTTCCTCTCCGAGGGCAGCGTGAAGCAGTATGTCAACCAGATCTACGCAAAGCTCCACATCGAGGGAGACACGCGCATCAAGCGCCGCCGCCTGGCAGAACTTGGAAAAAACTAACCTTTGGTTAATAGCTATGGCAAAAGATCCGCCGTACAATGGCTGTACGGTGGATCTTTTTTGCTTTTTCCGCTTTGAAGAAAGGAGGACTCACATTTGTACCGCAAATATATCTCAGCCGTGGCACCGCTTCAGGACCACGTCCTTCAGGTGGATTTCGTCTCCGGCAGCCGTCTGCTGCTGGACATGAAGCCCTATCTCGACAGGCTGCGCTTTCAGCCGCTTGCCGACAGTGAGGTGTGGAACAGCGCCGTCACGAACGGTATCTTTGTCCGCTTTGGCAGCGTGGAGCTGAGCCACGACGAGCTGCTGTCCATGGCGGAGCAGGGACACGGCGCATTTGGAAATTATGGAGGATAATGAGAATGAACAAACAGAAGAACAACAGGACCCTGCTGCTGGCGCTGCTGTTGGCGCTCAGCCTGATGCTGTCCGCCTGCGGCGGCGGAATGGACGACGGCGGCAGCGATGTTCCCGACGATGACGGCCTCGGCGGCGGGACAGAAATGAACAACGGCGGCAGCGAGGACGCGGCAAACGGCGACTTCAGCGTCTACGAGGGTATCTGGCTCGCTGAGGCGAACAACGAATACGATTATCTTGAGATCGCGGCGGATGGCAGCTGGTCGCTCTACATCGGCAACGACGTGATCGCCGACGGCTATCTCCAGTATGAGCCGGAGTGGGAGAGCATCTACGCCTATAACGATCAGGACGGCTCCGGCGGCCGCTTTGCGCTGGAGGACGGCGGCCGGCTCTACATCTCTACCTATGGCTACTTCAACTTTGCGGACGGCATGGAGTATCTCTGGTTCGATGAGAATGGCAGCGGCAATACGGACGGCTATACCGAGGATGACGCGAACGGCACCGGCGGTACGGACGGCGGCTACAGCAATTACGACAGCTACGATATCTCATCGCTCGCAGGCATCTGGTACTACGACGGCGATCTTGCGTCCGACAGCTTCATCGTTATCGACGACAACGGCGGCTGGTCGCTCTATCAGCGCGCCCCCGGCGCGGAAAATGCCGAGGTCGACTCCGGCTGGATCAGCGACGCGGGCGAGGCAAACACCTTCTATGCCGATTCCGCGGTTTACGACGGCGTTTCCTACCGCATGTATGTCTTTGAGACCGACGTGATGATGTGGGGCGGTGAGGACGACTATTACGAGCGCATGGAATAAAAAATCTGAGAGGATAGAAAAGGAGAGAGCTATGAATATCATCAAAAGGACCTCGGCACTGCTGCTGGCGCTCCTGCTCTGCCTGAGTCTTGCCGCCTGCGGCGGCTCCGGCGACGTGGCGGGGGATGACTGGCGCACGACCGGCGTGGTCGCGGGCAGCGGCACCATCACGCACGACGGAGAAAGCGTGGATGTGCTGGTCACGGTGAGCGAGAGCAGCGCTGCCTTCTACAGGGACCTCCCCGAGCAGGTGCTGTTTGACAGCGTATCCTTTCCCATGAATATCCCCGACGCGGAGCAGGCCTTCAACGCCATCTCCTTTGAAGACCTTGACGGCGACGGCGAGAGCGACGTGCTCGTCAGTTTCATCCACGAAAACGGCGATGCGACGGAGCTGATCTGGATCTGGGATTCCGTGGAGCGCTATGTTTTCCGCGAGGATCTTTCGAGCGTCACCGTCAGCGGCGGCCTTTCCGACTATGTCGGCCTGTGGGAATATCAGGGCGAAAACCTCTGGCTGCGCATCCATGACGACGCGACCTGGGAGTTCGTGAACGATCAGGACGATGTGATCGAGTATGGCACGCTGTGGGTAGACGAAAATGGCGTCACGCTTCACTTTGACGGCAGCGGCGATACGCTACAGCTCGACCGCACCGTGAGCGGCGATTTGATCGACGCCGTGAACGGCGGCACGCTCCTGCCTGTGGAGGGCATCCAGTCTCAGGCTCCGTACTTCACAAGAAACGGCCTGGAGATCAATGCCGCCGCGGAGATGGGGACATTCCTGCTGGAGGACGGCGTTTGCAGTTATTCGGGCCTCGGTGACGGTTACAATACCGGCGACTGCTATTGGGAACTCAGCAAAAAATACGATCAGACGCACGACGGCATCCGTGAGCTCCAGTTCGACGCGATCTGCTACATCCCCGACAGCTCCATCCCGTATTTTGCCGAGAAGTACATCACCAATACCGACAGCGAGCTGTACGACTTCTACACCGGCATGTGGCTCACCACCGCAACGGCCTACGGAAACAGCCAGCGCGGCGACAATTACTATCTCCACACCGTCAGCTGGCAGGGCAACAGCTACCTCATTGAATTTGCCTATTCCACCGACTGGCAGTACAATGTCGGCGACTGGGCGCAGGTGCTGACCAAGAGCTATGTTGTCTATCTCCCCGAGGACTATGACGGCCTGGTGTTTGCCGCCGAGGCACAGCCGGATAACTATAAGGACAGCGCCAAGCGCATGCAGCTCGACAGCATCGCGCCCGAGGCCGGCGTTATGGACATCGACACGGTTGATCCCTACAGCAGTCTCTATTTCAGCATCTGCTATTAAGAACGGAGGACAGACAGAATGAAGACTTTGAAAAAGTACCTGTTTCTTGTGCTTTCGCTCCTGCTCTGCCTGAGCCTTGCCGCCTGCGGCGGCAGCAGCGACGACTACAGTGACGGCGACGGCTACAGCGATACCGGCTCCGGCGCGCCGGAGTCCTTCGAGGGTATGGTCAAGGATTCCGAGCTCATGGTGGACTACGGGATGTACTTCGGCACCTGGGTCGGCGAAGATAACAGCGAACTGATCGTCGGACTGAACGGCAGCGGCGACACGCTCTTTGAGCTGTATGACGCCGAGGAGGATCTGACGGCCAGCGGCTATGTCCAGCTCGTGCAGGAGTACAGCGCCGACTACTTCTACAATGAGCACGACGGCTGGGCGCACCACTGCTGGATGGATGGGGACGGAGCGCTTCACATTGATACCTTCGGCGTATTTACCAAGGCGCCTCTGGGGGGAGAGATGAGTGAAAGCGACTGCGCAGCCCTTGCGGGCGTATGGTATCTGGACGGCGAGGCCGATGCGGTCAGCGTCATTGAGATCGGCGGGGACGGCAGCTGGACGCTTTATGAGCGTCCGGACGGCGACGGAGATCTCGCTGAGGTGGACTGGGGAACGCTTCAGGTAAACGAGCGCGGGGATCACCAGTACTTTGCGATTTCCGACCAGCTTGACGAGGTGTCCTACGCAATGAACGTGGTGGAAGAGGACGCGATGTACTGGGGCCTTGATAACGACTACTACGAGAGAATGGCGTGACAGACGAGGGAGAAAAAGAATGAAAAAGAGATTCGTTCTTATCCTGACACTGCTTTTGTGCCTGCTCCTTCCCGCCTGCGGCGACAGCAGCTCTGACGATAAGCAGGGCGGCTACGAGACCGTCATGGACATGGAGTTCCTTGATGGGATGTGGAGCATCGACGGCACCTCGAAGCTGTACTTTGACAGTGAGGAGGGGTTTTATGCCTACCGCACCGGCTGGGGCCTCGGCGGGCGCGGAGAATTCGAACTGTCCGAGGCGAGCGGCCGGCCGATGATCTTCTTCAACGGCTTCCTCTACAACTTTCTCCTGCGCGATGACGGCGTGCTGCTGCCGAACCAGAACGGCGAGGGCAGCGGGTTCACCATCCACCGCCACACCTTCCTCCGCGACGATGAAGCGGAGATCGTCGAATGGGACAAAAGCAACTGGGACGGCATGTGGCAGAACGCCCTGGGAGAGACCATTGTCATCGACTCGACCCTCATGCAGTACATCGCCTGCTCGCCGGACTATTCCATGAACGGTACCATGAATGACGAGGGCGAGGGCATGGGTCTCTACCTCTACGATGACGGGACACGCGCCTACCTCTGCCCCGGCGGCGACGGCAACAGCTTCACCCTCTCCGCCGACCGCTTCGGCCGCTACGGGGACAATCAGCATTTTGACGGCGTCTTTTACCGCAACGCCGACTTCTATACCTACACGGACATGGAAAACGCGGAGTTCTATGAAGACGAATACTCCACCTTCTATATCTGGTACTACGACGGCGTGAACCGTTACCTTCTGGGCAACGATTACACCATCGGCGACGATGGCCTTGCCTACCACGACGAAGACGGTCTCGTCTATCCCGCGGGCTGGATCCCCGAAGCGCCGTATGATCCCGCCGGGGACTGGGGCGAGGACTGGATGGACAACTGGGATATTTGAAAAACGCCATGATAAAGGATGGATGTGAAATGACAGAACGAGAAAAACTCAGCGACGCCGAGCTCTCGAAAAAGCTCGGACACTATCAGAAAATGTCGCGCGTCTGGATCCTGGTGGGCCTTTTTGGCGCGGTGAGCGGCACGGTCTCGTACTTTGCCGTGCAGGACACCGCGCTCAAGGCCATCCTGACGGGGGTGCTGTTCTTCGGCGGCGTCTGCTGCGCGGTCTTTTTGGGCGGCAGCGCGCAAAAGAAGCTCCAGGCCCTGATACAGGAGCAGTTTGGAGACTTTTTCCGCGCGGAATGGGAGAAGGCCTTCGGCCCGGATATGCACACGCCGGAAATGCGCATTGACGAGCCGTTCCTCCGGACGTTCCACCTGCTGGACGGTCAGTGGGAGGAATGTACGGTAGAGAATTTCCATGAGGGCGATTATCGCGGCGTGCATTTTTCCGCCGCCAATGTGCGGCTGGACCATGTGTATGAGCGGGGGTGCGGTCATGAAGGCTATGAGACCTGCCATGAGATGATCTTCAAGGGTCTTGTGCTGCGCTGCGAAACGCAGACGCCCGCCCCCTCCCCTATCCTCGTCAACGCAAGGACGGAGGACAGTCCGCGCGGCGCGGCGACGGGCGATGAGCTGTTTGACCGATGCTTCTGCGTCACAGCAGAGCCGGAGCGGGATGCCCGCTTCCTTCTTACCCCGCAGTTTATGGAGCTGCTGGACGAGTTCAGACAGTGCGTCGAGGGACAGCTTTTGGGCTTCCGCTGGGAAGGCCGGGTACTCTCGCTGGCGGTGGAAACAGACTACGGCTTTGCCGCCGTTGCCAGTGATGTGGACCTGCGCGACCTTGACGCCCTGCGCCGCAGCTATTGCGCGTCGCTGCACGCAATGGAGGAAACGCTGGATCTTCTGCTGAAAAATACCGCTCTTTTTGCGGCGCGGGACTGAGAAAGGAAGGAGACTATTATGATCGTTGTTCTGATCGTTCTTGTGTTGATCGCCTTCTGGTGCATCAACACCACCAATGGCTTCAAGAAAAAGGAGATCCGCGTGCAGGAGGGGCTCTCCGGCGTGGAGGTGGCGCTGACCAAGCGCTATGATATGCTCACCAAAATGCTCGATACCGCCAAGGGCTATATGGCGCATGAGACCGAGCTTTTTGAAAAGGTCATCGCGCTGCGCCGCGGTATGAGCATTACGGAGCTGAACGACGCCCAGCAGCAGATGGACTTCCTGAGCGGCAGACTCTTTGCCGTGGCGGAGGGCTATCCCGAGCTTCGCTCGAGCGAGGTGTTCGTTGAGCTCCAGCGCGGCATCCGTGACGCTGAAGAGCATCTGCAGGCGGCGAGGCGGCTGTATAACACCAGCGTGACTGCCTACAACACGGCGATCGCCATGTTCCCGGCGAAGCTGCTGGCAGGCGGGCGGCAGCCGAAGGAATTCTTTGCCGCGGAAGAACACAAGCGCGAAGATGTAAAAATGACGTTCTGAGAAAGAGAGGGACTGTTATGGAAGAAAAGCAGAATATGAGCAATGCGCAGCTGGAGGCGGCGCTCAGCAGCCAGCGCGGCTCGATCACGCTCTTTAAGATCCTGACCTACGGTTTTGCTGTGGTGACGATGGCGCTCTTCGCCTTTGGCCTTATTCCGGTCGCCATTCCCGCGCTGGTGCTTACGTTTGTGTTCGGCTATCAGATGAACAAACGCACCGAGACGGTCAAAAAACTGCTGAGCGAGAACATCGTCAGCGGCGTGCTGAACGAGGTGTTTGAAAACGTGGAGTACAACGCCTTCGGCCGTATCCCCAGTGCGCAGGTGAAGGATGCGGGCATGGTCTTCCCCTTCGAGTATGACAGCGTCCGCGGCAGCGATTATATCAAGGGCACCTATAAGGGCTTGAACGTGGAACTGAGCGACGTGGAGCTCTACCATGTGGTGTCGCATTACGATGAGGAAATGCAGCAGTGGAAGGACGATGAGCAGAAGGTGTTCATGGGCCAGTGGCTCATATGCGACTTCGGCAAGGAGCTTTCGGGCGAGGTGCATCTCTCCGCAAACGCGAAGGCGCTGCGCAGACAGCACAAGAACGACAGCGTGGAGATGGAAAGCACGGCCTTCAACGACCGCTTCCTCGTCACCGCGGCGAGCGCGCAGGAGGCATACTACCTTCTCACTCCGCACATGATGGAGTACATCCTCAGCGCGGCAGGCAAGGCCGGCGGTGAGGTCTACATGGCCTTCCTGCGCGGCGGCAAGCTGCACGTTGCCGTCAAGACTGACCGCGACTTCTTCGAGCTCGGCAAGAGCGAAGCAAACGTGGACCGCCTGCGGCAGAAGTTCCTCGGCGAGCTGCATTGGTTCACTGATATCATCGACGAGCTGCGCCTTGAAAACGCGCTTTACAAAAAGGAGACGAACGTATGAGACTTTGGGTCGCAATAGTGCTGCTGGTGCTGGCTGTGGCGGGGATCGTCTTTTCCGCGCGCGGCCTGCGGCAGAGAAAGGCGCTGCGCGCCGCCTGCATTGCGGTGTGCACGCTTGCGGCGCTGGCTCTGGCCGTCTATATCGGCCTGACGTTCCTTTTTGTCGATGCCGTCAGCCATCAGCCTCCCGCCCCATAAGAGGGCGCGACGAAAAGAACTGAATGAAAAGCGCGCGGAAGACCGTTCGGTCTTCCGCGCGCTTTTCTGGCACCCCCGACGCGATTCGAACGCGTGGCCTTTCGCTTAGGAGGCGAACGCTCTATCCAGCTGAGCTACGGGGGTATATCTACTTTATATTTTACCCTTTTTTCCCGCGGTTTGTCAATGCCTGATTTGCTGCTGCGGGCGCTGTGAAAAGCGCTTGTATTCCGCGCCGTCCTCAGCTATAATGGAGCTTGACCGAAGATGTCCGCACTGTGCGGACAGAATGATAAACAATACTGAAAAAGGACGGTAAAGATCTATGGACGGTAAGACGATCCTCCCGCGCAGCGAGGTGCCCGAGGAGTTCACCTGGGATTTAAGCGACGTATTTGCGAGCGACGAGGCGTGGAGCGAAGAACTCGAAGCGCTCAAGGCCTATCCTGAGCGTATGGCCGCCTACGCCGGCAAGCTTGGCGAGAGCGCGAAGACGCTGCTCGACTGGTACATGCTCAGCGATGAGATCACGGTGCGCACTTCCAAGCTCGTGCAGTACGCGAGCTGCCGCAGCGACCAGGATGTGGGCAACTCCTTCTATCAGGGTATGCGCAGCAAGGCGTTTTCCATGGCGGTCGCGCTGAACAGCGCGGGTTCCTTTGAATCGAGCGAGGTCATGGCGATCCCCGACGAGACGCTCGCGCGCTTCTACGCCGAAGAGCCGAAGCTCGAGACCTATCGCCGTAACATCGACAAGCTGCGCCGCCGCAAGGCGCACATTCTCTCGCCCGAGTGCGAAAAGATCCTCGCCGCCGCTGGCGAGATCAGCGAGTGCCCCGACCGCACATACAGCATGTTCCACGACGCCGACATGCGCTATCCCGACGTGACCGACGCAAAGGGCGAGGTCCACACGCTGACGGACGGAACGTTCGTCCCCATGCTGATGAGCGCCGACCGCACGCTGCGCGAAAATGCCTTCAAGGCCTACTACAAGCGCGCGGGCGAGTTCCGCAATACCTACGCCTCCACGCTGGACGCGCAGTTCAAGCAGCTCAAGTTCTTCGCCGACGCGCGCCGCTACAACTCCACGCTCGAAGCGTCCCTTGACGTGACCGAGGTGCCGGTCGAAGTCTATACGAACCTCATCGACGCGGTGCACGGCAACCTCGACAAGATGTACCGCTACGTCGCCCTGCGCAAGAAGATCATGGGCGTCGACGAGCTGCATATGTACGATGTCTATACGCCGATCGTCGCGGACGCGGACGTTGAGATCTCCTTCGAAGAGGCGAAGAAGACCGCGCTCGAAGCCCTCGCCGTGCTCGGTAAGGACTATACGGACGTGCTCGAGGAGGGTTTCAATAACCGCTGGCTCGACGTGTATGAGAATACCGGCAAGCGCGGCGGTGCCTACTGCACCGGCAGCGGCTGGCCCCACCCCTATGTGCTGCTCAACCACAAGGACAACCTTGACAGCATGTTCACCCTTGTCCACGAGATGGGTCACGCCATGCACACCTGGCACTCCTGCAAGTACCAGCCGGTGAACACGGCGGAGTATGTCATTTTCGTCGCCGAGGTCGCCTCGACCTGCAACGAAATTCTCCTGATGCGCCACCTGCTGAGCAAGACCGATGACCGCAAGCAGCGCGCGTATCTCATCAATCACTTCCTCGACCAGTTCAAGGGTACGGTCTACCGCCAGACGATGTTCGCCGAGTTCGAGCTCGCCATGGGCAAGATGGCCGAAAGCGGCGAGGCACTGACCGCCGACGCGCTGAGCGCAAAGTATCTGGAGCTCAACAAGCTCTACTTCGGCGATACGATGATCTCCGACGATGAGATCGCACTCGAGTGGACGCGCATCCCGCACTTCTATTATAACTACTATGTTTTCCAGTATGCGACGAGCTTCTCTGCTGCCGTGGCCATCGCCAACCGCATCCTGCGCGAGGGCGAGAGCGCCGTCAAGGACTATAAAAAGTTCCTCTCCGGCGGCTGCTCGAAGGAGCCGGTCGAGCTGCTGCGCGACATGGGTGTCGATATGCGTACCGCCGCGCCGATCAACGACGCGCTGTCGCTGTTCGGCGAACTGATCGACGAGCTTTCCGAGCTCCTTGGCTGATGTCTTCCAATCAGTGGCAAATCACTGATTGGACCGGCTTCACGCCGCTTAATTCGTTTGCGGGGAAAACGCTGCAAGGCTGCAATACTGTGAGAGGTTGCCTGCCCGAGGGGGCAGGCAACCTCTCTTTCTGATTTTTCTGCAAAAGTCACAAAAAAAGTTTCAAAAAATCTTGCAAATGACGAAGAGACAGAATATACTATCAAAGTTAAAGACTTACGACTGATATCCCTGCCGCTGCGGCAGGAAGGAGAGATATACTATGCAGAACGATAAGCTTCGCAACGTCGCCATCATCGCCCACGTCGACCACGGCAAGACCACCCTCGTCGACGAAATGCTCAAGCAGGGCGGCGTGTACCGCGAAAACCAGGAGGTCGTCGACCGCGTCATGGACTCCAACGACCTCGAGCGTGAGCGCGGCATCACGATCCTTGCCAAGAACACCGCCATCCGCTACGGCGACACCAAGATCAACATCATCGATACTCCGGGCCACGCCGACTTCGGCGGCGAGGTCGAGCGTATTCTCAAGATGGTCAACGGCGTTATCCTGCTCGTCGACGCTGCCGAGGGCCCCATGCCGCAGACGCGCTTCGTCCTTTCCCGTGCGCTGGAGCTGGGCCATCGCGTCATCGTTGTCGTCAACAAGATCGACCGCCCCGACCAGCGTATCCACGAGGTCGTGGACGAGGTGCTTGAGCTGCTGATGGATCTCGACGCAACGCCCGAGCAGCTTGACTCCCCGATGCTCTTCTGCTCCGGCCGCAACGGCACGGCGTCCTATTCGCCCGATGTGCCTGGCACGGACTTAAAGCCCCTCTTCGACACCATTCTTGAGTATATCCCCGCGCCGGAGGCCGATGTGGACGCGCCGTTCCAGATGCTCGTCTCTGCCATCGACTATAACGAGTACGTCGGCCGTATGGCCATCGGCCGCATCGAGCGAGGTACGCTCAAGCAGAATCAGGAGATCGCCGTGTGCAACTACCACGATCCCGACGCTGCGCCCAAGAAGGCCAAGGCCGTCGCTCTCTATGAGTTTGAGGGCCTTGCCAAGAACCCCGTCACTGAGTCCACCGCGGGCAACATCATCTGCCTCTCCGGCATCGGCGACATTACCATCGGCGATACGATCTGTACACCCGAGTGCATCGAGCCGCTGCCGTTCGTCAAGATCTCCGCGCCCACCGTGGAGATGACCTTCGCCATCAACGACTCTCCCTTCGCCGGACGCGAGGGCAAGTTTGTCACCTCCCGTCAGCTGCGCGAGAGATTGCAGCGCGAAACGCTCAAGGACGTTTCCCTGCGCGTTACTGAGCTGGAAGGCTCTACCGATGCGTTCAATGTTGCCGGCCGCGGCGAAATGTCGCTGTCCATCCTCATCGAGACGATGCGCCGCGAAGGCTATGAGTTCCAGGTCTCGCCCCCGCGCGTCCTGTATCAGATGATCGACGGCAAGAAGTGCGAGCCGATCGAGCGCCTTGTGTGCGATGTGCCGCAGGACTATGTCGGCGCGGTCATCGAAAAGCTCGGCTCCCGCAAGGGCGACCTCGCCGAGATGACGCCCATCGGCAGCCGCATGAAGCTCGAATTCCTCATTCCTGCGCGCGGCCTCTTCGGCTACCGCAACGAATTTTTGACCGATACCAAGGGCGAGGGCATCATGGCGAGCGTGTTTGATTCCTACGCGCCCTACAAGGGCGAGCTCGCCCGCCGCAATACCGGCTCTCTCGTCGCGTCCGAGACCGGCACCTCCATCACCTACGGCCTCTTTAACGCGCAGGAGCGCGGCGTGCTGTTCATCGGCGCGGGCGTCGATGTGTACGAGGGCATGGTCGTCGGCCAGTCCCCCAAGCAGGAGGACATCACGGTCAACGTCTGCAAGAAGAAGCAGCTCACGAACATGCGCGCTTCCGGATCGGACGACGCGCTGCGCCTCGTCCCGCCCAAGCAGATGAGTCTGGAGCAGAATCTTGAGTTCCTCGCCGATGATGAGCTGCTCGAGGTCACGCCGAAGAACCTCCGTATCCGCAAGACGATCCTCAACAAGGAGCTTCGCATGAAGGCCACCCACGGCAACAAGAAGGTCCTGCAGCAGTAAAGAAGAAAAGTGACGGCTTGAAGGCCGTCACTTTTTGTTGTTTTCCACATTGGGCGCGGCACCGTATCGCCATCGCCGTTCCAGCTCCGCTGCCAGCTGCGGCGCACGCTGCCCAGTGTAGCGCTGTACGCCCTCCGGCAGTGCGAGCAGTGCGCCGAGCATCTTTGCGGCTTTTTCAAGCAGCGCCGCGGAGGCGGTCCTGTCCAATCCGCCGAGGCGTGCGCGCAGCGCCTCCTCCTCGCAGCGGAGCGCAAAGACATCCTGCCCCGTCAGCATACAGCCCAGCGCTGTGCCCAGCACCGGCATAAAGAGATTCATAGGCACCAGATGGTAGCCCTCCTCCAGCGAACACAGCAGCGCGTCCACGGACTGTGCGTCAAAGCGCCGCAGAAAGCGGTTTTCGCAGTCCAAGTCGTGCAGGTAGCGTTCGATGAACTCGATCCCGTCAAGCGCGCAGGGGCCTGCGGCGGTCGGGTAGTCCGCCGTGATGTGTACCTCCTGTGCGAAGAAGTCGGGTCGGTACAGGCGGAAAAAGCCGTCGATCCCGTCCACGAGTGTTGCGCGGTAAAAGACGTTCGGCGTCTCGAACAGCCCGTCCTTCAGCCGCCAGTGCAGCAGCTGCGCTGTCTGCAGCTTCCGCGTGAGCCGCGTCCGCCCGCGTGCGAAGAGCTGTTCGATGCTCTCGCGCCGCAGCAGTTCCGCCGCCTCGTCGGGCGAGGGCGCGGCCTTCAGCGCCAGCGAGAGCGTGAAGAAGATCGACTCCAGCAGCTCCTGTGCCCGCTCCACGCGCACCGAGCTGCTCATGCCGCGGTTATAGCGCTCCAGCTGCCGCGCCAGCATGGCGAGGCACTCCATCTGAAGGCGCTCCGTGTCGCGGGCGGAGAGCAACCCGCACACACAGGCCTGTTCCACCAGTGAAGCAAAGTATTCCCGCCCGCGCAGCCGTGTGCGGTCGATGCGCGGCGAGCGTTCCAGTCCCTCAGTCATCTGTGCGCGCCGCCTCTCCGAAGGCTCGCGGGGCCGTGCCCGCGCGCACGCGCCGCGCCAGTTCATCCATTGCACGGCTGCCCAGAAGCTCCGTTGATCCGCGGCACGCGCCGTTGAACGCCTGCCGCATCCATGCGATCAGCGCGTGGTCGCTCACGCGGTCGCCGGTCTCGTTTTTGCAGGCGTAGAACAGCTCCGTCAACTCATGCAGTGCGGGCGCGAAGCTGTCCTTCGTCAGATATGGGGAATCACGGAACGCCTCGACGAGCAGCGGCTGTATGCCGCCGCCCAGCTCGATGCGGCCCGTCTTTTCCAGCGCCTGCCGCCGTGTTTCCGCCAGTGCGAGCGCCTGCTGCCGTGTCAGCGTCAGCCCGCCGCTTCCTGCCGTTTCGTTGCAGCGCATCAGTGCCGCAGCCTGCCGTTCCGTGTCCATTGCGCCGCCCAGCAACGCCAGCGCAAATGCCGCTTCCTTGTCCGCCATTCTCTTTTCCTCCGTCTCTCTCTCTTCTCATCCAAAAAACACTTGATGCAAAACGTTTGGTGCAAATGAAGCTGTATTATATCCCCGCTTTGCGCTCTTGTCAAGCGATCGGCCGATAAAATCGGAAAAGAGAGGAGATCCCGCGGGGGACGCCTCTCTTCTTCTTATTCCTTTTCCGGTTCCGGATCGCCCGCGAGCGTATCCAGATAGCAGTACAGCGGCATTAGTTCGCGGAAGCCTGCAAGCACCTCGCCTTTGAGCTCCGGCGTGAACAGCACGCCCTCGGGATTGTCGTCGCACCCAACGGCGATGTTCTTTGCGTTGTACCAGGGATTGAGGAGCCTGCCCACGTCCCCCTTTGGCCGCTTGAACGGCTCGCCCGAGAGGGTAAAGCGGGACTTGCTGAGCTTTCGCACGATTTTTTCCAGCGGTTTCGGGTCTGTTTCGATGCGGCGCCGGAGCTTCGCCATTGTGGCAGGCGCGGCGTCCCAGTAGCCGCAGCCATAGCTGAAGTAGTTCGGTGCCAGCTCGAAATACAGTGCGGGCACGCCCTCAAAGCGTTCGTGCGGGCGCTCGATCGTAAACCACAGGTGGTCCTTGTACGGTCCCCGGCCGAACAGCCGCCGTGCATCGCGGTAAATGCGGCACACATGCAGCCGCAGTGAGAGCTTCGGATACTCCGCGGAAAGCGCATCAAACACCTCGCTGCCCAGCGCGCGCATCGGCCGGTCCACCAGTGTCAGGAATTCCTCCTTGCGCGGCAGAAACCACTCCCGGCTGTTGTTGAATTTGATCCCCCAGAGGAACTCTACGGCCTCCGGCGTAAAACCCTGAAACATCATTCACCTCATCGGCGGAGCATCGCTGCGCGGCGCTCCGGACCCTTGTTGATCTTCGCGCATACGCGCATCTACTTCTCAGTATACCACGTCCACGCGGAAAATAACAAGAGGGACCCCAAAAAGAGGTCCCTCCCGTTCAAGAGGAGCACCGCCCCACCTCCATGAAAAGCGGGGACATGAAAAGAAGCTTTTTTACTTGGCCGCGTGATCGACGGAATACATATGCGCGATCAGGTCAAGCACCTTGTTGGAATAGCCGATCTCGTTGTCGTACCAGCTCACGACCTTGACAAACGTGTCGGTCAGAGCGATACCGGCCTTGGCGTCGAAGATGGACGTGCGCGGATCACCGAGGAAGTCGGAGGAAACGACCTGCTCGTCGGTGTAGCCCAGGATGCCCTTGAGCTCGCCCTCGCTCGCTTCCTTCATCGCCTTGCAGATCTCGTCGTAGGTGGCGGGCTTTTCAAGGTTGACCGTCAGATCGACAACAGAGACGTCCAGCGTGGGAACGCGCATGGACATGCCCGTCAGCTTGCCGTTCAGCGCGGGGATGACCTTGCCGACGGCCTTGGCGGCGCCGGTGGAGGAGGGGATGATGTTGCCCGTGGCGGCACGGCCGCCGCGCCAATCCTTCAGGGAAGGACCGTCCACAGTCTTCTGCGTGGCGGTAACGGAGTGCACGGTGGTCATCAGGCCGTCCTTGATGCCGAAGCTGTCGTTCAGCACCTTGGCGATGGGGGCCAGACAGTTGGTCGTGCAGGAGGCGTTGGAGACGAACTGCATATCGCTCGTGTAGCTGTCAAGGTTGACGCCGCAGACGAACATCGGCGTGTCGTCCTTGGACGGCGCGGACATGACGACCTTCTTCGCGCCGGCGTCGATGTGCGCCTGCGCCTTTTCCTTCGTCAGGAACAGGCCCGTGGACTCGACGATATACTCCGCACCGATCTTGCCCCAGGGCAGGTCGGCGGGGTTGCGCTCGGCAAATACGGGGATCTCGCGGCCGTTGACAATGATGCCATGATCATTGCTCTTCACGTCGGCAGCGAACTTGCCGTGCATGGTGTCGTATTTCAGCATATAGGCGAGATAGTCGGCGGGGCAGAGGTCATTGATGCCCACGATTTCGATCTCGGGGTGATCCAGGCTTGCGCGGAAGACCATACGGCCGATACGGCCAAAGCCGTTGATGCCAACTTTAATGCTCATAAAACTTACTTCCTTTCAGTTTTCGGAATATATCAAATGTATGGTACGTTTGATATTATACAACAGCCTTTTCAAATTGCAAGCGTTTTTTTCAAAAAATTATATTTTTTCGCAAACTTCTTGCTTTTTTACCAAAACTCTGATATCCTTGCTGCATTGCTTACAGCACCATGAAACATCATGCATCTGTTCATTCGTATTCAAAACATCGGCCAGCAATGGCAAGCACGCTTTTCAGCAGTCTGGACCATGCTGGCTGCGGTTTCAGCCCCGAAAAACCGCGATTGCCGTTGCTGACCGATGTTACATATCTTTCCTCGTAAGATTTGCCCGCGAAGGCGAATGCTATGCCTGAAATGATCGATGATTTTAAGGAGATGCCATGCGGGATTATACTGAAGAGGAGCTGCAGATGCTCGCTGATATGCTGCCGAACATCGCCCTGCAGCTGCGTACCGCCATGTCCAGCATTTACACGGCGGTGGATCGTCTGGCCCCGCCCGAAAAGCGGGATGGGGATTCCGATGCGGACCGCACCGCCGCTGTTTTTTACCAGAGTTATTACCGGCTCTACCGCGTGGTCAGCAACCTGACCGAGGCGGGCCGCCTGTTCGAACACGACCGCTTTGCGCTTTTCGACGATGATGTCGTCGGCCTCTGCCGCAGCCTTTGCCGCGAGGTCGAGTTTCTCTTTGAGCAGCGCGGCGTAACATTGGAATTTTATTCCGACCGCGAGAGCCGCATCATCGGCATGGACAGTGAGGCGCTGCGGCGGCTTTTGATGAATCTCCTTTCCAATGCGCTCAAGTTTACCCCCGCGGGCGGCCGCGTCTGCGTGCGCCTGCGCTCGGAAAAATCCTCCGTCAAGATCATCGTCACGGACACCGGCTGCGGCATGAGCACCGATCGGCTGGAACATCTTTTCGACCGTTTTCTGCAAACAGAGCGCTACGATCCCGCGCCGCACGGCCTGGGGCTCGGCCTCGCCATCTGCCAGCGCATCGCGCAGGGCCACGGCGGACGGATCTTTGCCGAGTCGGAGGAGGGGAAGGGCTCTGTGTTCACCGTTTCGCTCCCTGCGGCCCGGTCGGGCCGCGCCGCCCTGCGCGACAGCGGGAGCGACTATGCCGGCGGCTTCAACCGCACGCTGGTGGAGATGGCGGACGCCCTGCCGCCGGAAGCGTTTCTGCAAAAATATCTCGACTGACAAAGCAGGTCACACAGTATGAGAAAAAAAGTTCTGATCGCTATGAGCGGCGGCGTGGATTCTTCCGCCGCCGCGCTTTTGCTGCAAAGGCAGGGGTATGACTGCGCGGGCGCGACGCTCTCTCTCTGCGGAAACGATACGGATGGTGCGCGCGCGATCTGCGCGGGCCTTGGCATGCCGTTTTACGTTTTTGACGAGCACGAGCGCTTCGCGCATGAGGTCATGGACCATTTTGTCCGCGAATACTGCGCGGGCCGCACGCCAAACCCCTGTATCGACTGCAACCGCTGCCTCAAGTTCGGCACGTTTCTGGACCGTGCGCTCGCCATGGGCTTTGACTATATCGCCACAGGCCACTATGCCCGCGTCGGCCGTGACGAAGCCAGCGGACGCTACCGCTTGCTGCGCGGCGAAAGCCGCGCAAAGGATCAGAGCTACGTCCTCTATCAGCTCACGCAGGCGCAGCTCTCGCACCTTCTCCTGCCCGTCGGGAGCTTTGAAAAGCCGGAGATCCGCGAAAGGGCGGAGGAGGCGGGCCTTGCCAACGCCCATCAGGCCGATTCGCAGGATATCTGCTTCATCCCCGACGGCGACTATGTGCGTTTCCTGCGCGATTACGGCGGCGTCACGCCGCGGTCCGGCGATTTTGTCGATAGCAGCGGCCGCGTGCTCGGCCGCCACCGCGGGCTGGAGTGCTATACGGCGGGCCAGCGCAAGGGCCTCGGCGTGAGCGCGGACCGCCCGCTCTATGTGATATCCAAAAATGCCGAAAATAATACCGTGCTGCTCGGCGACAACGAGGAATTGTTTTCCTCAGCGCTGCTCGCCTCGCGCGTGAACTGGATCGCGGGGGAGACACCCGCGGAAAAGGTACATTGCACCGCCAAAACGCGCTACAGCCAGAAGGAGTGCGGCGCTGTCGTCACGCCGCTTGAGGGCGGAGGCGCGCATGTCGCCCTGCTCACGCCCCAGCGCGCCGTTACGGCGGGACAGGCCGTTGTCTTCTACGACGGGGACGAGGTCCTCGGCGGCGGCACGATCGAGCGCGCGCTGTAAAAATGCAAAGGGAAAAGGCTCCCGGGCGGGAGCCTTTTGTCATGTCAACGTTCGCTGATATACCGTTCGTCGCCGAAGATCATGTCGTCCACGTCGCCGCGGCGGTTATCCAATTCTTTCTCCTTCATCGTATCATCCTTCCTCTCTGTCAGACTTCACCCGGCCAGTATATGTGCGCGGCGGCAAAAAGTTGTACGAAAAAGGGCAAACCGCTCCGGAAAATTTATCCCCCCTGGGGGCTTGCGCCGCCGCGGCCCGTTTTGTATACTGATCCCATAGGAAAATGAAAGGGGAGGTGTCGATGGACAAGCAGACTGTGCGCGACTTTTTTGACGCCTGCGCCCCCTCGTGGGATGCGGGCATGGTGCGCAGCGAGCGTGTCATCGCCAGGATACTTGACGGTGCGCGCGTCGGTGCGGACAAGACCGTGCTCGATGTGGCCTGCGGCACAGGCGTGCTCTTTCCGGATTATCTTGCGCGCGGCGTGCGTCACGTCACGGCCATCGACCTTTCGCCCGCTATGGCAGCCATCGCCCGCGAAAAGGCGGCGGGAAAGCCCATTACCGTTCTCTGCGGTGATGTGGAGCAGTACGGGTTCGGCACGCAGTTCGACTGCGTTGTGGTCTACAACGCATTCCCGCACTTTCCGGACAGTGCGCGCGCCGTCGCCGCGCTCGAGCGGCTCGTCGCCCCGGGCGGTACGCTGACCATTGCCCACGGCATGAGCCGCGAAAAGCTCGTGCACCATCATTCCGGCGCGGCCAGCGCGGTTTCCATCGACCTGCCGGAGCTCAGTACGCTCAGAGCTCTGCTTTCGCCGGACTTCACCCCTGCTGTCGGGATCTCGGATGACGAGATGTACCAGCTCACCGCCATAAAAAACCACTGAATCCAAAGCAAAGGAAGTAGAAAGCCATGTCCATGTCACACAAGACCAGAGTTATTCTTCGCAATCTGACCTATGCTGCCGCCTGCCTTGCGCTGTGCATCGTCCTCCCGTTCCTCACGGGGCAGATCCCGCAGATCGGCTCCATGCTCTGCCCAATGCACATCCCCGTGCTGCTTGCAGGCTTTCTGTGCGGCCCCGCCTGGGCCGGTGCGGTCGGCCTTATCGCCCCGCTGCTGCGCCACGCGATGTTCGGCATGCCGCCATTCCCCATGGCCTTTGCCATGAGCGCCGAGCTTTTGGCCTACGGTGTGCTCACCGGTGTTTTCTACCGCCTGCTGCCAAAGAAAAAGAGCAATATCTACCTTTCCCTTATCCTCGCCATGCTGCTCGGGCGTGTGGTCTGGGGCGTCGCCATGGTCGTCATCATGAGCGCGAACGGCGGCGCCTTCACCTGGGCCGCCTTCCTGGCCGGCGGCTTCACCACAGCCCTGCCCGGCATCGTTCTGCATATCGTGCTCATCCCCATCCTCGTCATGGCGCTTGAGAACGCGGGGATCATCAGGCGCTGATCCCCAAAGCAGCAAACTCAAAAAGCACCGCGCGGCGTCACCGAGGACGCCGCGCGGCTTTTTTATTCCGGACGGCGCATGGGCCTGTCCGCTTATTTTTTCTTCTTCGGCTTCGGCAGCGGCAGCTCGTCATAGATCGCGTTGAAGAGTCCCTGCAAAAACGCGCTGTCATCCACCTCTTCCACCAGCAGCATTTCCTTCGCCTCGTATGGCCGCTCGTAGATGGCTGTGGGCAGGTAGGCAAGCGCCGCGGAAACGGGCTTTACCAGCAGCCTGTCGTCGCAGAGATAGGCTGCGATCCTTCCGTGATAGTAAAGAATGTACTCTCCCATCATTGGACGGAAGGTGATCCCCTCCAGACCGTCCAGCTGTTCCAGAATGAATTTCAGATACTCCTTGCCTGTCGCCATCGCTCCGCCTCCGTTCTTTCTTTAATACCGCTTGTCCAGGATCTCCACCACGTCGGCAAGCGCCCCGTCTTTACAGTGGCAGACGATGTGCGCGCCGCTGGCCTTGACCTCGGCCGTTGCGTTTTCCGGTGCAAAGCCGATGGCCGAGACCTCCAGCATCGGGATGTCGTTGTTGTGGTCGCCGACGCAGTAGATGTCCCCGCGCGCAACGCCCAGAAGCTTTGCAAGCTTCAGGATCATGCCGCCCTTCGTCGCGCCGCGGCGCGTCAGCTCCAGCAGGTGGTCGCTTGAAAAGATCAGCTCATAGCGGTCGCCCCAGCGCTGCGCCCGGATGAAATCGCGCACCTCGTCCAGCAGCGGCTTTTCCTCTTCAAACAGCAGCTTGATGACCGGCAGGTCCACCTCGCGGAAGCTTTTTACCTCTACCGTGCCGGTGCGCGTCAGGTGCTCGTGGTTGCGTGAGAATTCGTTTGGGTGCAGCACATGGATGCGCCGGTCGGCGTGGTAGACCTCAAAGCACAGAGCCGGAAAGCGCGCGAGCAGCGCGTCCACATGTTCGTAGATGTCCGCATCCAAAAACGCGGTCTCCACATATTCGTTTTTGGAAAAGTCGTAGATCGCCGCGCCGTTTCCGATCACGCAAGGCGCGTTGAGCGGCAGCGCGGAGGCGAACGGCGCGAACGCCGGCAGCGCGCGGCCGGTCGAGATCGTAAAGTAGCCGCCGTTCGCAATAAAATAGTCTACCGCGGCACGGTTGCGCGCGCTCATCGGCGGGATATCCTCGCCGCGCTCCAGCGCGCCCTGGGTGTAGACGAGCGTATTGTCAAAGTCGCTGGCGAGCAGCACGCTTTTGAATTTCTGCATGGGAATGTGCCTCTCTTTTTCTCTCATTTTCGCCCTTCAGTATACCACGGCGGGAGAAAAATGAAAAGGGACGCTTTTGCACGCAAATGTGCAATAGAACGTGAAAGCGTCAGTCGAAGAGATCGAATTTCCCCTCGATAAAGTGACGGTAATCGGGACTCTCTGCCGCGTTTTCGTATTCTTCCCGCATGGTTTTGCGTATCCAGGCGCGCAGCTGCTCATTTGCCTGTGAATAGCGCAGAATGTGCAGCAGACCCGCCTTTTCTGCACGGAGAATGGCCTCGTAGGCATCGGGCACAAACTCGCACGAGATGACCTCTGCGGATTTCTCGGACGTGACCGCGAACGGCACGTCGGAAACAGAGACGGTGTTAGCCGGTTCCGCGCTGTAGATATAGCCGGAAACGCCGGCATACGTTTCCTCCAGCGCGTTCGGATAGTATTCCTCCAGCCGCTGCACACCGCCCGCGTCAAAGCCGTAGGGCCCCCATTTTTCCCACCGGCCCGTGTGGACAAAACCAGTATCGCGGCAGTATTTTTCGATGGCGTTGCTCAGATAGACCAGCACATTTTCCCGCTTCTGCGAGAAATAGACGAGAGGGCGGCCGTGATTGGAGACGTGCGGCGTGAGGACGGTGAGACCGCCAATGGGTGAGGCGTGATACAGCAAGGGGCGCGCTCCTTTCCGCCTTTCGGCAAAGCCGCCGCGAGGCGCAAGCGCTCCGCGGCGGTCCCTGTTTATGCTTCGCTCTTCGGCGCGGCGCCTTCGCCGCCTCCGCCGCTGCGCCGGCGGCCTCTGCCGCCGCGATGGCTGCGGCGGCGCGGCTTATCCGCGCCGCTCTCGGCTTCCTCGGCCTTCGGATGGGGCGGCTTTGCCGCCTTCGGCGCGTCGGTGCGCTTTTCGGCGGGCTTCACCGTTCGGACAGCGCGCTTTTCGCCCTTTTCGCCGCGTGCCGGACGGTCACCGGCCGGCTTTTCGGCGCGCGGGGCGCGCTCTGCACGCTTTTCCGTGCTCTTTTCCGCGCTTTCGGCGGCGGGCTTGTCACCGCCGCGTCCGCGGCCTCTGCCGCCGCGATGGCCGCGTCCTCCCCTGCGGGAGCGGGCGGGACGCTTTTCGGCTTCTCCGTCCCCGGGCGCGTCGGTGCTTTCCGGCGGCGTCCATTTTTCGGCGGGAACGATGGGCTCGGCGGGGGAGAAGAAGCTTACCGCCAGCTGCGGCTCCTCCTCGACGGGCTCCTGATAGCGCTCGGGCAGCTCGGTGGGGAGCGCGATGCCGTCGCGCGAGCCCTTGCCGTTGCGCAGGACGCGGATCTCGCAGTTGCGGTAGCGCTTGGAACTCTCGCTCTGGCCGTCCAGCCGCACGACGACCTGCTCGCGCAGGATGTCCACGCTGCTGACATTGCCGAGACCGTCGGGCGTTGCGACGAACGAGTCCTGCTTCGGGCAGCGGCGCACCGCGTCCTCGTAGGCGTTCTGCTCGTATTTGAGGCAGCACATGAGCCTGCCGCAGGTGCCGGAGATCTTCGTCGGGTTCAGGCTCAGGTTCTGCGTCTTGGCCATCTTGATCGAAACGGGAACAAAGTCGTCCAAAAACTGCGAGCAGCAGAAAGGCCTGCCGCAGATGCCGAGGCCGCCAAGCATCTTCGCCTCGTCGCGCACGCCGATCTGCCGCAGCTCGATGCGGGCGCGGAACACACCGGCCAAGTCGCGCACGAGCTCGCGGAAGTCCACGCGCCCGTCGGACGTGAAGAAAAAGATGATCTTGCTGCCGTCGAAGTTGCTCTCTACGCGCACGAGCTTCATGTCGAGCCCGCGCTCGGCGATCTTCTTCTGGCAGACCTCGAAAGCGTTCTTTTCGCGCGTTTTGTTGTAGGCGTAGGTGCGGTCGTCGTTCTCCGTAGCAACGCGCACGAGCGGGCGCAGCGGCTGGACGACGGCGTCGTCCTCCACCTCATGGTTGCCCGAGACGCACTGGGCGTACTCGAGCCCCTGCGCGGTCTCGACGATGACGAACTGGTTGGGTTCGACCGCGATGCCGTGCGGGTCAAAATAATATTCCTTGCATCCGCCGCGGAAGCGGACTCCAATTACTTCTGTCAAAGGGTTTCCTCCAATTCAACGGCGAAGCCCCCCAGAGTGGGGCCGACGCCGACATTATAACCGCAATGGCTGCGGTAGGTTTGCAGCAGGTCTATTGTGCCGAGTATTTGAGATTTTGTCAAGCGGGAGACAAGGAGCTGTGCGCTTTCCGCCGCCTCCGCGCGCGGGGAGGCACCGTAAAGGGAGAGCAGCGCGTCAGCCAGCAGCAGGCGCGTATCCTCAAAGAGCACGGCGAGATCGTCGCGTGAGAGCTTCTGTGTTTCGAGGCGCGCAAGAAATGACGCGCGGGACGCGCGCGATCCCCTGGCGATCAGGCGCGCGAGTTCAAGCGCGCGTCCGTCGGGCACGCCGCCCTCTTCGATGGTGGGGGAGAGCTTGACCTCCACGCAGCGCGAACGGATGGTTTGCAGCAGCGCGGCGGGATTTTCCACGCAGAAGAAAAATGCCGCGTAGGCGGGCCCTTCCTCCACGAGCTTCAGAAGAACGTTTTGATCCTTTTCTGTCAGGACGGTGCAGTCCTCGAAAATGTAGATCTTGCGCGCGCCCTCGTTCGGACGGATGAACGCGTCGGCACGCATGGCGCGCACCGTATCGATCGAGAGCTCCTTGTGCTCTAAGTCCCGCACAAACGTGACGTCGGGGTGGATGTCCTGCATCACCTTGCGGCAGGCTGAGCAGGCGAGGCAGGGCTTCTGTGCGCCCGTGCACTCCATTGCCGCAGCGGCATAGCGCGCGGCGCTCACGCGCTCACCGCTGCCGCTGAAGATCAGCGCATGGGACAGCGCGCCGTTTTTCGCCGCGGCGCGCAGGCGCGCGGCGGTATCGGTTCTGGCAAACGCGGAAAGCTCCATCGGTACCCCCAATGCTCTAAATATATTGTAGTATAGCGCAAAACGCGGCAAAGTGCAAGAAAGTTATCTTGACTATTATGTGGATATATGGTACGGTAGGCTGTGTCTACTGCCGGGTAGGCATTGCGTTTGCAGAGCATCAGCAGGCCTTAGAAGATGCGCTGCGGGCGCTCTTTTTGTTTTATGGAGGAATTTGAAAAAGGAGGAGCATGATCTATGGCGTGGGGATATCTGGTGCTGGCGGGAGGGCTGGAGGTGTTCTGGGCAACATTTCTGAAATTATCCGAGGGGTTTACAAGACCGCTTTTTTCTGCGTTGACCGCAGTTGGGATGCTTGCGAGCTTTACGCTGCTCGCACAGGCGATGAAAACGCTTCCGCTTGGCACGGCCTATTCGGTCTGGACGGGGATCGGTGCGCTCGGGTCGCTGATCGTCGGGATCGCCGTGTTCAAGGAATCCGCCTCGCCGGTGCGTTTGCTTTTTGCCGCGCTGCTTTTGGCGGGGATCATCGGACTGAAGGCGACGGCACACTGACGGACAGAGCAGAACACAGAATAGTGGGTATTTTATAAGAAAGAGCCAGGGATTTACAAAAAAGTCGGAAATACAGCAAAGAATTTTCCAAGTTCTTATTGAAAGTCAGGGATTTTCTGTCTATAATAGTAGGGCTTGATATCTGTTTATTTGCAAACCACAGCGATACATTTTTAATGGAGGAATATTATGAGCAAAAAGTATGTCTACCTGTTCTCGGAAGGCAACGCCACCATGCGCGAGCTTCTGGGCGGCAAGGGCGCGAACCTGGCCGAGATGACCAACATCGGTCTGCCTGTCCCCCAGGGCTTTACCATCACCACCGAGGCCTGCACCCAGTACTATGAAGATGGCCGCAAGATCAACGACGAGATCATGGCGGAGATCATGGAATACGTCGCCAAGATGGAAGAAGAGAACCACAAGAAGTTCGGCGACCTGAAGAACCCCCTGCTCGTCTCCGTTCGTTCCGGCGCGCGCGCTTCCATGCCCGGCATGATGGACACCATCCTCAACCTTGGCCTGAATGACGACGTCGTTGCCGCCATGATCGCCGGCAACCCCGACCCCAACTTTGAGCGCTTCGTTTACGACTCCTATCGCCGCTTCATCCAGATGTTCTCCGACGTCGTTATGGAAGTGGGCAAGAAGTACTTTGAGCAGCTCATCGACGCGATGAAGGAAAAGCGCGGCGTCAAGCTCGACATCGAACTCACCGCGGCCGACCTCAAGGAGCTGGCTGAGCAGTTCAAGGCCGAGTACAAGCAGCAGATCGGCGAGGACTTCCCCTCCGACCCCAAGACCCAGCTGTACGAAGCCATCCGCGCCGTGTTCCGCTCCTGGGACAACCCGCGCGCGAACGTCTATCGCCGCGACAACGACATCCCCTATTC
>CAKTLD010000004.1 GCA_934572445.1 uncultured Oscillospiraceae bacterium
ATGAACAAGACCCCCAGCGAGACCAAGGCCTTTGCCGAACAGTTCAAGGCCATCCTTCCCAAGACCAAGTGGTGCGATATTGTCGTCTGTGTCCCCGCGGCCGACCTTTCCGCCGCTGTGCGCGCCTTTAAGGACAGCCGCATTGCCGTGGGCGCGCAGAACCTTTACTTTGAGAAGAGCGGCGCCTACACCGGCGAGATCTCCGCGGATATGCTCGTCGATCTCGGCGTGCGCTATGTCATCGTCGGCCACAGCGAGCGCCGCGCGCTTTTCGGCGAGACCGACATGGTCGTCAACAGGAAGGTCCGCGCCGCGCTCGAGGCGGGCCTCAATCCCATCATCTGCGTGGGCGAGAGTCTCGACCAGCGCGAGATGGGCGTGACGATGGAGCTTATCGCCCTTCAGGTCAAGTCCGCGCTCGCGGGTGTCAGCGCCGAGCAGGTGCGCCGCTGCGTCATCGCCTATGAGCCCATCTGGGCCATCGGCACCGGCAAGACCGCCACGCCTGAGCAGGCCGCCGAGGTCTGCGCCGCCATCCGCGCCCTGATCCGCACGCTGTACGGCGCGCGCGTCGCCCGCAGCGTCACCATCCAGTACGGCGGCTCAATGAAGCCGAACAATGCTTTCGAGCTCCTTGCCCACGAGGATATCGACGGCGGCCTGATCGGCGGCGCGTCGCTCGAGCCGCAGGCCCTGATGGACATTGTCCACGCGGCCAATCAGGACTGAGAAGATCAAAGGAGATCATCTTATGAACAAAACTCCGACCACTCTTATCATCATGGACGGCTACGGCCTGTCCGACAATGTTGTCGGCAATGCCGTGCGCGCGGCCAATACCCCCGTGCTCGACGGCCTTTTTGCCGAGTACGCCAACACCACGCTCAAGGCCTCCGGCCTTGACGTCGGCCTGCCCGACGGGCAGATGGGCAACAGCGAGGTCGGCCATACCAATATCGGCGGCGGCCGCGTCGTGTTCCAGGACCTGCCGCGCATCTCCCGGTCCATTGAGGACGGCGGCTTCTTTGAAAATCCCGCCTACAACAAGGCCATGGACGACTGCCTGGAAAAGGGCTCGGCGCTGCACCTTTACGGTCTGCACTCCACCGGCGGCGTGCACTCTACGCTCGACCACCTCTATGCGCTCTTAAAGATGGCGCACATCAAGGGCCTCAAGCGCGTGTATATCCACGCTTTTCTTGACGGGCGCGACACGCCCCCGACCTCCGGCCGCGACTTTGTCGCAAAGACGATGGAAAAGTGCAAAGAGCTCGGTGTCGGCAAGATCGCGACCGTTATGGGCCGCTACTACGCCATGGACCGCGACAAGCGCTGGGACCGTCTCGAGAACGCCTATGACGCGCTTGTCTACGGCGAGGGCGTGCAGGACAGCGACCCCATCCACGCCATCGAGGAGAGCTATAAAAACGGCGTGACGGACGAATTTGTCGAGCCCATCGTCTGCGATAAGGACGGCATGATCTCCGACAACGACTCGGTCATCTTCTTCAACTACCGTCCCGACCGCGCCCGCGAGATCACGCGCGCGTTCGTCGACCCCGCGTTCGACGGCTTCAAGCGCGAGTTCTTCCCGCTTACCTACGTCTGCAACACCGAGTACGACGCGACCATGCCGAACGTGCTCGTCGCCTTCCCGCGCATCAGCGTGAAAAACGGTCTTGGCGAGTACCTGAGCAAGATGGGCATGACCCAGCTGCGCATCGCCGAGACGGAGAAGTACGCCCATGTCACGTTCTTCTTCAACGGCGGCGTCGAGGAGCCGTATCCCGGCGAGGACCGCGTGCTCGTCGCCTCCCCGAAGGTTGCGACCTATGACCTCCAGCCCGAGATGAGCGCCTACGAGGTCGCGGGCAAGTGCGTGGAGCGCATCGAGTCCGGCAAGTACGACGTCATCATCCTGAACTTTGCCAACTGCGACATGGTCGGCCACACCGGTGTGTTCGACGCGGCCGTCAAGGCGGTGGAGACCGTTGACGAGTGTGTCGGCAAGGTCGTGGAGGCCACGCTCAAGATGGGCGGCATCGCCATGATCACCGCCGACCACGGCAACGCCGAGCAGATGCTCCAGGCGGACGGTACGAGCCCCATGACCGCGCATACGACGAACGTGGTGCCCTTCATCCTCTGCGGCGCGGGCACGGAACTGAGAGCCGGCCGCCTTGCCGATATCGCCCCCACCATCCTGGATGTGATGGGCCTGGAAAAACCAGCGGAGATGGACGGTCAGACGCTGATCGTGCGATAAAATTTCATTCCTGCCATGTTTAGAAAAAGCTCTGACGGTACACACTACCGTCAGAGCTTTTTGATGCTCCGTGGAATTTTGGCATAGCCGCGCTCCGCGCGGCGGAAAGGAAACGACATGACAGGATCAAACGGCCGCGCCAAGCGGCATTTCTTCGGCGGGACGGGCTTATACATAGCCCTGTTCCTCGGCGTGACGGCGCTGGCCGTCGCGGGCTATTGGACGCTGCTGCCCCATGATACGGCGGATCAGGACGCGGAGGATGTTTCCTCACAGCTCGAGCTGCCCGTGCAGGAAGAACCGGTACAGATGCCGGAGGTCATCGCCATTACCCCCGACGCGAGCGAGGAGGACTGGGTCGCGCCCGCGCCGGACGGGGAGGACCTGACCGTGATGGACGAGGCCACGGGGGTGGAGGATACCGTTCCTGCTGAGGAGACGGAGGAGACCGCACTGCCCGTTGCGCCGCGGCTGGTCGTGGCGCCGCTGGTGGGGGAGGAGGTGGCCGCCTTCTCCGTGGATGAGCTCAGGTATAACGAGACGCTGGGCGACTGGCGCACGCATGACGGCGTGGATATCGCCGCCGCGCTGGGCACGCAGGTGCTCGCCGCGTGCAGCGGCACCGTCACGCAGGTCATCGCCGACGATCTGATGGGCACGAGCGTCACTATCGCGCATGACGGAGGCTACGAGACGACCTATGCCAACCTCCAGAGCATCCCGACCGTGGGGGAGGGGCAGTATGTCTCCGCGGGCGAGGTGATCGGCGCCGTGGGCGCCACGTCGCTGGCGGAATTTGCCAGCGAGCCGCACCTGCATTTTTCCGTCACGAAGGACGGCCTGCCCTGCGATCCCGCGGAATTCCTGAACTGAACAGAAAAAGCCGGCCGCAGGCCGGCTTTTTCTGCAGTTTTACACCAGCACGCGCAGCAGCGCTAAAAATTCCGCAAGGCCGAACACGGCCATGAAAATGATGCCGCCAAGCTGCGGCTTTTTGACATGCACCGGCGCGATATAAAGCACGCCAAGCAGGAAGAGCCCTGCGGCGTAAACCGCCGCGCAGTCCAGCCGGAGATAGAGCGCCAGCAGATAAAAGAACGGGGCCATGAAGGCCGACACCGTTACCGGTACGCCAAGATAGCAGTGGCGCAGCTCGTTCGTCCGGTCCTGCCGCTCCTCCTCCATCACGTTGAAGTAGGCCAGCCGGATCAGCGCGCACAGCGCGAAAAATGACATCGTGGTGAGAAACCACAGCGCGCCGCAGCCTGTTGACCAGCCGATGGCCGCCGGCAGCACGCCGAAGCATACCAGGTCGTTGAGCGAGTCGATCTGGATGCCGAAGCGCTTTTCCGTGTCGGTGCGGTTTTTCTTCGTGCGGGCGATGCGCCCGTCAAAGGCATCCAGCAGGCCTGCGAGCATCAGACACAGCATGGCGGAGAGGGGGTTGGCCTGCGTGGCGGCATAGATGCCGCCGAGCCCCAGCAGCAGCGAAAGATAGGTGGCAATGACGGTATAGTCGTAAACTCCGATCATAAAAAACATCCATTCGTCATTTTGATAGAGTGCATTATAGCAAATGATGGCGCATTTTGCAAGAAAACAGGGTTAAGACTCTGCAAAGCTTATGCGCCGCGCAGTCGGTCGATAACGCGCGCAAAGCGCGCTTCATCATAGATGACAGGCACGGGATAGACGGGGTTGGCTTCCGCTGCGGCCCAGCGCACCATTTGCGGGATGTCCTCCGCGCGGATGAAGTCAAAGTGCTCGGGAATACCCATGCGCACGTTCATCGCGCGAAGCTCCGCAATGAACGCCTTTGCGCGTGAGGCCTCGTTCTCTCCCGTGATCCCCGCGAGTGCGGCGAGCCGCGCAAGGCGCGGGTATACCGCCGCGCCGTAATCCTCCAGCACGATAGGCAGCAGCACGGCGTTGGCCAGTCCGTGCGCTGTGCCGTACAGTCCGCCGAGCGTGTGCGCGATGGCGTGCACATTGCCGACGCTTGCACGCGTGAAGGCGGCGCCGGCGTCGAACGACGCCTGGAGCATCGCCATGCGGTCGGGCAGCGACGTGCCGTCGCGGTATGCGCGCTCAAGGTGCGCGAAGATCGTTACGACCGCGCGCTCGGCGCATGCTCTTGTTTCTTTTGTATTATAAAAGCGGCTCAGGTATGCCTCCACCGCGTGTGTCAGCGCGTCCATGCCGGTCTCGGCGGTAATGTGCGGCGGCAGACCGACGGTCAGCGTGGGGTCAAGTATGGCATACTGCGGGATCAGGCAGAGGTCGGAAATGGAGTATTTGTGGTGATCCGCGTCCGTCACCACGGCGGCAATGGTCGTCTCCGAACCGGTGCCGGCGGTCGTGGGCACGGCGATGAGCAGCGGGATGCGGCGGCGGACCTTCAGAAGCCCGCCGAGCTGCGCCACCGTCTTCTCGGGCCGCGCAAGGCGCGCCGCGGCGGCCTTGGCCGCATCCATCGGCGAGCCGCCGCCGATCACGAGAAAGCAGTCGCAGCCGTCGAGCCTGTACTGCGCGGCGATCTTTTCTACCGTTGCAGCCGAAGGGTTTGGCTCCACGGCCGAGAAGACAGAGAGCAGAATGTCCTGCGTATCCAGAGCCTCCTGGAGTTTTCTGAAGTGTGCGTCCGCACACTGGCGGCGGCTGGCAACGACAAAGGGACGGCGCACGCCGTTTTCCTTCAGAAGCTCCGGCACGCGCTGCAGGCTCTCCGCGCCGGAAAGCACCGTGGGCCTTCGCCACGGCAGAAGCCGTGCGCCCAGGGCAAAGCAGCACTGGAACGCGCGGCAGAAAAGCGAATGAAGAGACATATCGGCCCCACCTTTTTCGGATAGATGCGGGTAGTATATCATAAAGGTGCGCGCAAAAAAAGGGCGAAACTTTCGTTTCGCCCTTTTGCTGTTTCGCTATCAGTCGGCGTCCTCGGTCTCGATGATGCCGTAGCCGCCGTTGTTGCGGCGATAGACCACGGAGATCGCGTCGCCGTCGTCCGTATTGCGGAAGACGAAGAAGCTGTGGCCCAGCAGATTCATCTGCAGAATGGCCTCCTCCGCGCTCATGGGCTTGACCGTGAAGCGCTTGGTGCGCACGATGTCGAACTCGCCCTCCTCGTGGACCTCGAATTCCTCGGGCAGTTCAGGGACAATGGACTCGGCGCGCAGGTTCTTGGAAAGGCGGGTCTTGTTCTTGCGGATCTTGCGCTCGATCTGGGCGGCGGCCTCGTCGATTGCACCGCGCATATCGCCGTCGGCATCCTCACACACAGCACGGAACAGCGTACCGTTGGCCCCGCGGAGCATGATCTCCACGATGCAGCGGTTCTTTTTCTCCACAGAGAAGGTCACGGAAGCCTCGGGCTCCTCCTTAAAAAACTTTTCCAGCTTGCTGATCTTCTTTTCAGCGTAGGCCTTGACGGAATCGTTCAGGGAGATCTTCTTGCAGGTATAGGTGAATTTCATAGTGATGGCTCCTTTCGTTGGTGAGGAAGCGAAAAGGAAGTCTCTTTCGACTCCCTCTTCACTTTTACTAAGTGTAGCACACTTATCGAAAAATATCAAATGAACTTACTGTTAAGATTGCGCATTTGTGCAAAACGACAAAATTGAAGTACCCGACAGGCTTCGACTTGTATCCCCTGAAAACGACAAAAGCTCCTATTGACGAATGGGGACAAGTCCTGTATCATTTCCTTCGGAAGCTTTCCAATATCCCACCCGTTTGGGCCGCCCGCGCCGCGCGCAGGCGGCCCCTTTTTTGCCTGCGCGCAGAAAAAAGCGCCCCCTGTGGGGCGCTTGGGATCAGGGGGGAGAGCTCAGTTGCTCACGTCGTAGAACGTCTTCTCACCCGGCGTTACATAACCGAGCTGGTCGCGCGCCAGCTCCTGCAAAAACTCAGGATCGTCGGCCTTTTCCAGCGCTGAGGCCAGCGCATCGTTCTCCTGCTTGGCCGCGTCGATCTGCGTTTGCTTGAGCTGCCGGTCAGTCTCTGCGGCGTCGATCTCGCTGCGAAGATGCAGCAGCTCCGCGCCCATCAGCACGAGCAGCACCAGGATGGCCAGCATCGTCAGAAGACTGGTGCGCTTTTTTGCCGGTCTTGCCGCTTTGGCCTGCTCCGCCATGCCGGACCCCTCCTTTTTTCGCGGTTTTGCGCAGCGCTTTTCGCGCCGAACGCTCATACGCCTTTATTATAAGCCGGTTTCTGGAAAAAAGGAAGTATCTTTTGCAAAATTTGTTGAGCTTACCATAAACTTTTTTCAGTGCCCGAAGCGGCATGACCGCAAGATGCAGCAGCGCAAACAGCACCTCTGCCCAGAAGGCCCACAGCGGCCGCAGCCAGCGTGCGCAGAGCGCGCGGTAGAGCAGCGCGCCCAGGCCGATCGCCAGCAGCATGAACAGCCGCAGCTCGCCCCCGCCCACGCGCAGGGCAAAGAGAAACGATCCCAGCGCGAGGGCGAGGCAGTAGAGCACGTCGAGCGCGCCGGTCAGCGCGCCCGAGGCCCGCCGCCGCAGGCGCACGGCGCGCAGCAGATCATAGACGAGCGCGAGCGCCGCGCCTAGCAGGAGCGAGGCAAGAAAGCTCTGCCCCTGCGCGTGCAGCGTGAAGCCCATTGCGCTCAGCCCCCGAACAGACGCCCCAGCAGCCCGCCGCGCGCGGCGGGCGCGTCCTCGTAGGCAAGGGTGTCGATGCGCCCGTCGACGTGCAGCTCGCCGCCGTCCAGGCTGAGCTTGCCGATGTGCAGCCCTTCGCCGGTGACGACGAGCACGCCGCCCGCCGTGTTCATCACAATCTCGGTCTCGTCAAAGCGGTCCACGTCCTCCACGCCGGTGACGGTCAGCTCCTCGCGGCCGTTCAGCTCGATGCGGTGGGCAGCAGGGGTAGTTTCATACGTCATAGCGGAAACCGTCCTTTCGTTTTCGGACGCAAAAACGCGCCCTCCATACCACAATGTATGAAGGGCGCGTCCGGATTATCACCGGAAGCGGTCATTCCCGCGGCGCGCTCACCTCGCGGTAGAGCAGTGCGGCTTCATTTTTTCCCGCAGTCTCGGAAACGTCCAGAACCTCGACCGCGAGCACGCGCTCGCCGAAGTGCAGGGCGATTACATCGCCCACCTTCACGTCGTATGACGCGCGGGCGACCTTGCCGTTGACCGTGACGCGCCCGCCGTCGCAGGCCTCATTGGCCACGGTGCGCCGCTTGATCAGGCGCGAGACCTTGAGGTACTTGTCAAGACGCATGAGATCCTCTCTTTCCGGCCCGAAGGCTCAGACCAAAGCGGCGGCGCTGTGCGCCGCCGCTTTTTTATCAAAAGTCATCTGCCCGTTTTCGGGGATTATTCCGCAACAGCGTCCTTGAACGCCTTGCCGGCCTTGAAGGTCGGGACCTTGGAGGCGGCGATGGTGATGCTCTCCTTGGTCTTGGGGTTGCGGCCGGTGCGCTCGGCGCGGTGCTTGGTCTCAAAAGAGCCGAAGCCAACGAGCTGGACCTTTTCGTCGTTCTTCAGGGAGTCGATGATGGTATCGAGAGCGGCGTTAATGACGACCTCGGACTCCTTCTTGGAAATGTTTGCCTTTTCTGCAACGGCAGCAATGAGCTCGGTCTTATTCATGGATTGTTTCCTCCTGATAATTTTTCCGAAACAACGTTTCGGGGATATCTGAGCAAAGGGCCTTCGCCCCTGATCATTCGTGGTGCTTGGCGGCGTTCCACAGCGCCGTGAGCTCTTCGAGCGGCAGGGCGTCCATCGTCTCGCCGCGCGCAGCGACGGCGTTCTCCACCGCGCGGAAGCGCGCCAAAAACTTCTCGCAGGTCTTCGTCAGCGCCGCCTCAGGGTCAACGCCGCAGAAGCGGCCGACCTTGACGGCGGCAAACAGCACGTCGCCCAGCTCCTCCTCGTAGTTTGTGCCGTTTTCCACGGCGTTACGCAGCTCGCGCGTTTCCTCGTCCAGCTTGTCCAGCGCGCCGGAGACATCGGCGAACTCAAAGCCGGCCTTCGCGGCTTTGCTCTGCAGCTTGTCCGCCCGCCAGAGGGCGGGCAGCGAGCGGGCCACAGAGTCCATCGCCTCGGCGGTGGTGTGCTGGCCCTTTTCCTCGCGCTTGAGCTTGTCCCAGTTGACGAGCACCTGTTCACTGTCGTCCGCCTTTGTATTGGCAAAGATGTGAGGATGGCGGAAGATCAGCTTGCGCACGATGTGGTCGGTCACGTCGTCGGTCGTGAAGCGGCCCGCGTCCTCCTCCATGTGGATGTTGAAGAGGACCTGCATCAGCATATCGCCCAGCTCCTCCTTCATCAGCTCCGGATCGTCGAGGTCAAAGGCCTCGGCGGCCTCGTAGGCTTCCTCAAGGAAGTTGCGGCGGTTCGACAGGTGCGTTTGTACGCGATCCCACGGGCAGCCGTCCGGTGCGCGCAGGATGCGAAGAATTTGAACGAGGTCCTCGTAAGTGTAGACCTCTTTCTCAGGATAATTTACCATATATTGCCTCTTAATGCAAGGTATTTCTGTGGTTTCCCCTGATTTTTCAAGGGTTTCAGCGCACATGCAGGATGCGCGCGAGCTTGTCGCCCTTGGGCAGCAGCTCAAGATCCTCGCGGCGGATGCAGCGCAGCGTCAGCACGAGCGCGCCGTATACGATGACCGCGGCGAGGATGGAAGCCCCCACGCAGACGAGCAGCAGCATCCGGCTGCTCTCCTCCGTGAGCAGGAAGTGCGCGCAGAGCGCGTATACGCCGCGTGCGGTGAAGGCCATCGCCAGCGCCGCGAGCAGCGGGCGCAGGAAGTAGCCCGGATAGTTCAGACGGAAGCCTGTGATGCGCGCGACCGCGATCAGGTTGAGCACGGCCGTGAGCGCAAAGCACACCAGCGTGCCGATGGGCGCGCCGTGGATATTGATGGACGGCACGGCCACAAGGTTATAGTTCAGCACGATCTTCACCACGCCGCCGATGAGCATTGTGATGATGGGGATGTTCACGCGGCCATAGGACTGCAGGATGGAGTTCGTAATGAGCATCAGACAGACGAAGATGCTCGCAATGCCGAGCACGGACAGAAGCTGTCCGCCGAGCGCGCCGTCATAGCGCGGATAGAACAGGCGGAAGATCGGGCCGCTGAGCGCCCACAGGCCGAGACCCATCGGGAACGCGAGCAGCGCCGTCACGCGGAAGGACGAGCGCACGATGCGCGCGGTCTGCCGTTCGTTATGCTGCGTAATGGCGGCGGAAACGGCGGGGATGACCGAGGCGGTGAGCGCGACCATCAGCGAGGAGGGCAGATTGTAGAGGTCCATGCAGGCGGAGTAGTTGCCGTAGAGCGCGCGCGTTTCGTCCAATGTGTATTGCAGCGCGCTTTGCAGCCGCCCCTGCACGAGCGAGGTGTCGATCAGCGTGATGACCGAGACCATCGACGAGGCGATGGTGATGGGAATGGCCAGCGCCAGCAGACGGCGCAGGATCGCGCGGCCCGAGGCGCAGCGCTCGCCGCTCTGCACGGCGGGACGGTGGCGCAGGTAATTGAGCGCCATGTAGACCAGCGACAGGATCGTGCCGATGGTCACGCCGCCGATGGCGCCCGCCGCGGCGATGTAGTCCGGCTGGCCGATCTGCAAAAGCCACATCGAAAGGGCCAGACCGAAGATGAGCTTGCACAGCGCCTCCAGGATCTGCGAAACGGCGGTGGGGGTCATATACTGCCGCCCCTGCGCGTAGCCGCGGAAGGCGGACAGGCATCCCACGCACACCACCGCGGGAGCGAGCGTGCGGATGCCGTAGGCCGCACGGGGATTGTTCAAAAGTCCCGCAAGGTAATCGTTGCCCCACCACATCAGCGCGAACGACGCAAGTCCCAGCGCCAAGAACAGGATCAGCGAGATGTGGAACGTGCGCTGGGCCTGCCGCGTGCGCCCGCGGGCATAGGCCTCGCTCACGAGCTTGGAAAGCGCGACGGGAAGACCTGCCGTGGAGATGGTCAGCATCGTTGCATAGATGTTGTAGGCGTTGGAAAAGTCCGCGCTGCCGCCCTCGCCGAGAATGTTGCGCAGCGGGATCTTGAATACCGCGCCGATGATCTTGACCGCCACGATGCCGAACGCCAGCACCGCCGCGCCGCCAAGGAAGGATTGCTTTTTTTCCGTAGCCATAGGAAATACGACCTTTATTTTTCAGAAAATTTCAGCGCCCGCGCAGCCTTACAGCCGCTCGAGGCAGCCGAGGATGAGCGAGGAAAAATGCGGAGCGGACTGCTCGGCCATCTCGTTGACCTCCTCGCCGGAGAGCGGCTGGGGCAGCACGCCCGCGGCCATGTTGGCGCAGAGCGTCACGCCGAGAATTTCGTACCCGCAGTGAGCGGCGGCAATGGCCTCCGGCGCGGTGGACATGCCGACCGCGTCCGCGCCGAGCACGCGCGCGGCGCGTACTTCGGCGGGCGTTTCGAACTGCGGGCCGGGGAAGTACATGTAAACGCCCTCGCGCAGTGTGAGGTCCTGCTCACGCGCGACCTCTTTGGCAAGCTCGCGCAGGCGGGGAGTGTAGACATTGGACATATCGGGAAAGCGCGTGCCGAATTCGTCGATGTTCGGGCCCCAGAGCGGGCCGAAGTCGAAGAGCCTGATGTGGTCGGAAATGAGCATCAGATCGCCCGCGGAATAATCGGTGTTCACCGCGCCCGCGGCGTTCGTCACGATCATCGTCTTCGCGCCGAGCAGGCGGATGACGCGCACGGCGTAGGCGGCGTCCTCCATCGTGTAGCCCTCGTAGCAGTGCATGCGGCCCTGCATGACCGCGACGCGCTTGCCGCGCAGCTCGCCGAAGACGAAGCGGCCTTCGTGTCCCGGCGCGGTGGACGCGCGGAAGTGCGGGATATCCGCATAGCTCACGCAGGTGCGCGCCTCGACGCGGTCGCCGAGAAAGCCGAGGCCGCTGCCGAGCACCAGCAGCACCTCGGGACGGAAATCACCGAGGTGAGATGCGATCATATCGGCGCTCTCGCAGTAATCGTCATAGGTGAAGTGCGGCTTGACCGCGTCGGCGGTAAAGAAATCACTCTTATTCATCGTTATTCTCCTTGTTCGGCGTAGAAGCGGGCGAAGTCCATCAGGTTCGCGCGGCGCTTTTCGGGCCGGTCGATGTATTCACGCGGGTATTTGGCGTTGAACGCGCGGCGGATCTGCCCGCCGCCGACCATCTTGGTCGAGCCGCCCGCGCCGAGCGAGAGGATGGAGTGCAGCTCTTCCATGATGTAGATGTTGTAGAGCCCCGTGCCGCCGGGCTTTGTCCAGCCGACATTTTCAAAGCTGCCGGACATGTACTTCTGGCGGTAGAGGTAATAGGGGGCAAAACCATGTTTACGCAGCGCGGGGTCAGCATAGTCCAGCATTTGCGCGACCTCGTCCGCACCGGGAATACGGCTGCCCTCGAGCATGATGCGGCTGCCCTTTTTGAGCGACAGCGTGTGCACCGTGATGTTGTCCGCGCCCATCGAGATGACCTCGTCAAGGCTCCTCGCGAAGCCCTCGGGCGTGTCCTCGGGCAGGCCTGCGATGAGGTCCATGTTGACGTGCGGGAAGTTGGCGGCGCGCACCTGCTCCATCGCGCGGCGGATGTCGTCCGCCGTGTGGCGGCGGCCGATGGCCGCGAGGACGTTGTCCTCCATCGTCTGGGGGTTGATGGAAACGCGCGTGGTGTTGTGCGCGCGCAGCACGCGCAGCTTTTCCTCGTCAATGGTGTCGGGGCGGCCCGCCTCGATCGTGAGCTCGGCGAGACCTCCAAAGTCAAAATTCTGCTCGAGCTTCGTGAGCAGACGGTCCATCTGACCGGCGGTCAGCGTGGTCGGCGTGCCGCCGCCCATGTAGAACGACTTGACGTTCAGCCCCAAGTCGCGCACGAGCTGTCCCGCCGCGGTGATCTCGTCGAAAAGCGCCTCCAGATACGGCTCGACGAGCGAGAAAGACTTTTCGACGCTCTGCGCCACAAAGCTGCAATACGCGCACCGCGTCGGGCAGAACGGGATGCCGACATAGAGCGAGATATCGTTCGGCTCAAGCTCCGCCGCGGCGCGGATGCCGGCGTCTGCCGCCTCGATGGCAAGGCGGGCACGCGCGGGCGTGACGCAGTAGAGCTCCTGCAATTCCTTTTCGGCGCGCTTTTTGCCGCCCTCGCGGATCAGCGAGAGCGCGACCTTGCTGGGGCGCACGCCGGTCAAACTGCCCCACGCGGGGGAGATGCCGAGCAGGTCCTTCGCCGCGCCGAAAAAGCTGATGCCGACGGCGTGGCGGCGCTGCCCTTCTTTTTCATACTCCGTGCCGGAGAGGGGATAGTCGTAGCTGTGGGCGGCGGACTTGCCGTCCACGCCCAGCTCCGTCGTCACCTGCACGCGGCCTTCCTCCTCGGTGAGCGTGATGCGCGCCCAGCAGGGGTCCGCGGCCTCGTCCGCCGCGCCGTAGACGGGCTTTTCGCCGGGAAAAAGCGTCAGCAGGCTCTGCTCCACCGCGTATTTTTCATCATGCCCAATGAACTCAACTTTCATGTAGATCCGTTCCTTTTACCGCGCCGCCTGACGGAGATAGGGGTTATACTCCTTCTCGCGCGAGAGCGTCGTTTTGTTCATGTGGCCGGGGTAGACCGTGTAGTCGCCCTCGATCTGCGCGAGCCTGCGCAGCGAAGCGATCATCTGCATGTCGCTGCCGCCGGGCAGATCCGTGCGGCCCATGGAGCCCGCGAACAGCGTGTCGCCTGCAAACATCGCGTCGCCGACGAGCAGCGTCACGCCGCCGAGCGTGTGGCCAGGGGTGGACAGCACATGGATCGTGAGCGAACCGAGCGGAAGCGCATCGCCCTCGCCGTAGAATTTGAGGTCGGGAATAAAGTCGGCAAGGGGATAGTGGTAGATGCCCGTGGAGTGGGCGTCGGCCTCGCCGATGTAGACGGGCATGTCCGGCAGCACCTTTTTGAGTGCGGGCACGGCGAGCGTGTGGTCACGGTGTCCGTGGGTCAGGAGAATGTATTTGAGCGTGACGCCCTCGCTTTTCACGAGCGCGAGCAGTCTTTCCGCCTCGTCGCCCGGGTCGATGAGCGCGGCAAGCTTCGTTTCCTCGTCGATGAGCAGGTAGCAATTCGTCTGCAAAGAGCCGACGACGGTGGTGATGACTTTCATGAGAAATACCCCTTTCTTTACTGCTTTTTGGGCGCATCCAGATCGGCGGAATCGACGATCAGCGTGAACGGCCCGTCGTTGAGCGATTCGACCTCCATGTAGGCGCCGAACTCGCCGGTCTCCACATGGTAGCCCTTTTCGCGGCAGATGGCCACGAACTTTTCGTACATCGGGATGGCGGTCTCGGGCCGCGCGGCGCTTAAAAATTCGGGGCGGCGGCCCTTGCGGCAGTTGCCGTAGAGCGTGAACTGGGAAACGACCAGAAGCTCACCGCCGACGTCGTCGAGCGAGAGGTTGATCTTGTCGTTCTCGTCGTCAAAAATGCGCAGCGAGCAGAGCTTGTCCGCCATCTTGCGGCATTTTTCTTCCGTGTCGTCGGGTGCAACGCCCAGCAGGATCAAAAAGCCCCTGCCGATCTTGCCCTTGAGCTCTCCGTCGATCGTAACGGAGGCGTGTTTTACTTTAGTCAATACTGCTCGCATAATAGATTCCTTTCTATGCCCCAAAGGGGCGGCGTTTTGGTCCCCACTGCCGTGGGGAGCGCGGGGCAAAGGGGGTATTCTCTTCTCGAAGAGAATACCCCCTTTGTATCCCCCGGAGAAGGACGAGGGGAGTCCCCCTCGACCCCCGACATTGTGAGTTTGTAGCTTGAAGAGTTGCACGCGCTGCGCAATCGGGTGCGGTGTACATGGCTTCGCCATGAATCCCTGCGATACGTCACCATTTTGCAACCGCGCCTTACTGTCGTGAGGCGCGAGTGACGTTTGCTTGGCGGCAGACTGCCTGCGGAATGCGGCATTGCTGCGCTCGCCGCATTGAGTAGTGCAGCGATAGACGAAAATTAGGCTGTACTTCTATAAGATCAGCAGAGCGGCAGCGGATGATAGAAGCAGAGGCAAATCATATAGCAGCTCCAAACGCGGCTCTGCCGCGCGCAGGCAGTTGCATTCCGGAGGCATAAAGGTTGTTCGAGCTTGGGACTGCCAATCAAACGCCTTTCTTTTGGACGGTCACACCGCCCGTTTTCTTTCTCGGGAAAGAAAATGGGGGGTGTGGTGTTGCCGCCCTCAGGCGGCATTTCTCTCCGCGCGTCGCGCGGAGCAGAAGTTAGCCTGCGGGGCGATCCACCTTCATTACCCCGCTGATCTGGTGCAGCCGCCGCATCACGCCGCCGAGATGCTCAGCGTCGGAAACGTAGATGTTGAGATGGATGACGGCAAAGCCGTCGGTGGTCGTGGTGGCGTTGATGGACGCCACGCGCGTCTGCGTGCTCGAGAGCACGGCGGAAACGTCCAGCACGAGGTTGAGCCGGTCCTTGGCGTAGATGTCGAGTGCGGTCTGGTAGGATTCCTTTACGTCCTCGCCCCAGCTGACACGGATCCAGCGGCCGTATTCCTCGGGCTTGCGCCGCTCGGGGGCGGCGTTGGGGCAGTCGCAGCGATGGACGGACACGCCGTAGCCGCGTGTGATATAGCCGATGATGGCGTCGCCCGGCACGGGGGTGCAGCACTTGGAGAATTTGACAAGACAGTTCGACAGCCCCTCGACCACAATACCCTGCTCGCTCTTGACGCGCTTGGGCACAGCAGGGCGCGTTGCGCCCGTGTTGTCCACGGGCACGGTGGCGGCGCGCTCGGCCTGGTGCTGCTTTTCCAGCTTTACGATCTCCTCGTGGATGCGGTTGACGGCCTTCTGCGCCGAGAAGCCGCCGTAGCCGATGGCGGCGTACATCTCGTCCATCGAGCCGAACGAGGTCTTTTTCAGAAGTGTTGCCTCGATGTCGGTGCCCAACACCTCGTTCATCGGGATGCCGAGGTGTTTGAGCTCGGCCTCGAACGACATGCGGCCGTTGATGATATTCTCCTCGCGGCGCTCCTTCTTGAACCACTGGCGGATCTTGCTGCGCGCCTCGCTCGACTGGGCGATCTTCAGCCAGTCGCGGCTGGGGCCGCGCGCGTTCTTCGCCGTCAGGATCTCCACCACGTCGCCGTTTTTGAGCTGATAGTCCAGCGGCGCGATACGGCCGTTGACCTTTGCGCCCGTCATGCGGTTGCCGATGGCGGAGTGGATGGAATAGGCAAAGTCGATGGGTGTCGCGCCCGCTGGCAGATTCGTCACGTCGCCGCGCGGGGAGAAGACGAACACCTCGTCGGCAAACATATCGACCTTGAGCGAATGGACAAATTCCTCGGCGTCGGTATTTTCCTGGTTTTCCAGCAGCCGGCGCACCCATTCATAGTTGTGCTCATTGGCGCTGCCGGAGATGCCCTGCTTGTACTTCCAGTGCGCCGCCACGCCGTATTCGGCGATCTCGTGCATCTCCTGCGTGCGGATCTGCACCTCAAAGGGGATACCGTCCGCGCCGATGACGGTGGTGTGGAGCGACTGGTACATGTTCGGCTTGGGCGTGCCGATATAATCCTTGAAACGGCCCAGTACGGGACGGTAGAGGTCGTGGATGATGCCGAGCACGTTGTAGCAGTCGGCCACCGTGTCCACGATCACGCGGAAGGCGAACAGGTCCAGCACCTCGTCCATCGTCTTGCTCTGGGCGTACATCTTGCGGTAGATGCTGTAGGGATGCTTCATGCGCCCGTATACGCGCTGATAAGGGATGCGCATTTCCTTCAGGCGCGATTCGATCTGCCCCTGCACGCGCACCATAAAGGACTCGTACTCCTCGTGCTTGGCCTCGAGCGAGCGGGTGATCTCGTCATAGCCCACGGGGTCAAGGTACTTGAGCGACAGGTCCTCGAGTTCCCATTTGATCTTCTGCATACCGAGACGGTGGGCGATGGGCGCGTAGATCTCCATCGTTTCAAGCGACTTCTGGCGCTGCTTTTCCGCCGTCTGGTATTCCATGGTGCGCATGTTGTGCGTGCGGTCGGCCAGCTTGATGAGAATGACGCGGATGTCCTTGGCCATGGCCATGAGCATCTTGCGCAGGTTTTCCATCTGCTCCTCTTCCTTGCTGGCATACTTCACGCGCGTCAGCTTGGAAACGCCCTCCACCAGGTCGGCGACGGCGGGGGTGAATTCCCGCGCGATTTCGTCGTAGGTCGCGTCGGTATCCTCGATGCAGTCGTGCAGGAGCGCGGCCTCAATGGATTCCGAGTCCAGGCGCAGCTCCTCGGCGATGATCTGCGCCACGGCCAGCGGATGCGTGACGAACGGCGAGCCGTCCTTGCGCAGCTGGCCGTTGTGGTGCGCGTCGGCATAGGAAAAGGCCTTGTCGATCTGGGCAAAGTCCGCGCCGGGGTTGTAGTCGCGGATGGTCTGCACCAGATGCTCATACTGGCGCAGCACGAGCTGCGCCTGCTCGCCGGTTTCTCTCACAGTGGTCACAGCCCCCTGCGCGGGATCCTTTTTATCCTGTTGTGGCGTCATAACGATCGTCTCCTTTACGAAAGAAAGCCGTGCAGCGCGGAAAGATAAGGGCTGGAGTCCAACTCCACCTTCTTGCCGTCCGCCGTCAGGCGGAGCGTGAGCAGTGTCCCGTCGCGTTCGATGGTCAAGAGCCCGCGCTCGGCAAAGACCTGCAGGCACATCGCTGTGCGCAGAAACGTCTCCGCGCCGACCATGCCCGCGCTCAGCCGCCGCAGCAGCGGCAGCATCGGCTCGGTCACGCCGCTCTGTCCCACCTCGCGCTCCAGGATGCGCCAGGCGCGCACAAACTGGTCGCGCGAGGGCAGTGCGCGCGCCGCGTCCCGCGGCGAAAGCGTACCGCCGCTCAGGAGCTCGTGGCAGAGCGACAGCGCCTCATTCTCGCGTCCGCTGGGGTCGAGCGAGGGACGCAGGTCGATGAGCTGAAGCTGGATGGAGCGCTGGGAGCGGAATTCATTTACCTGTAAATAGAACGCCGCGTCCACGCGCATCCCCGCGCTTACGCCGCACTCGTCGCTCGTGGTGGAGAAAAAGATGCCGTCAAAGCTCACGCGGCTTTTTTGCAGCCGGAGCTTGAGGTGCCGGTTCTGCCCTACGCTCTGCAGGCTCTCGAGCGTTGCGCCGCGCAGGCAGAACACGGGGCGGTTATTGCCCGCGCCGTAAGGCTCGAGCAGCGCGAGCGACTCGACCTCCGAAAGTGACACGAGCGCGGGGCGCGTCAGATCCACGTCGATCTCCAGCGAGGAGACAGGCGCGCTTTCGCCCGTGTGGGCGCGCACATACTGATTCATCCGCGTGCGGAAGGCGGGAATGTTGCGCTCTTCGATCGTGAAGCCCGCGGCCAGCTCATGCCCGCCGAAGCTGACGAGCAGGTCCGAGCACGCCTCGAGCGCGTTGAAGAGGTTGAAGCCGCCGTAGCTGCGGCAGGAGCCCTTGCCGGATCCGCCGGAGAGATGGATCATAAAGCTCGGGCAGGAGAATTTTTCGCTGAGGCGCGAGGCCACGATGCCAACGACACCCTGATGCCAGTCCTCGCTGGACAAAACGAGCGCGCTGCGCTCGCTCTCGGGCAGGCCCTCCATCTGCTCGATGGCGCGGCGGAAGATGTCCTGCTCCACGCTCTGCCGCTCGCGGTTGAGTTCACAGAGCTCGCGCGCGAGCTTTTCCGCGCGCGCGGGGTCGTCGGTCAGGAGCAATTCGGCTGCCAGCTCGGCGCGGCCCATGCGGCCCGCGGCGTTGATGCGCGGCGCCAGCACAAAGCCGATCTGGATAGAGGATATGGGGCGCGACGCGAGCCCCGCTTCGCGCAGCAGCGCGTGCAGACCCGTAAAGTCGCTGCGGTCGATGCTCTCCAGACCGCACTGTACGATGGTGCGGTTCTCGCCCTCCATGCGCATCACGTCGGCAATGGTGCCGATGGCTGCCAGCGTGCAGTAGCGCGCGAACAGCGCGTCCTCGCGCCCCTCGCCGAGGGCCAGAACGAGCTTGAGCGCCACGCCCACGCCCGCCAGATGCTTAAAGGGATACGGACAGTCCGGCCGGTGGGGGTCGACCACGGCGGCGGCCTGCGGCAGCTGCTCTTTACATTCGTGATGGTCGGTAATCACAAGGTCCACGCCGAGGGACTTGGCGTAGGCCGTCTCCTCCACGCCCGTGATGCCGCAGTCCACCGTGACGATCAGCGTCACGCCGGACTCGCTCAGCGCGCGGATGGCGTCGCAGCCGAGCCCGTAGCCCTCCTCGATGCGGCGGGGAATGTGCATGGTCACCTCGGCTCCGCGCGAGCGCAGGTAATCGGTGAGCAGGCACGTCGAGGTGATGCCGTCCACATCATAGTCGCCGAACACCGCGAGCTTTTCGCCGCGGTCAAAGGCCGCGCTGATCCGCGCGACGGCCTTGTCCATATCCTTCATCAGAAACGGGGAGTAGGGAAGGGTGTGCTCATGCTCCAGCGTCTCGGCCGCCTGCTCAGGCGTCTGCACGCCGCGCGAGACCAGCACCGACGAGACGAGATAAGGGTAGCCCGCATCCATCAGCGCCTCCACGGCGTGCTCCGGCGCGGCGGGGAGACACCAGCGCTCGTACTTCACGGACCACTCACCTTCTTTCCGGTAAGGCATACTACCTCAGTCTATTATTTCAATCTACTATTCTAACAAAGCCGAGAGGAAACGTAAAGAGGAAATTTGACGCGAAGCGCCCCTTTGTGCTACAATGTGCGCAAAGATCCGCTGAAAGAGGGGAAATAACGAATGAAACACTGGATGACGCGCCTGACAGCGCTGCTGCTGGCCCTGATGATGACGACCACGCTCGTTTCCGCCGCGGCCGTTTCAGGCTATTCCGACGTCCCGGACCGCCACTGGGCGGCGCAGAGCATCCGCCGCTGCGGGGAGTACGGACTTCTGAAGGGCGTGGGCGGCGGCAGATTCGGCCTCGGCCAGCAGATGACGCGCGCGGCCTATGCCGCCGCGCTCTGCCGCCTGATGGGCTGGCAGATGCTTACCCCTGCCAGGGGCAGCTTTGATGACAACCAGAATACCGCCAAATGGTACTACAGCGCCATAGAGACCGCGGCGGCCCACGACGTGTTTTCCGGCCACAGCAAGCTCTGCCGCCCGGAGGACGCCGTCACGCGCGAGGAGATGGCGGCCATGACCGTGCGTGCGCTGGGCTACGGCGTGCTCGCGGGCATCCTTGCCGATGCGGACGCGCAGCCGGTGCAGAGCAATACAACGGGCTTTGCGGGTCTGACGGCGAGCATTGGGAAAAACTGCCCCTTTGCCGACTGCACGACCAACCGCGGCTACATTGCCCTGGCCTACCGCATGGGCATCGTGACGGGTGTGAACAGCCGCAACTTTGATCCCAGGGCCACCGCCACGCGCGAGCAGGCGGCGGCAGTGCTGCTGCGCGCTTATGACCGGCTGCATGCGGGCGTGAGCGTCAGGGATGCGCACTGGGTCGTGACCGAGGGCGAGCCGGGCGTGCTCGACGTGCCGGAGGCGGACTGCGTTTTCGCCGCGGCGAATGTCGCGCGCAAGGGCGCACAGTCCGTCAGTCCGTGCGCCGCGATCGAGGAGGTCTACGCCGCGGCGGTGCTTGCGGGCAAGGGCGGCAGCGTACTGCTGAGCGCGGAGCCGCTGGCGCAGAAGGTGAACGGTAAGGGCGTGGTGATCGAGGAGACCGTCGCGCTCAAAGATGGGCAGTTCGAGCAGCTGCTTGCCGACACGAAAAATACCAGTTTCCACCGCTCCACGCAGTACGAAAGCTCGTATCTCTATCATAAGAGCAGCGGCACGACGCTGTGCGTGTGGTACGAGAGCGAGGGCGACCTTGCGCTCAAGACGACGCTGTGCAGGATGCTGGGCGTGAAAACGGTCTATATTCTGCGCGAAAGCACTTCCGCCGGCAGATAGGGAAAGCGAAAAAATGCAGAGGGATATCTCCCGTATGGGAGATATCCCTCTGAACTTTTGAAGAGACTCAGCTTTCGCTGCTCCAGTCACTTTCCGGCAGGCTGGGCTGCTCGGGCTCCGCCGTGGCGCGCAGATAAAACCCGCAGACCGAAAGCTCCATATACGGTGTCAGATAGAGCTGCGTCAGGAAGAGCAGCACGCTCAGCAGCAGCGAGCCGAGCATAATGCCGGGGAAGCTGTCCGGCAGAAGCGCGGCGATCAGCAGCTCGTAGACCAGCACGACCGCGAACACCAGCAGATACCAGCCGATGAAGCTGAGCTGGAGCACGAACAGCTGCCACTTGTAGCCATAGGTCTGCCGCTTGCTGAGATTCAGCGCTTCCATCACGCCAAGCTCCGGATTTTGGCACAGATTCATCATGGCAAAGGCATAACGGTAGGAGGCGATGATGCCCGGGATGACGAACAGCATCGACCACAGGAAGATGAAAAAGCCCTGCACGATGGCCAGCAGGATCACCTTGCCCGCGAACGAGAAAGCGTCGAACAGACTCGCATACGGCATGTGCTCGCGGCGGTGGAGACCGAGGCAGTAGCAGGTGTAGCCCGTGTTCAGCACCAGCGAAACGAGCGAGACGAGGATGCTGACAAAGACCAGAATAAGGCCCAGCGGGCCAAAGGAAAAGTCGGTAAAGCCGCCCGAGACATAGTCTACCGCGGATCCGATCAGGCTCAGCGCGATGGAAATGCCGCTCAGCAGCAGCGTCATTTTGATGGGGCTGACCGAGCCGGTGCGGATCAGCCCGCGGGCCTCGGCCTTGATCTCTGTGCGGTCAAGCTGAATAGGCATGGAAAACGCTCCTTTCGGTTCCGCCCGCGCGGGACGGGGCGCAAAAACGAAGATTCTGGCATCAGTATACCATTTGCCCATTGACACGTCAAGCCGCGCGCGCCCTGCGGGCGGGGGCAGATAACAAAGTATGCACCTTTTCGACGCTTTTGCCACAAAATATGGTGGAAAATGCCAAAACGAGCAGAAAAATATCCATAGAGCAGAATATTTTCTGGACATCGTCATAGAAAAGATGTATAATCGATCCGATTATGGAGCAGTACCCCTACTGCTCTGGCAGTATAAAGATGAGGTGAAGACTATGGCACAGGCTTTCTTTGGCGGCGTTCATCCCAATGACATGAAGGCTGCCACCAATGAAAAGGCCATCGAGCAGCTTGCTGCACCCGCTCAGGTGGTCATTCCCATGTCGATGCACTTCGGCGCACCCTGCACCCCGACGGTCTCCAAGGGCGACTATGTCAAGCTCGGACAGAAGATCGGCGAATTCAAGGGCCTCGGCGCTCCCGTTCACGCCAGCGTTTCCGGTACGGTCGCTGCGGTGGAGCCCCGTCCCTATTCCATGGGCGGCAAGGTCATGTCCGTCGTCATCGACAACGACTTCAAGGACGAGCTGAGCGAAGAGGTGAAGGCCCCCGCCGACCCTGACGCGCTGAGCGTGGACGAGATGGTCGAGATGGTCAAGCAGGCCGGTATCGTCGGCATGGGTGGTGCGACGTTCCCGACCCACACCAAGATCGCGAGCGGCATCGGCAAGGTCGATACCGTCATCATCAACGGCGCGGAGTGCGAGCCCTACATCACCGGCGACCACCGCGCGATGCTCGAGCGTCCCGAGCAGATCATCGGCGGCTGCTGCTACCTCGCCAGGATGTTCGGCGTGGACAAGGTCGTCATCGGCGTGGAGGACAACAAGAAAAACGGCATTGACATGCTGAACAAGGTCATTGCCGAGCAGAAGGCCCCCGTCGTGGTCGAATCGCTGCGCTGCCGTTATCCGCAGGGCGGTGAAAAGCAGCTCTGTCAGGCCATCACCGGCAAGCAGGTGCCTCCCGGCGGACTGCCCGCCAGCATCGGCTGCGCCGTGTTCAACATCAACACCACCATCGCCATCTACCATGCCATCAAAGAGGGCATGCCCGTGGTGCGCAAGGTCGTTACCGTTTCCGGCAGCGGCGTGGTGGAGCCGAAGAATCTCGAGTGCCCGATCGGCACGCCGGTGTCCCTGTTGTTTGACGCCTGCGGCGGCCTGAAGGACGAGACGTTCAAGCTCATCGCCGGCGGCCCGATGATGGGCATGGCCCAGGCCTCCGCCGACTTCCCTGTGGCCAAGGGCACGGGCGCGGTGCTGGCCTTTGCCGCCGACGAGAACAAGGTCTCCGACAATCCGACCTGCATCCGCTGCGGCCGCTGTGTTGAAGCCTGCCCCATGCACCTTGAGCCGCTCTACCTCTATATGTATGAGCAGAAGAACATGGTCGAGGAGCTTGAGGCTGCGCACGTCATGGACTGCATCGAGTGCGGCGCCTGCTCCTATATCTGCCCGGGCAGACTGCACCTGACCCATGCGTTCAAGGCCGGCAAGCAGAAGGTCAAGGACGCTGCCGCCAAGGCCAAGGCCGCGGCGGAGGCTGCCAAGGCGGCCGAAGAAGCAAAGAAGGAGGCATAAGGCATGTTAAACGATTATAAAGGTCTGAAGCTGATCGCTTCCTCCAACCCCCATATCCGCAACAACGAAGATACGCGTTCGATCATGCTCGACGTGATCATCGCGCTGTGCCCGGCACTGCTGATGAGCGTGATCCGCTTCGGCTTCCGCTCTCTGATCGCGGTGCTCGTCTCCGCGGCGTCCGCCGTGTTCTTTGAGTGGCTGTACCGTAAGCTCCTGCATAAGCCGCAGATGATCGGCGATCTGTCCGCCGTCGTCACCGGTATGCTGCTGGCGTTCGTCTGCCCCGTGACGCTTCCGTACTGGATGCTGATCGTCGGCAACTTCTTTGCCATCTTTGTGGTCAAGCAGCTCTACGGCGGCCTCGGCAAGAACTTCCTGAATCCCGCGCTTGCCGGCCGCGCCGCGCTCGTCGCGTGCTACACCGGCCAGATGACCAGCTGGATCGATGCCGGCTCCAAGGCGCCGCTGTTCGGCGGCCTTGCCGATGTAGTCACCTCCGCCACTCCGCTTGCCATGATGAAGGGCGGCGAATTCGACGCGCTGACCGCGCAGTTCTCTGTGCGCGATATGTTCATCGGCAATATCGGCGGCTCTCTCGGTGAGATCAGCGCGATGATGCTGCTCATCGGCGGCATTTACCTGATCCTCCGCAAGGTCATTTCCTGGCAGATCCCCGTGGCCTACATCGGCACCGTGGCCGTGCTCACGTTCCTGTTCCCGCAGGGCAACGACGCGCTGACCTGGATGCTCTACAATGTGCTCGGCGGCGGCCTGTTCCTCGGTGCGTTCTTTATGGCCACCGACTATGTCACCTCTCCCGTCACGAAGAAGGGCCAGCTCATCTTCGGTCTCGGCTGCGGCCTGATCACGGTGTTTATCCGCTACTTCGGCTCCTATCCCGAGGGCGTTTGCTACTCCATCCTGATCATGAACTGCTGCACCTGGATCATTGACAAGTACACCAAGCCCACCCGTTTCGGCGTTGACAAGAAAGCAGCGAAGGAGGCGGCAAAGAAATGAAGATCGAAGGCAAGTTCATTTTTAAGGTAGCCGGCACGCTGACGGCGATCGCTCTGGTCGTTGCGCTGCTGCTGGGCCTGACCAATGCGCTGACGGCCGACAGAATCGCGGCCATCACCAAGCAGAAGACCGAGGACGCCCTGTCCAAGGTCGTTTCCTCCACTGACTGCGAGTTCCCTCCGGTCGAAGAGATCCCGCAGGCCGCGATCGACGCGGCGAACGAGCAGGGCGGCAAGCTGACGGAAATGTATGAGATCCTCGTCGGCGGCGAGAACGCGGGCTATGCGTTCAAGGTCACCGCCAGCGGCTCTCAGGGCAACATCGTGATGATCGTCGGCGTGGATGCCGACCTCGCCGTCACGGGCGTTTCCATCGTCAGCAACTCTGAGACCTCGGGCATCGGTTCCAAGGTCATGAATAATGAAGCGACCTCCGCAGGCACCGGCGCGCTCGATCAGTTCGTCGGCAAGTCCGGCGCGGGCACGCTCGTCGTCAAGCAGAACATCGACGCCGTCACCGGCGCGACGGTCTCTACCAAGGGCGTGACCAAGGGCGTCAACGCAGCGCTGGCCGCCGCGGAAGCCATGAACTGAGAAAGGGGGAACGAGATCAATGAATTTTAAGAAACAGCTCAGAGACGGTCTGATCACCCAAAACCCCGTTCTGGTGCAGCTTCTGGGCATGTGCTCCACCATGGCCATTACCACCAGCATCTCCAACGGCGTCGGCATGGGCATCTCCGTTCTCATTATCCTGACGCTTTCCAACATCTTTATCTCGCTTCTGCGTAAAATCATCCCCAACGAAGTGCGTATTGCGTGCTACATCGTCGTTATCGCGGGCTTCGTTACCATTGTCGATCTGTGCCTGCAGGCGTTCTTCCCCAGCATCGCCAACAGCCTGGGCGTGTTTATCCCGCTGATCGTCGTCAACTGCATCATCCTCGGCCGCGCCGAGGCGTTCGCCAGCAAGAACTCCGTTGCCGCCTCCGCGGTGGACGGCATCTGCCAGGGCATCGGCTATACGCTGGTCCTGATCGTCCTGTGCCTGTTCCGTGAGCTCTTCGGCGCCGGTACGCTGCTCGGCATCCAGGTCATGCCCGCTTCTTACGTTCCCGCCGGTATGCTCACGCTGCCCGTCGGCGGCTTCCTGTGCCTCGGCACGCTGATCGCTGTGATGCAGTGGGCGCTTGCCAAGAGCGAGAAGAAGAACGCGGAAAAGAACGAGAAGGAGGGTAAATAAAAATGACTGTGACTAAGCTGCTTGCTATTTCCCTCGGCGCGATCCTGACGAACAACTTCATCTTCTCGCAGTTCCTCGGTATCTGCCCGTTCCTCGGCGTTTCCAAGAAGAGCGACACCGCCATCGGCATGGGCCTCGCGGTCACGTTCGTCATGGGCCTCGCCTCCGCGTTCTGCTACGGTGTGAATATCATCCTCGTCAAGCTGGGCCTTGGCTATATGCAGACCGTTGCATTCATCCTGGTGATCGCCGGCCTCGTGCAGTTCATCGAGATGTTCCTCAAGAAATCCATGCCGACGCTCTATACCGCGCTCGGCGTGTACCTGCCGCTGATCACCACCAACTGCGCTGTGCTCGGCGTGGTGCTGCTCAACGTGCAGAGCGATTACAACTTCATCGAATCCGTGGTTTACGGCATCACCGGCGGCCTTGGCTTCCTGCTGGCGATCTTCCTGTTTTCCACCATCCGCGAGCGCGTGCAGTTTGCCGATTATCCCAAGGCGTTTGAAGGCTTCCCCATCGCGCTGATCACCGCAGGTCTGATCGCCCTTGCTTTCATGGGCTTCTCCGGCCTGCAGGTGTGGCCCATGTAAGGAGGGAACTGAAGTATGATGAACGTAATTTTTGCCGTCCTCGTGCTGGGCGCGATCGCCGTGATCTTCGGCCTGATCCTGTCCGTTGCGGCCAAGGTGTTTGAGGTCAAGGTGGATGAGCGTCTGCCCAAGATCCAGGAATGTCTCGCCGGCGCCAACTGCGGCGGCTGCGGCTATCCCGGCTGTGCGGGCTGCGCCGAGGCGATCCTTGCCGGCAAGGCTCCCGTTACCGCCTGCGCGCCCGCAGGTGCTGAGGGCGCCGCGAAGATCGCCGCCATTATGGGCCTTGAAGCTCCCAGCGGCGAAAAGCAGGTCGCGCATGTGATCTGCAACGGCGGTGAAGCCGCTGTGAGAAGCTATGAGTATGTCGGCCTGCACGACTGCCTTGCCGCGACGAAGATCGCGGGCGGCCCCACCGCCTGCTCCTTCGGCTGCCTGGGCTTCGGCACCTGCGTGGCCGCCTGCCAGTTCGACGCGCTGCACATCAACGAAAAGGGTGTGGCTGAGGTCGATAAGGAAAAGTGCACCGACTGCGGCGCCTGCCGCGAGGTCTGCCCGCGCAAGCTGATCGTTGAGGTGCCCTACAAGCAGAAGGTGTTCGTCAACTGCGCGAACAAGGAGAAGGGCCCCGCCGTTACGAAGGTGTGCGCCAACTCCTGTATCGCCTGCGGTATGTGCGAGCGCACCTGCAAGTTTGACGCTATCCATGTTGTCAACAACGTGGCCGTCATCGACTACACCAAGTGCAAAAACTGCACCATGTGTGCCAAGGCCTGCCCGCGCAACGCCATCGAGCCCATCCCGACCCCCGAGGAGAAGGAGAAGTTCAAGGCCGCGCAGAAGGCTGCCGCCGAGCGCAAGGCCGCTGCTGCCAAGGCTGCCGCCGAGGCTGCGAAGGCTGCGGAAGCGCCCAAGGCAGAGTAAAAGCTCTGAAAAAAGAGGAACGCGAGAGCGTTCCTCTTTTTTTGCGCTTCAAAAGCGACGCTGCCGCTTTTTGAGAAAGTTTGCACTGCGCTGCATGCACGCGCCAAAGGCGCGCACACTCCGCTCCGTGAGAAGTGTAAATCGCCACGCGCCGGTCGCGGCGATTTACGATCTCAATTTTTCCGTGCCTGCGGGCACGGAATTCTGCGAAGCTGCCTTGAAATGGAAAGGCGTCGCAGACCTTTACCCGCGAGGGGTGCGCGACTGCCCGGGCCGCCGCGCACGGCGGAAAATAATGCCAAATCGTTTTTTAGCGCGACAGAAGGTGGATTGCCGCAGAGCGGCAAGAGAAGCCGCCCTGGGGCGTGTGTGCTAAAAAACTCTTCTCGCTCCGCAGTCCACCGTCACGGCGTTACGATTCCCACGCCTGTTCGGCGTGCCGATCGTGCCGCTTCCTCGAAACCAGTTCGCTTCATCCGCCGCTGGCGGCGCTTCACCGGTTTCCGTGCGCGCCAGCGGCGTGTGCTGCAGCGGAGTAAAACCCCTTCAAAAGGCAGGCCGCGGCCTGCCTTTTGCGTAGTTCACAAACTGTTTACACTGGCACCTATTGACAATGGCAGGGTGCGGTGGTACACTGCGTTTAGCACTCAAGGAGAAGGAGTGCTAAAGCTGCGAAAGGAGCACGGCGTATGGACTTGACCGAGCGCAAAAAGCAAATTCTCAAGCGCGTTGTCGAGGATTACATCGCCGCGGCTGAGCCGGTCGGCTCCAAGGCGCTGGCCGAGGAGATGGGCGGTTCGGTGAGCTCGGCGACCATCCGCAACGAGCTTGCGGATCTGGTCGAGATGGGCTATCTGGAGCAGCCGCACACCTCCGCCGGACGTGTGCCGTCGCCGAAAGGCTACCGGCTGTACGTCAACGAGCTGATGGAAAAGCGCGAGTTGAGCGAGGCGGAGGCCGCCGAGATTAACGCGCAGCTCAAAAGCAAGCTTGGCGGCACCGACAGTGTGATCGCCAAGGCGGGACAGATGGTGTCGAGCATCGTCAATTACCCCGTATACAGCGTGACGGGCGGACGGCGTGAGGCGAGCGTCAAGCGCTTTGAGTTGATTGCCGTGGACGCGCAGAGCTTCATTGTCGTCGTCATGGGCGAGGACAACCGCGTGAAGAGCCAGCTCCAGCGCTCTGAGCTTTCGTTCGGCGCTGAGCAGCTGGCGGGTGTCAAGGAGCTGCTCAACACGCACTTCACGCTCCGCAGTGCGGACGAAATGAACGCGCGGCTGATGAGCCTGAGCGAGCAGCTGAGTCCGGAGCTGTTTCTGGTCGTCTCCAAGGCTGTCGAGTACGCCGTCGGAGTGCTGGAACAGAGCGCGCAGCGCAATGTGGAGACCGCGGGTGCGAGCCAGATCTTGAAGATGCCCGAGTACCGCGACGTTGACAAGGCGCACGATCTGGTCACGTTCCTTGTGGATAACAAGGAGGAGCTTCCCGTGCCGGAGGACGGCGCGCCGCTCAAAATTCTGATCGGGCCGGAAAATGTGAACGAGGCGCTCAAGGAAACCAGCGTGGTCGTCGCCAGCTATGATATCGGCGGCGGGATGCGCGGGCTCGTCGGTGTGGTGGGTCCCACCAGAATGGACTATGCCACCGTGACGGCGCGGCTGAGTTATTTTGCAGACAGCCTGACGCGGATGTTCGGCAAGAACGAGCTTCCGCCCAGGGAAGAAGATAAGGAGTAAGCAATGGGTAAGAAAGACAAGCAGAACGCGGCGGAGAACACGCCGGAGCAGGACGTGAACCAGACGCCCGAGCAGGCGCAGGCCGCAGAGGCGGACGCGGCGGAAAAAACCGCGGACGTTCCCGAGGAACAGGAGGTCTTCACCCTTACGCGCGAGCAGATGGAGAAGATGGAAGGCCTTGCCAAGGCGCTGGCCGCCGAGCAGGACAAATACCTGCGGCTTGCCGCCGAATACGACAACTACCGCAAGCGCACCGCGAAGGAAAAGGAAAACCTTTATGCCGACGCGAAGATCGACACGATCAAGGCGCTGCTGGGCGTTTACGATAACCTCGAGCGCGGCCTTGCTCAGTACGGCGACGAGGAGTCGCCCCACCGCAAGGGCCTTGAGATGGTGTTCAACCAGTTCAAGGAGAGCCTCAAAAAGCTGGGCGTGGAAACGATGGACGCCGCGGGCAAGCCCTTTGACCCCGAGAAGCACAACGCCGTGATGCATGTGGAAGACGAAAACTATGGCGAAAACACCGTAGTCGAGGTGCTTCAGCAGGGCTTCACGCTGGGCGATAAGGTGCTCCGCTTCGCTATTGTGAAAGTAGCGAACTAAAAAATGCAAATTCCGCGCGGAAGCGCGAAATGATAAATTTATTTCATTAACAAAAAAATTACGATAGATTTTAGGAGGACAACATTATGTCTAAAGTTATTGGTATCGACCTTGGTACGACCAACTCTTGTGTGGCTGTGATGGAGGGCGGCGAAGCCGTCGTTATCCCCAACGCCGAAGGCAACCGCACCACCCCGTCCGTCGTCGCGTTCTCTAAGACCGGCGAGCGTATGGTCGGCCAGGTCGCAAAGCGTCAGGCCATCACCAACCCCGACCGCACGATCTCTTCGATCAAGCGCGAGATGGGCTCTGATTATAAAGTCGAAGTCGACGGCAAAAAGTACACCCCGCAGGAGATCAGCGCAATGATCCTGCAGAAGCTCAAGGCCGACGCAGAGGCTTACCTCGGCGGCAGCGTGACCGAGGCGGTCATCACCGTTCCCGCTTACTTCACCGACGCGCAGCGTCAGGCGACCAAGGACGCCGGTAAGATCGCCGGCCTTGAAGTCAAGCGTATCATCAACGAGCCGACGGCCGCAGCCCTCGCCTACGGCGTCGATAAGGAGCAGAGCCAGAAGGTCATGGTCTATGACCTCGGCGGCGGCACGTTCGATGTCTCCATCCTGGATATCGACGACGGTGTCATCGAAGTGCTGGCCACCGCGGGCAACAACCGTCTCGGCGGCGACGACTTCGATGAGTGCATCATGAAGTGGATGGTCAGCGAGTTCAAGCGCACCGACGGCGTCGACCTCAGCGGCGATAAGGTCGCCATGCAGCGCTTAAAGGAAGCCGCCGAGAAGGCCAAGATCGAGCTCTCCGGCGTGACCTCCACCAACATCAACCTCCCGTATATCACGGCCGACGCTACCGGCCCGAAGCACCTCGACCTGACCCTCACGCGCGCCAAGTTCAACGAGCTGACCGCGCATCTGGTCGAAGCCACCGCCGGCCCTGTTCGTCAGGCGCTCAGCGATGCGGGCCTGACCGGCAACGATATCCACAAGGTCCTCATGGTCGGCGGCTCCAGCCGTATCCCCGCCGTGCAGGAAATGGTCAAGAAGCTCACCGGCAAGGAAGGCTTCAAGGGCATCAACCCCGATGAGTGCGTCGCCATGGGCGCAGCGCTCCAGGCGGGCGTTCTGACCGGCGACGTCAAGGGCCTGCTGCTGCTCGACGTTACCCCGCTGTCCCTCGGCATTGAGACCATGGGCGGCGTGTGCACCAAGCTCATCGACCGCAACACCACCATCCCCGTGAAGAAGAGCCAGATCTTCTCCACCGCCGCCGATAACCAGACGAGCGTTGAGGTCAACGTCCTGCAGGGCGAGCGCGAGATGGCCGCTGCCAACAAGAGCCTCGGCCGCTTCCATCTCGACGGCATCGCTCCGGCACGCCGCGGCGTGCCTCAGATCGAGGTCACGTTCGATATCGACGCCAACGGCATCGTGAACGTCAGCGCGAAGGATCTCGGCACCGGCACCGAGCAGCACATCACCATCACCTCATCCTCCAACATGAGCAAGGAGGATATCGAGAAGGCCGTCAAGGAGGCTGAACAGTACGCCGCTGAGGATGCCAAGATCAAGGAAAAGGTCGAGGTCCGCAACCAGGCTGACCAGATGGTCTACCAGAGCGAAAAGACGCTCGGCGAAGTGGGCGACAAGATCCCCGCGGACGAAAAATCCAAGGTCCAGGCCGGTATCGACAAGCTGAAGGAGACCCTCAAGGGCGACGATACCGCCGCGATCAAGAGCGCGACCGAGGAGCTGACGCAGCTGTTCTATCAGATGAGCGAGAAGCTTTATCAGCAGGCCAACCCGCAGGGCGGCGCACAGGCCGGCCCCGATATGGGCGGCGCAAACGGCGGCGCGCAGACCGGTCCGAACGGCCAGCAGTATTACGATGCTGACTACAAGGTCGTGGATGACGACGAGAACAACAAGAAGTAATAACCATTCGGACGCAGCGGGGACAGTTTTGTGACTGCCCCCGATTGCGGCGTTTTTAGGAGCATACGCTTATGGCTGAAAATAAGAGAGACTACTACGAGGTGCTGGGTATTTCCAAGGGCGCTTCGGAGGAAGAGATCAAAAAAGCATACAAAAAGCTCGCGCGCAAGTATCATCCCGACATGAACCCGGGCGATAAGGAAGCCGAGGAAAAATTCAAGGAGATCAACGAGGCGAACGAGGTTTTGAGCGATCCCGACAAGAAGGCGCGCTACGACCAGTTCGGCTTCGCGGGCGTGGACCCGAATTACGGCGCGGGAGCCGGCGGCGGCGCTTACGGCGCGGGCGGGTTCGACTTCGGCGACCTCGGCGATATTTTCGGCAGCTTTTTCGGCGGGGGCTTCGGCGGCAGCACGCGCGCGAATCCCAACGCGCCCCAGCGCGGCGAGAGCCTGCGCACGAGCGTCAATATCAGCTTCGAGGAGGCGGCCTTTGGCTGCGAGAAGGAGGTCAGCATCGATCGCATCGAGCAGTGCCCCGACTGCCGCGGTTCGGGCTGCGCCAAGGGCACGACCGCCGAAGTCTGCCCTGACTGCCGCGGCAGCGGCGTGATCCAGCAGCGCCGCCAGACGCCGCTGGGCTATATGTCCACCTCCGCGCCCTGCCAGCGCTGCGGCGGACGCGGCAAGATCATCCACCAGCCCTGCCACACCTGCGGCGGCAAGGGCATGATCCGCCACCGCAAGACCATCAAGGTCTCGATCCCGGCGGGTATTGACAATGGACAGACCATTTCCCTGCGCGCGCAGGGCAACGCGGGCAAGAACGGCGGCCCTGCGGGCGATCTTTTGATCGTTGTCTCCGTGCGCCCGCACGACATTTTCCGCCGCGAGGGCACGAGCGTTCTCTGCGAGGCGCCCATCACCTTCACGCAGGCCGCGCTCGGCGCGGAGCTGGAGATCCCGACGATCGACGGCAAGGTGAAGTACACCATCCCCGAGGGCACGCAGAGCGGCACGACTTTCCGCCTCAAGGGCAAGGGCATCCCGGGACTGAACGGCCGCGGCCGCGGCGACCAGTACGTCACAGTGCACATCGAAACGCCGCGCAACCTCAACCGTGAGCAGAAGGATGCGCTGCGCCGGTTCGGCGAGCTGCTGGGCGAGAAGAATTACGAAGAGAACAAGAGCTTCTTCGGGAAGTTCAAGCTGTAAGGAAGCAAGATGTATCTATCCGATTATCACACACACTGCGCGCTGTCCTTCGACTCGAAAACGCCGGTGGAGGACATGGTCCGCGCCGCGATCGCCGCGGGACTACAGGAGCTGTGCCTGACCGATCATGTGGACCTCTATCCCTCCGGCAGTACAGAGCACTGGGAGCATGATTTTTCCGCGCGCGGGGAGACCTTTGCGCGCGCCGACCGCGCGGCGGAGGGAAAGCTGATCGTTCGCCGCGGTATTGAGCTCGGCGAGGCCCCGCGCGACCCGCAGTACGCCGACGCGCTGCTCGCGCGTCTGGAAGGGTTGGATTTTATCATCGGCTCACAGCACCAGCTGTCTGGGAAGTACGACTATACCGACCTTTACTTTATGCCCGGCGGTTCGGAGGACGAGGCGCGTGCGCAGATATCCGACTATCTTGCCCTGATGCTGGAAACGGCAAAGCTCGGCAAATATTCGGTGCTCGGCCACCTGACGCTGCCGCTGCGCTACATGAACGAGAACCACGGCATGCACATGACCTTCGATGGCTTTGAGGACGAGGTCGCGCAGATCCTGCGCGCGGCCATCGAACACGGCGGTGGTATCGAGTGCAACATCAACCGCGGCAATATGCCGCTGCCGGACGCGAAGTGGCTGAAGCTCTACCGTGAGCTCGGCGGCGAGATCATCACCACCGGTACGGACGCGCATACGCCGGAATTTGTCGGCGGGCATGTGCGCCGGACGCAGGAGCTGCTCAGAGATTGCGGCTTCGGCTATGTCTGCACGTTTGAAAAAATGAGACCGATCTTTCACAAAATCTGACCGATAAAAGGAGAAAAACTATGAAGATCGCATTGGGCTGTGACCACGGCGGATACGCCATGAAGGAAGACATCAAAAAGCAGCTGGAGACGATGGGCCACGAGGTCAAGGACTGCGGCACCTACTCCACCGAGAGCTGCGACTATCCCGTGTTCGGCGAGGCGGCCGCGCGCGCCGTCGCCAGCGGGGAGTGTGAGTACGGCATTGTTATCTGCACCACCGGCATCGGCATTTCCATCGCGGCGAACAAGGTGAACGGCATCCGCTGCGCGCACTGTGCCGATACGCTCGAGGCGCAGCTGTGCCGCCAGCACAACAACGCCAACATGATGGCCATCGGCGCGGGCTTCACGGGTCCCAAGCTGGCCGCGGCCATGGTCGAGACCTTCCTTTCCACCGAATTTGAAGGCGGCCGCCACGCCCGCCGTGTCGCGCTGCTGGACGATATCCGGAGCTGATCGACAAAACGGAGAAAATCAACAGAAACTTCAGGTTTCTGTTGATTTTTTTCCCTGGGACGAGTAAACTGTTGCAAAAACAGAGCGTGGAGAAAGGAAGGCGAGGCAGATGGCGAAGGTGCGCGGCACGCGCGGCTACACAAGCTATCGCGGGCGCAGGAATGGAAAAAGGTGGCTGGCCGCACTGCTGGCGCTGGTGCTGATTGCGGCATGCGGCTTCCTCTTCGCGCAGCGCTACATCGTCTACGAGGCGGACGGCTCGTTCCGCTTTGAGCTGCCGTGGAAGCGGCCGAAAAGCGACACGCCGCCGCAGGGGCAGGATGCGGAGCCCGCCGACGAGACACCGCAGCAGACGGTGGAAGTTGTGGTCGAGCCGCCCGCGGTCACCGACCCGCACGCCGTCGAGCTGGATGTATCGGTCCTGACCGGCGGCTGGGAGGCCGCGCTCGAAGCGCTTGATGAGAATACGGATGCTGTGGCCATCCGCCTGAAGGAATCAGGCGGCAGACTGCTGTATGACTCGAAGGTCCAGGGCGCGATCGACTGCGGGGCCGTTGCGGGCGGCAGCGTGGCGCGCAGTGCCATCGAAGGGATCACCGGCTCCGACTATTACACTATCGCGCGTATCAGTACCCTGCACGACAGCCTGTACGCCTACGCGCACATGACGGATGCCGCCGTCTGCCAGCTGACGGGCTTTGTCTGGTACGATACGAACAGCACCCACTGGCTCGCGCCGGAAAAGCAGGCCGCGCGGGCGTATGTGACAGAGATCGTGACGGAGTGTGCGTCGCTTGGCTTTGACGAGCTGCTGCTGGACGATTTCCACTACCCGCGCGACGGCCGCATGAGCCGCATCAAGACAGACGAACGCACTATGACGCAGCAGGCCGCACTTGCGCTGCTGGGTGATGAGCTGCGCGCTGCGCTTAAGGGCGCGGGCTACGAGGGAAAGCTCTCCGTCAGCGTGGATGCCGACATCGTGCTTGCTGGCAGTGAGGAGCGCACAGGCATTGTGATGAGCGAGCTTGCCGAAAGGTTCGACCGCGTGTATGTGCCGGTCACGGCGGAGCAGCTGGACGCCGTTGCGGCGGCGATGTCCGCCTACGACGCGGAGTTTGTCCCCATCGTCGGTGAGGCCGTTGAAAGCGGCGGCTATCTGATCGGAAAATAAAAAGGACCGCCCCAAGGCGGTCCTTTTTTGCTATGCAAAAGAGGCGGAATTTCAAATTGCTTTCGCGCATCGCAGCCGGTACAATAGCGTCAGAACATCCGGAAAGGAGCAGGAACAATGCAGGGAGAGGGCAGCTATTATGTGATCGGACACCTGACAAGGATGACGGGCCTGTCGGACCGGACGATCCGCAGCTATCTTGCCTCCGGCCTTTTGCAGGGGGAGAAGATCAACGGCGTGTGGCACTTCACGCCGCAGCAGGTGGAGGAATTCATCCGTCATCCGGCGGTGCGGCCGAGCATCCGTGCCAAAAGCAATGCGATCGTATATGATTTTTTGCTCAGTAACCGCAAGGCGGAGGCGGAGCTGTGCGTGATTCTGGATGCGCCGCGCGCGGACAGAAAAGCGCTCGCGGAGTTTTTCAGCTATCGCATCAGCGGAGAAGACTATCGAAACATCGAATTTTCCTTCGACGGTGTGGGGAAGGAGCCGCGCGTGATCATTAGGGGCCGCGCGCCGGATGTGCTGGCACTGATGAACAGGTACAGCGCGGAGCATCCGCTGTAATTTTCCATACGGGTGCGGTTTTCGCGATATGTGCGGTACGGTTAAGGGTGCAGCCCTCTTTTCGAAAGAGAGCTGCACCCCTTTGGCTGGTTGGTGCGGCACGAACGCCGCATATTTGCCTTTACCGCTTCATGCGGGCTTCTACCGCCTCCGCGCTCATGCACGGATTGATCGTTTCCTCGCTTTCGACCGCGAGGGCGGCCGCCGCCGTTCCCGCCGCGGCGCTCTGCGCGAGCATCCGTCCTGTGAGAAACGACCACACCAGCGCCGCCATCATCGCGTCGCCCGCGCCCGTGGCGTTCACCGCCGCTGCACGGCAGACGGGAACGACCTGCATCTCGCCCTGCTGCGCGGCCAGCACGCCGTCTTCTCCCAATGAGAGGAACACACGCTGCACGCCCTGAGCAAGCAGTGCGTCCGCTGCGCGGCGCAGACTGGCATCGTCCGTGATCTTCACGCCGGAGAGCAGCTCCGCTTCGATGCGGTTGGGCTTGAGCGTGTGGATACGGCCAAGAAGGCCGCGCAGTTTTTCCGCCTTGACGGTGGACACCGGGTCCACGAACAGCGGCGCGGTGCAGTGCTCAAGCAGATAGGCCAGCGACGTGCGCGGAAGATTCGTGTCCAGCACGACCGCCGCCGCGCCGTTGAGAAACGGCAGCTGTGCGGCAAAATACTCCGGTGTCAGCCGTTCGCAGATCTCCATGTCGGATACGGCGACAGCCATATCGCCGTCGTTTCCGCCGACGAACACATAGGTCGAGGTGCGTCCGTCGGGCACGCGCAGCGCATGCGAAAGCCCGATGCCGAGCGCCTTGCAGCTCTGCTCGACCTGAGCGGCGCGCGAATCGCTGCCAAGCGCCGTCAGCAGCTCGACGTTCAGCCCCAGCAGGCGCATATTGTGCGCAATGTTGCGGCCCACGCCGCCGAGGCTGAGCTCGACCTTGCCGGGGTTGGAGTCCTTTGCGCGCAGAGGGGCAAAGGAACGCGCGCCGATGTCGATGTTTGCGCCGCCGCAGACGGCGGCATAGGGGATGGTATTGCTCTGCATGGTAAAATTCTCCTGTTTGACCGGAACGGTGCGCGGCCATTGCCGCGCACCGTGCGTTTTATTTGTGGTAAAGGCGTTTGTATTCGTATTTTGGCTCGCAGCTGACATGGATGCCGAGCCGCTTATAGAGCTTGATGTCCTCCTCCGAGATGATGACGGAGAAGTGCGCGTCGCAGCCGCGCAGCGTGCCCAGCTGGGCCTGCGCCATTTCGGCCAGCGGGTTCGTCAGCGCGGAAATGGCCAGCGCGATGAGTACCTCGTCAGAGTGGAGGCGCGGGTTGTGGTGGCCGAGTGACTGGATCTTGAGTGCGGAGATCGGCTCGATGACCTGATTGGAGATCAGGTCCAGATCCTTGCGGATGCCGGCAGTGGCCTTGAGCGCGTTCAGAAGCAGCGCTGCCGACGCGCCGAGCAGGGAAGAGGTCTTACCCGTGATGACACGGCCGTCCGGCAGCACCATCGCGCCCGCGGGCGCACCGGTTTCTTCCGCCTTTTGCAGCGATGCGGCCACGGCGGGGCAGAGTGCGCTCGTCACATCCGCCTGCTGCATGACGAGCTCGAGCTTGCGCAGTTGGCAGCTGTCGGCAATGCCGCGGGCGACGTCGACCTGCGCGGCGTAATAGCGGCGCAGGATCTCCATGCGCGAGGCCTGGCGGCAGGCATCGTCGTCGATGATGCAGTTGCCCGCCATGTTGACGCCCATGTCGGTGGGGGACTGGTAGGGGCACTTACCGGAGATGCGCTCGAAGATCGCGCGCAGGACGGGGAAGATCTCCACGTCGCGGTTGTAGTTGACCGTCGTTTCGCCATAGGCTTCAAGATGGAACGGATCGATCATATTCACGTCGTCAAGATCCGCGGTCGCGGCCTCGTAGGCGAGGTTCACGGGGTGCTTGAGCGGCAGGTTCCAGATGGGGAAAGTCTCAAACTTGGCGTAGCCCGCGGAAACGCCGTGCTTGTGCTCGTGGTAAAGCTGGGAGAGGCAGGTCGCCATCTTACCGCTGCCGGGGCCCGGTGCAGTCACGACCACGAGCGAGTGCGTCGTTTCAATGTAGTCGTTGCGGCCGAAGCCCTCGTCGCTGACGATGTGAGCTACGTCGGAGGGATAGCCCGCGATGGGGTAATGCAGGTAGTTGCGCACACCCAGGGTATTGAGGCGCTTAATGAAGGCGTCCGCCGCGCTCTGGCCGGCGTACTGCGTGATGCACACACCACCGACATACAGCCCCAGCGAGCGGAACGCATCGATCAGGCGCAGGCAGTCGTCATCATAGGTGATGCCGAGGTCGCCGCGCACCTTGTTTTTTTCGATATCGCCGGCATTGACGGCAATGACGATCTCCACATCGTCACGCAGCTGCTGGAGCATGCGGATCTTGCTGTCGGGCTGAAAGCCGGGCAATACGCGCGAGGCGTGATAATCGTCGAAGAGCTTGCCGCCGAACTCCAGATAGAGCTTGCCGCCGAACTGACTGATCCGCTCGCGGATGTGCGCGGACTGCATAGAAAGGTATTTGTCGTTGTCAAAGCCGATCTTCCCCATCGTAAAAGCACCTCATTCTCTCTCAAAGTACAAAATAACAGAGCTATTATATAGAACTCATACCCGCTTGACAAGAAAAGCCGCCGCAGAAATTTGACCGAAAAAGCGGAGCGAATTTCTGCTATTTTCCCGTCTTTACTTTTTCAGCTGTGCGGCGTATGCTGTAAATAGTCTCCCTCTGCGCACAAAATTTGTGTTTCTTTGGAAAAAGGGCTTGACAAAAAAGAGCGGATATAGTAATATGCTACTGTTCGATTCGCGCGGTTAGCTCAGCTGGTAGAGCACATGCTTGACGTGCATGGGGTCACAGGTTCGAGTCCTGTACCGCGCACCAGAGAAAAACCTTGAAGCTTCAATGGCTTCAAGGTTTTTTTGTTGCCCTGAAACGCCTTTTACCCTTTATCGTACCCTTTATAAATTGAGAACATTTGTAATGAAGCCTTCCATACGCTGCGCGCTGACCGAGCGCATATCGTCTGTGAAATGGCCATAGACGTCAAGAGTAAAGGCGGCAGTCGCATGACCGAGATTGCTCTGCACGGTTTTGATGTCATCACCGGCGCGGATGCAGTTCACGGCGTAGGTATGACGAAGATCGTGTATTCTCGCGTCGGGAAGGCCAATACGCTTTACGATACGCTTGAAGCTGTCGAAGATCGCACGGTAGGAGACATAGCGTCCGAGCTCATTGGTGAACACCAAGCCGCTGTCCTCCCATGCTGGGCCTGCCAGCAACCGCTGCTTGGCCTGCTGCACCTTCTGCGCTTGCAGCAGCTTCATCACATACGGTGCGGGTGTGATGGTGCGGCTCTTGTTGTTTTTCGGTGGGGAGAAGTAATAGGTCCCACCCTTTCGCTGGCTTCTACGGAGCTGCTTATTGACGAGAATCGTACCCTTTTCAAAATCAACACAGTCCCACATCAGGCCGAGCAATTCACCCTCGCGTAAGCCAGTGAAGAGATCAGCGGTGAGCGGAATTTCATACTTGCTGCCTTTTAGGAGATTCAAAAGCTGAGCGGTCTGTTGGTCGGTCAGCGGATGGATCTCTTTTTTGACGATTTTGGGCAGAACACACGCGGTCGTCGGATTGTAGCGGATGTAGTTGAGAAGCACCGCCTGCTGGAGCGCCTTGTGCAGCACGCCGTGAATGTTCTTGATGGTTTTAGCACTTAGGGCAGGTTGTCCGTCGTGTTCCTGCGAGAGCGAGTTATAGAGGCGCTGGACCGTATGAGCCTTTAGTGTTTCAAGCGGAATATTGCCGAGTGCAGGCCGCAGATACAGCTTAGCCTGCCGTTCGTAGAGATACGCTGTGGAATCCTTGACGCCGATTTGATAGTCTTTCAGCCAAATATCAAGCCATTCATTCACGGTCATTTTACAAGGCTCTTGGTATACTCCGCTGTCGATCTCTGCGGTGATCGCGGTGAGCTTCTGCCGCACCTCCTTCTGTGTCTTGCCGTAGACGGATTTCTGAATCTGCTTTCCCGTTCCGGGATCAATGCCAAGGGTATAACGCGCCTCCCAGCGCCCGTCAGGGCGCTGACGGATCGTGCCGCCGCCCTTGGCTCCTTTTGTTTTTCGCGTTGCCAA
>CAKTLD010000005.1 GCA_934572445.1 uncultured Oscillospiraceae bacterium
TGAAGGAAGCTGCCAAGAAGGTCGAAGACGGCATCGAGGAGACGTTGACTTACTGCGATTTTCCCAGCGAGCACTGGACTCGCATCCGCACCAACAACGTGATCGAGCGGCTGAACCGTGAGATCCGCCGCAGGACCCGCGTGGTGGGGACGTTCCCCGATGGCAACTCCGCCCTGATGCTGGTCTGCGCGAGGCTCCGCCACGTGGCGGGCACCCAGTGGGGCTGCAAGAAATACATGAACATGAAGCATCTGGAGGCGGCTCTGGACGACGCCTTCATTGCCGGCTGACTTCATTCAGCCGGAGCCTGCAAAAAAATTTGCGCATAATTCTTGACGGCACCCGCATACGACCAAAGCGCCCATAAGTTGCTGGTTCTTCCTCGGATAGCACCAGATCCGGCAGGCAGTAATCTCCGTACTTGCTGTATGTAATTTCCATTGTGTGACAGTCCTTTCTTGAGCTTTGATTTTACCCTTATTTGTACCCTTTATAGCGTTAGCTCTTATAAAACAACTGGACTGACTGGTACCATGTTTTATCATTTCAGAACTGTTTATCACAAAATTTGATTAAATTTGTTGCAAAAGAGGACTTTTCTTGAATTCGAGTCCTGTACCGCGCACCAGAGACAAAAAAGCCTTGTAGCCTTAGTGCTGCAAGGCTTTTGTCATTTATAACGAAAAAATGGGGAAATCGCCTGAATTGCTGGTGCCCAAAATTGAAAAAAAGTTGCAAAAGCAGCTCTGCGCAATTTTAATGCGCAGAGCTGCTTTTGATTATGGACTATTCCTTTTCATCGGTGCGGCACATGAGATAGTCGAGGGACACTTCGTAAACATCAGCAAGTCTCACCAATGCTTCGAGGTTCGGTTCGTTCTTTCCGATCTCATAGCCGGACAGCGTGACCATGTTGATGCCGGTTTTGTCTGCGACCTCTTTTTGCATCAGCCCCCGCTCCTTGCGAATCTGTTGCAGCCGGTCGGCAACAGCTTTCTTTCTCGTGGCGCGCTGTTCCTTGTAGTTTGCAGCAGTGGCGGCTTCGCCCTTGATAAGCTCCCCGAGCTGGTGCAGCTTCTCACGGTCTGACAGGCTATCGTCCATGCTGAACTTCCATGCGTTTTTGGCTGCTTCTTTTGCGGAAGCGGATTCTTTGAAAAGTTGCTTGGCCTTGTTTTCCTGCTCGTTCATGGCTGTTTCTCCCTCGTGATTTTTACTCATTGTATACTATTCGTTTCGGATAGTCAATGAAGAATACTATCTGTTTTAGATATTAAAGAGGCTATCTGTTTCGGAGAATTCCTTTATTTTTTCGCATTTGACAATATCTAAATTGGATAGTACGATGATATCCGAAATAGATACTCAAATAAAGAAAAGTATTATGGAGGTAAATTATGGAACTGACTATCAACGGAAAGAAAGCTATCGATGTTTTTGAGGGTGATTTGCAATTCTTTTGTGAAATTCTCGATGAATCAGGCTATAGCGTTAAGCACGATGACAAATATGAACTTTTGTGTGAGGACTTGCGTACCTCGTTGAAAGTCATTGCAGACGAAAGAAAATGTTCTGGCCTCATTCTGTATGCCTTGGTTGATTAGTAGCGTTGCTTCGCTGCGCGTGCAGAACCCGCCCAAACGTTTGAATTCAGCGAGCAGCGTGCAAGCGCTGTTCGCTGAATTCAGACGTGCGCAGGGGGAGAGCTTGATCTTTCGTTGAGCTGCGTACCATGCGCGGGGGGCGCAGCCCCCCGCAGGCACTAAGCTTTTCGCTATTCTCGTTCCTGCCGTTGCAGTTGCGGGTGCTGGACGTCGCAGCGTCTTACTTGACTAAGTATCACTTTTCACTCACGTCGGAGGGCAGCAGTCGGAACGCTTATTTCACCCATACTAATAGGTGAAATAAGTGGTATTTTTACCATCTGGGAGGAACACCATTTGGAATATTACAGATTCAAAGAGAAGAACGGATGCGCGTATACGATTGATTGGTTTACGCTTGAATTCCATTTGCTGCTTTCTCTTGCACAGTGGGAAGAGCTGGAAGAAGCTGTCAAGAGTTTAGGTGAAAAGTCCAAAGATTACTCGTCTAAGTCCGGAACGAAAATGAAAGGGAAATATCATCATTACCGCGCCTATCAAATTGGCGGGCTACACGCTCAATTTTATGAAGATGCGCCGTTTTTCGATTTGAATTTCAATCCAAATACAGTGCATCTTGCTAACGACGATACAGCGGTAAAATGCTTGCAGTGGTTATTGTCTTATTTGCGTGCTTCTGTTGCGCTTTACAATGTCCGTATCCGCAGAGTTGATTATACTTTTGATGTTCCCTGCGAATATGACAGCCTTTATGTTTATTCCCGCAAAAATGAATCGCATTACAAAAGTACCCGCTATTAGACGTCAAGGGTAAAGGCAGCAGTCGCATGACCAAGATTGCTTTGCACGGTTTTGATGTCATCACCGGCGCGGATGCAGTTCACGGCGTAGGTATGACGAAGATCGTGTATTCTCGCGTCGGGAAGGCCAATACGCTTTACAATACGCTTGAAGCTGTCGAAGATCGCACGGTAGGAGACATATCGCCCAAACTCATTAGTGAATACCAAGCCACTGTCCTCCCACGCCGGGCCTGCCATCAGACGCTGTTTGGCCTGCTGCACCTTCTGCGCTTGCAGCAGCTTCATCACATACGGCGCGGGGGTGATGGTGCGGCTCTTGTTGTTTTTTGGTGGGGAGAAGTAATAGGTTCCGCCTTTTCGCTGACTTCTGCGGAGCTGCTTATTGATGAGGAGCGTACCTTTTTCAAAATCAACGCAGTCCCACATCAGACCGAGCAATTCACCCTCGCGCAAGCCGGTGAAGAGGTCAACGGTGAGCGGAATTTTGTACTTGCTGCCGTTCAGGAGATTCAAAAGCTGAGCGGTCTGTTGGTCGGTCAGCGGATGGATCTCTTTTTTGACAATTTTGGGCAGAACACACGCAGTTGTCGGATTGTAGCGGATGTAGTTGAGAAGTACCGCTTGCTGGAGCGCCTTGTGCAGCACGCCGTGAATGTTCTTGATAGTCTTGGCGCTCAGGGCGGGCTGTCCGTCGTGTTCCTGCGAGAGCGAGTTATAAAGGCGCTGGATCGTGTGAGCCTTTAGCGTTTCAAGCGGGATATTGCCGAGCGCAGGCCGCAGATATAGCTTAGCTTGTCGTTCATAGAGATACGCCGTGGAATCCTTGACTCCAATCTGATAGTCTTTCAGCCAAATATCAAGCCATTCATTCACGGTCATTTTGCAAGGCTCCTGATACATTCCGCTGTCAATCTCCGCGGTGATTGCGGTGAGCTTCTGCCTTATCTCCTTCTGCGTCTTGCCATAGACGGATTTTTGAATCTGTTTTCCCGTTCCGGGATCAATGCCAAGGGTATAGCGCGCCTCCCAGCGCCCGTCAGGGCGCTGACGGATCGTACCGCCGCCCTTGGCTCCTTTTGTTTTTCGCGTTGCCAATGAAACCTCCTGTTCTTCTGAGATCATAAAACGGCCAGTCAGTCCGTTGCTTTATCGCTGCTTGTCGCTGTCGAGCCACGCCACGAAGTCTTCAAGGGACAGCTTACCCGCTACGCAGTCTGCACGCTTTGCATGCACTTCCCTCGACCATGCGGTAAACTCCTCCTTGGTCATCGTCCCATACCGCACACGGGCGTTGTGGGCCTTGTAGGAGCGTGTAAACTCCCTTGTGGCAGGATTCTGCATCTGTCGGCTCTGATACTGCACCACCGCTCCCATTTGTCGGCAGGTCTTTTCCGAGCCTTCCATCAGCCGCGTGCAGTAGTCCTGCGTGATGTTGCCAGTCAGAACGAAGTACCTGCCGCAGTTTTTGCACTTGTGGATCGGGAGCGGCAGACGCAGGCAATAGGCTTTCAGGTAGTTGTAGAGATCGCGCAGCGTATGGGGATACAGTACCTCCCGCAGCGCGGTCGTCATCTGCCGCTGCCGCAGCATCTCCACGCTGTAGTTATAGGCGCTGTTGTATGCAGGGTGGTCAAGAATCACTTCCTCCGTGGCCAGTTCCCCATAGTGCATATCCTCAAAGCAGAGCGTCGCGTCGTAGTGCGCCTCCCGATACCGTTCTGCGCCCACCATGAGCGGACAAAGGAGGTTTACGCCAGCAATCCGGATATTGACGCGGAACGCACGAAGCAGAATTTTCATCTGGTCACACCGCGCTGGAGCTACGAACAGGAGATCAAACACCGTATCAGGACGGCAGGCTGCCGCGTGCGGAAGGACAGCGTGAAATTTGTGGACACGCTGGTGACGGTCAGCCCCGAGTTTGCAGAGGCGCATGAGGCGGAAATGTTGGAATACTTCACGCGGGCATTCGACTTTCTGAAAGAGCGCGTGGGTGAAGAAAACATCATTTCCGCCGTGGTGCACATGGACGAGAAAACGCCGCATTTGCATCTGTGCTTCGTGCCGCTGACGAAAGACGGGCGCCTGTCCGCGAAAGAGATCCTTGGCAACAAGAAAAGCATGGTCCGCTGGCAGGATGATTTCTACGTCTGCATGGCGGAGCGGTGGCCAGAGCTGGAGCGCGGCGCACCCGCCGTTGAAACCAAACGCAAGCACCTGACGCCGCAATGGTACAAGAAAGTGACCGCGATGGACGCCAAGTTGGAGAAGCTGGAAACGGTGCTGAACGGCATCAATGTGCTGAATGCGGGCAAAAAGCGCGCGAAGCTCGCGGTGCTGGAGACGCGCTACAAGCGGGCGGAGAAGCTGCTGAGGCAGTTGCCAAAGGAAGTGACGGAGCGTTCAAAAAGAGAATATAGAGAGACTTAAGTGTGAAATTGTTTCATTGTTTCAAGGCTTTTTTGTTTTGCGTGGAAACGGGAATCTACTCCGTACAGTAGCGGTATCTGCGGTGAAATGTGACAAAAAAAGCAATTCGAGTTCTACAGATTTGCGAATTGATATTGTGCGGAAGTTGTGCTATTTTATCAATAGAAACCGATAAACAAAACCGGTTTCTTTGAGGTGAATATGGAAAAGCGATTAACAATCTCAGATATTGCAAAAGAGGCTGGCGTATCGAAGACTACGATCTCCCGCTACCTCAACGGTAACTATGGATTCATGTCTGAGCAGACGCGCTCGCGCATTGAAAAGGTGATCCGGGAGAATGACTATGTGCCCAGCAGCGTGGCCAGAACGCTCAAGTCCAGAAAGAGCGGGATCATCGGTGTGATCGTTCACACCCTGCGCTATCAAGTCGGAGCACAGACCGTGACCGGGATCAATGAAGTGTGCAATCGCTACGGCTACGGAACGATGGTCTGCTGCAGTGAAAATGATCCGGCGAAGGAGCTTCAGGCGATCCAGCTTTGCCTGAACCAGCAGGTCGAGGGATTTGTGATCGTTCCGGCAGTAGAGTCAATCGAACCGTATCAGGTAATCTGCGAAAAGGGAACGCCGGTGGTATTGTGCACGCGAAATCTCCCGGGTTGGCCCTATGGCAGCGTTTATGTCCGTCACGATGAGCTGATCGAAAAGATGATGCACCATCTCAAAGAGCAAGGGTTTGAAAGAGTGCAGCTATTTCAGGATGAAGACACCTTTCATAAGCGCCGCATGGGACAGGTATTTGCCCGGTCAGCTGAGAAGCTGTTCGGCATGAGCAAAAACGATGCTATTGCCATGGTCGGCCGAACGGAGACACGGGTGCCAGAAGCGGTCGAGGCTTTGCTTCAATACGAACCTGAACGGAAGAAAGCCGTGTTTGCGATTAATACGCACACGCTTTTTCTGGTGCTTCGAGAGCTTGAATACCGCGGGGTGCATATTCCGGATGATTTGGGTGTGTGCGGCTACGATGCGATCGGCTGGTCAGAGCTGGTCTATCCGGGAATTTCCTCAATTTACCAGCCGATGCGTCAAATGGGCGTACAGGCGGGGGAAAAAATCATTGAGGCACTGCGCAATGGAACGATGAGCCAGGGGACTGACGAACTGGAAGGGAAACTGACATTCCGCCGCTCCACAATGGGATAAGGAGAAGATGGCCAAGCCATCTTTCTCTTTTACAAAAGTTAGAAATCGGTTTACTAAACCGGTTTTCGAGAAGAATTTTTGAGAGGAAAGACTTCCTGCTCTTAAATAAAAAATAATTGGAGGAACCACTATGAAAAAGCTTATTGCATTGGCACTGAGCGCGGTTATGCTGCTGAGTTTGGCGGCCTGCGGCGCGAAAGAAGACACGCAAACACCCGATGATGGTGCAAATGACGGCCAGACCGGCGAAGAGATCAGCTGGCCCACCAATCCAATCACGCTTAAAGTTACCGGTAAAGCCGGCGGCAGCACTGACCTTGTCAGCCGCGTGTTTGCGGAGTACTACTCCAAGGAGCTTGGCATTCCTGTTGTGGTTGAAAACGGCGAAGGCATTTTGCAGTATCAGGGTACGCACGACGCCGCGCCGGACGGCTACACGATGTGTGTTGGCGCAATGGGCTTCCTGCTCTACAAGCACACTGGTACGCTCGACTTCGGTCTGGAAGGCTATGATCCCATCTCTGTGATCTCTGAGGATGAGACCTTTGGCTTCTGGGTGACGAAGGACGCGCCTTATCAGACCATCAATGAGCTGGTCGACTACATGAAAGAGCATCCCGGCGAGGTGACGTTCGGCATGAAGACGTCCACCTCCGTGCATCTGGAAACAGTGGGCTTTCTCAAGGCGGTCGGCTGCGAGGCAAACGTTGTGGATGCGGGCGGCGACGCCAACCGCGTGACGGCGTTGCTCGGCGGACAGATCGACGTGACGATCGAGCCGCTCGGCTCCATGAAGGGCTATCTTGACGAGGGCGAAGCGGTGTGCCTCGGCACCTTCCAGGAAGAGAGCTGCGTGCTCTGCCCCGAGATCCCGACGGTGTATCAGCAAGGCATCGACTTTACCTTCCCCACGAACTTCCAGGCGCTGATGCTTCCGCAGGGCTGCGATGCGGCGATTGTGGCGAAGGCCAGCGAGGCGGCGCAGCGCGTGCTTGACAATCCCGATTACGTCGCAGACATCAACGCGCTCGGCGCGATCGTGAATTCCCGCAATTATGAAGAGGTCAACGAATATCTGAGCAGCGCGAACGATACCGTTTCCGAACTGGTTCAGGATATCCTGTAATTCCGCCATACGTCTGGGGCGGCGGTCGGATCGCTGCCGCCCCTTTCTCCTCTGCACTTCCATGACACACTCTCTTGATAGGAGGTCGTTCTCTCTCATGCAGAAAGTTGGACGTTTCATTCATAAAAACGGAGAACTGCTCTTTTCTTTACTGTTGCTGGTTTTCTCAGCATTCATGTTTGTTCAGGCATTTTCTATCACCGGCCTGTCGTCCGCGACGGACGTAGCCGGTCCGGCACTGATGCCAAAACTGATTTTTGGCCTGATGACCCTGCTCTCGGTCCTGCTTCTCATTGACTATTCTGCACGCCGGCGTGCCCAGCAAGACAAGGCTGAAGATGAGAATGCGATGCGGATCGCCCGCAACCGCGGACTCATTGCCATCGGCGGCATTCTGTTATTCGTGTTCCTGATGGATAAGCTGGGCTTTTTGCTCTCTTCCATACTCTATGTGTTTGGAGAAATCTATCTGCTCGGCCCCAAGGACAAGCGCAAGCCCTTGCTTTGGGCGGCGATCGCCATCCTGTTTTGCGTGGCAGTCTATTATCTGTTCCGCTATCAGGTCTACATAAAGCTGCCGAAAGGCATTTTAGGATAAAGGGGGAAAATCATGTTAGATCTATTTGCTACCGGCCTGCTTCACATGACAGAGCCGTTTAATCTGCTGCTGATGTTTTTCGGCGTTTCTCTCGGTATCCTCTTTGGCGCGATCCCGGGGCTGACGAGCTGCATTGCCATTGCGCTGTGCCTGCCGCTGACCTATACGATGTCGTCCTATTCGGCCTTCGCGCTGCTCATTGCACTGTTTGTTGGCGGTATCTCCGGCGGCCTCATTTCCGCGGTGCTGATCAACATCCCCGGCACGCCTGCCTCCGTGGCGACGACCTTTGACGGCGCCCCGCTGGCGAAAAAGGGTGAAGCAAGCAAAGCGCTTGGCGTCGGCATCGTTTTTTCCTGCCTCGGCACGGTGTTCAGCTGCATTATTCTCACATTCCTTGCGCCGTCGCTCGCGCAGTTTGCACTGAAATTCAGTTCGTTTGAGTTCTTTTCCATCGCGCTCTTCTCGCTCAGCCTGATCGGCGTGCTCTCCGGCAACAACATGATCAAGGGCCTGCTGGCCGGCGCGATGGGCCTTGCGGTATCGCTAATCGGCCTTGCGCCGATTGACGGCCTGCGCCGTTACACGTTTGGGCTGACGGAACTGACGACCGGCTTTTCCAGCATTCCAGCGATGGTTGGACTCTTTGCAATCTCCGAGATCATCAAGTCCGCCATGGATACCAGTGTGGCGACGGTTGCGGATTATAAGCCTGGTAAGATTAAAGGATTTGGCTTTTCTCTCAAAGAGTTCTTTAGTCAGATAAAGAACTTCTTTATTTCTGCTGGCATTGGAACATTTATAGGAATCTTGCCAGGCATTGGCGCGACCACAAGCAATATCATGGCTTATGCGGCTGTTAAGGGTGCATCAAAGTACCCTGAAAAATTCGGTACCGGTGTGATTGATGGTGTGGTTGCAAGTGAAACAAGTAACAACGCGGTTATTGGCGGTGCAATGGTTCCGCTCATTTCACTCGGAATTCCGGGCGATGCGAATACGGCTATGCTGCTTGGCGCATTGATGATTCACGGACTGACGCCGGGTCCTGCACTCATCCGGAACAACGGCGATCTAGTCTATTCTATTTTTGTTTCCATTCTCATCTGTTCATTCATCATGCTGTTTGTTGAGTTCTTTGGTATGCGCATTTTCGTGCAGTTGCTCCGCATTCCGAAGTATATCCTTCTGCCGCTTGTTTTGGTGCTCTGTTGTGTTGGTGCAATTAGCGTCAGTGGCCGTATGTTTGATGTCTATACGCTGATCGGTTTTGGCCTACTCGGATTCCTGCTCCAGACCTATGGCTTCCCCCGAGCACCGTTTGTGCTAGGCATCATTCTCGGCACGGATCTGGAAACGAATCTGCGGCAGGCGCTCCAGTTGGGCAAGAATTCGATCGTGCCGTTCTTTACTCGTCCCATCAGCGGGCTGTTCTTATGCATTACGCTGGCTATCATCGCAAGTATTGCGTGGAAGCAGATCAAAAAGCGTAAGGCCGGCAGCGTGGTCGCAGATCAAGAGGGGGACTGAGCAATGAAAGTTGATGTTTTGATTGAGAACGGGCGGGTGATCGATCCGGCCCGCAATCTCAATGCGATCGGCACCGTTGCACTGCGCAGCGGCCGCGTGGTGGATATCCCGGAGGGGGAGAGCGTGGAAGCGGTCCAGACCGTAAATGCGAAGGGACTTTTAGTCGTCCCCGGCCTGATTGATTATCACGAGCATATCAATTACCGCTGCACGGACGTGGGAATCCCGCCTGATCTTGCAACGCTGCCCAAAGGAGTAACAACGGTGGTGGACTGCGGCAGCTCCGGCCCGACGAACTGCATGGCATTTCTTGACCGGCTGAGCCAGTGCATCGTCAAGAGCCGTATTTATGTCCACATCAGCCCGCTCGGTTTGGCAACACAGCAGTTTTACGAACCGCTGATGCCGGAAAAGTGGGATATGGGCAAGTTTGAAGAGGCCTTTGACCAGGGCGGCGACCGCATCCGCGGTATCAAGATGCGCGTGAGCAACTTCTTGCTCAAAGATATCGGCATGCAGCCGTATTATGAAATGCTCAAAGTGGCAGAGCGCTTTCACAAGGGCGTTTTGATCCATCCGTCCGATCCGCCTGTACGGCAGGGGGAAATCCTTGCCAGTCTGCGTCCGGGCGATGTCTATTGCCATGTCTTTCAGGGAAAGGGACATACGATCATTGAAGACGGCAAACTGGTACCGGAGCTGCTGGAGGCGCGCCGCCGCGGCGTAATTTTCGATATTGCACACGGCGCGGCAAATTTCAATTTTGATATTGCCGAGCAGGCACTTGCACTGGGCTTTGCGCCTGACATGATCAGCACGGATACAACAAAGAAAACGTGGAATAAGCAGCCGGTATGTTCCCTGCCTTATGTCATGTCGAAGTTTTTGTATCTGGGCATGCCGCTGGAGGAGGTCATCCGCTGCGTGACGCAGACCCCGGCGCGTGCGCTGAATATGGAAGGGAAGATCGGTACGCTTGCCCCCGGAGCTTACGGAGATGTGACGCTACTGCGGCTTGACGAGGGTGATTATACCTTCCGCGACGCGCAGGGCAATACCAGACAGGGAGCAAAACTGCTGGTGCCCATTGTGACCTTTGCCAATGGCTTAATGGTCTATCAGGACCCGGTTTTTACGGCGATGCAGGAATAAGAGGAATGACATGAAAAAAATAGCAATTTACGGTACGTTTAACGATGGGATGAGAGCGGCGCTGCATGAAAAGTGCCCTGCCGGCTTTACCGTGAGCGAAGTCCCGCTTGGCGAATTGAGGGAACTGGCGCAGGCTGATTATGTGGTCTGCCGTGCGGTTGCCATGACGGATGAAATCTTTGTCCAGCTCCCCAATTTGAAGCTGCTGCAAAAGTGGGGCGCCGGCTACGACAAGATCGACGTTGAAGCTGCCGGAGCGCACGGGATCCCTGTTGCGGTCTGCGTGGGCGGCAACGCGCTGCCGGTCGCCGAGCTGGCGGTCACACTAATGCTGTCGGTGTTGCGCAACACGGTGGCACTGACCGGACGCATGCAGCGCGGCGAGTGGGCAAGAAACGAATTTGCGGAGAGATCTTATCTTCTTCACGGCAAGACCGTGGGCCTGGTCGGCATCGGCAATGTGGCGAAGAAGACGGCCGAGATCCTGAAAGGAGGCTTTGCCTGCAATATTCTCTATTATGATGTATTTCGCATGAGCGAGGAACAGGAGCGGGCTCTCGGCGTGACCTATGCAGACCTTGATACGCTGATGAAAGAGTCGGATATTGTGAGTATCCATGTGCCGCTGCTGGATTCGACGGCGGGGATGATCGACCACAGTAAGCTTGCGCTGATGAAGCCAACGGCGTGCCTCATCAATACCTCGCGCGGCGGAGTGGTGAATGAAGCGGATCTGATCGACGCGCTGCAGCAGGGGAAAATCCTTGGCGCGGGCCTGGATACCTACGAAAAGGAGCCGCTGGATGTCGCATCGCCCCTGCTGCACATGGAGTGCGTTGTCACAACGCCGCACGCGGGCGGAAATACCGTGGACAATGACGTCAATATGGCCGCCATCTGCATGAACAATATCGCACAGTTCGACGCGGACGGCGATAAGACGATGCGGGCGATCGTTAATCAGAATTTTCTGAAAGACTAAGACGAAAAGAGATAGAAGATCATGATCAATATTGGAAATCGTATTTTTACAAATGTCACACGGGCGGATCGCTCTCTGGTGGAGCAGTTTCGCGGTCTGCCTTCAAGCAACATCAACGATGAGATGAACCGCCTGTACTGCATGCATGACTACATTCATCTGCTCAATCCTGAAAAGGCGAAGCCCTTGCTCGGCACGGCAATCACGGTGAAAGCGCCAATCGGCGATAATCTCTTTTTCCATCAGGCGCTCGACATGGCGCAGGAGGGAGATGTGATCGTGGTAGATGGCGGCAGTGGATGCAACCGCTCGCTGGCCGGAGAGATCATGCTGCGCTTCGCCTGCAAAAAGGGCATCGCGGGCATCGTGGTAGACGGCTGCCTGCGCGATCTGGACGGCATCGAGACGCTGGATATGCCGGTTTACGCCAAGGGCGTGACGCCGCAGGGCCCCTTTAAGTTTGGTCCGGGCGAAGTAAACGTCCCCGTGGCCTGCGGCGGTCAGGTCGTGTTCCCGGGAGACATTCTGGTGGGCGATCACGACGGGATCGTAGTCATTCGCCGTCAGGACGCGCAGGAGGTCGCACAGGCGGCGATCACAAAGAAGACGTCCGAAGATAAGACGTTCGCGCTGATGGACGAGGATGTGAACGCCTACGCGGAGAAACATCTTAAAACGACCGCAAAGCGTATGGACGGCAAAAACGTCGCTCTTCTCGGCAACTATAACGAGCTCTATCACTGAAGCTCAATACTAAAAAAGATGGGAAGAAACTGGACTTCTTCCCATCTCGACGTTCATGGAGAAAAGCAATGGCCGAATGAGCAATAGCTTCGTAATGCGGGATATATTTTACCAAAATCGATTTTGGAGATAGTCCTCTTTGCTACATTGCGGATGTTGTTCATCGCACCGACCCATGCCGTTTGATCCTCGGCCTTCAGCTGCTTCGTGACACCTTGTGCCCGTGCTGTCTGCCCGATCACAAGCCGCAGCATCTTGTTTGCCTCACGGTCGATCTCATTGAGATGATGCGTCAGCTGACCGGAGGTTTTCAAATTGCCATAGGCCGCAGGGCCCTCCTCGGGTACCACTGAATCCGGCAGGGAGTAATCTCCGTACTTGCCGCATATAATTCCTGTTTTGCGTTCCTTCCTGTTTCAGAATCTACCCCTTATTAGGTTTGGACTGCATAAAACAATCGGACTGACCAGTGCCGTATTTTGCGGCTTCGGAATAAATCACCGCATCATTTGATGAAACTCGCTGCAAAAAAGAAGCCTTTTGAGTTCGAGCACCGAGCGAATAGACACTGTTTCCGCAAGCGCCGATTTATCCGGCTAAGGGCTTGATCTCGATCGTGCGGCCACCGAGGCTTTCATAGATGCGGTGCGAGATGGAGAGCACCGTGCGACCTTGAGACGCGCGGCGCAGCGCCTCGAGCACGCGCGCTTCGGTCTCGGCATCGAGATTTGCGGTGATCTCGTCGAGCAGCAGCACGGCGGGGTCCGCCGCCGCGGCTCGCGCGATGGACAAAAGCTGCCACTCGCCCTGCGAGAACAGCCCATCCGCACAGGGGGTGTCGTAGCCGTTCGGCAGCACGCGGATGACTTCGTCGAGGCCCGCGAGCTGCGCAGCGTTTTCTGCCATGGCGCGGGTGATGTGCTCATCTCCCAGCGTGATCTGGTCGAGCACCGTGCCCGGCACGCGGGCGAAGTGCTGCTCGACGCAGCCGATGCACGCGCGGCGCTCCTCGTCCGTGATGGCGGAAACGTCCACGCCGCCGATGGCGATCGTTCCCGCCTGCGGGCGATAGAGTCCCAGCAGCAGGCGGAAGACCGTGCTCTTGCCCGCGCCCGTGCGGCCGACGAGCGTGACCTGCTCGCCGGCTTTCACAGTGAAAGAGAGGTCGGAGAGCACCGTACGCTCGCCGTAGCCAAAGGTGACGTGCGAGAGGACGACGTCGCCGCGCGCGGCGGCTTCTTCACGCGGCGCGGGAATGTCGCGTTCCGGCTGGGCGAGAAACGCGTCGATGCGCTTGACGCCCGCCATCGCGGACTGGATGGTCTGGATCTCCATGCCGAGGCTTTCGATCGGCGTGAAGATGCGCGAAATATAGTCGATGATCGTGACGGACGTGCCGACGGACATGCCGAACAGCGCCAGCACGCGTGCGTTTCCCGAAGCCGAGAGCAGCATCACCGCGCCGACGACGGCAGCGCTGAGCACGAGCACGACGGGGGAGTAGATCGCGTCGTAAAAGTTCGTGCGCTCAACGGCGGCGTAGCTCTCGCCGATGCGGCGGTCGTAGCGCTCCGACATGTAGTCTTCAAGGCCGAGAGCGCGGATGGTGCGGATGTTGTGCAGCGCCTCCGGCACCTGACCGGAGATGGCGGCGACGGCACGGCGGTTGTCGAGCTGGGCCGCGAGCATGCGCTTTTGCACATGGCGCGTGAAGAGCGTGAGCAGCGGCAGCACGAGCAGGAGCAGCAGCGCAAGGCCCGGATTTTTGAGCGCGATGACGGCGAGGATGGAGAGGATGCGGCACGCGTCCGCCGCCATGGAGATGACGCCCGAGGTGAACAGCGCCTCGACCGTGTCCACATCGCCGGAAAAGCGCGCGGCGACCTCGCCGGGGTCCTGCGCGGAGAGCGCCGCGGCGGGCAGCCGCGTCAGCTTGGCGGAGAGCTCCGAGCGCAGTGCGTGCGTCATCTTCTGTCCGAAAATTTCGAGCAGCGTTTCCTGCGCCGAGGACAGCACGCCCTCGAGCGCGAGAGAGCCGAAGTACAGCAGCGCCGCCGTGAACACGAGCGGCGTACCGCCGGTCAGATCGTCAATGATCTGGCCGAGCAGCAGCGGCGGCAGGAGGGAGGTGAGCACCGAGGCCGCCGCGCAGAGCAGCGTCCCCGCGCTTAAGAGCTTGTGACCCGCCGCCGCGCCGCGGATGGCGGCAAAGACGCCGGAACTCTGATTACGCTTCATGTTCGTCTCCTCCTGTCTGACTTTCGTAGAGCGCGCGGTATTCTTCAGAGCGCGCAAGGAGCTCTGCGTGCGTGCCGACGGTGGTCTTGCCGTCCTCCATGAAGACGACCCGCTGCATCTCGGGGAAGTGGTACAGCCGGTGCGAGATCAGAAAGACGACCTTGTCACGCGCGTAGGTCTGCAAATTGGCGAACACCGCGTCCTCCGTCGCGCGGTCGAGCGCGGAGAACGGATCGTCCAGCACGAGGACGGGGCGCGGGTGCGCCAGCGTCCGCGCGAGTGCCAGGCGCTGCGCCTGACCGCCGGAGAGCCGCACGCCGCTGCTGCCGACCACGGTGTCGAGCCCCTGCTCCATCGCGCGGATCTCGCCGTTAAGCGCGGTCAATTTCAGATACTTCATCGCGTCGCCGTCATCGCCGCAGAGGACATTGGCCTCGACCGTGTCGTTCCACAGCTCGGGATCGTGGCCGAGATAGCCGACCGCCGCGGCGATGTCGCGCGGCGCGAGGCCGGAAAGCTCCCGCCCACCGATGGTCACAGAGCCGCCGTAGGGCTGCTCGCAGAGAAAGACGCGCCCAAGCGTCGATTTTCCGCAGGCAACGGGACCGGTGATGCCGATGATCTCGCCGGGCGCGGCAGTGAGGGAAAGCCCTTCGAAGATGGGCTTTCCGCCGTCGTAGGCAAAGGACAGATCGCGGATCGCGACCTCCTGCGCCGCCGGAACGGCGAGCGGGGCGAGCGGCTCAGGCGTTTTCATCAGCGGCTTGATGCGCCTCCATGAGACCTCCGCGCGCTGTACGGCGTTGAAGAACTTTGCCGCCTTGGAGGATTTGGTGGACATTTTGATAAAGCAGGAGAGAAATGTCGTGAAAGAGGCGATGTCCCACGCGCGCCAGCCTGTGCCCAGCACGTTTTTCGCGCCGAACCACAGAATGAACAGCACGCTCAGGTTTGACACCGCAAGGTACAGCGGCGGCAGAGCCGACTGCCAGACGTTCGCGCGCACCGCCGAAGTTTCGTAGGTGTGCAGCGTGCCCTCATAGTGCCGCTCGCGGACATTCTCGCAGCCGTAAACACGGTAGGTGACAGCGTTTTTTGCGCGGTCGAGCGTGGCGGCATTCAGTGCGGCGGCAGCCTTTTTGTAGGCGCTGCCTGCGCGCTGCACGGGCCTTTTCATCTTTTCGGCGCAGATATAGGAGACCGGCGGGAAGATCAGGCACAAAAGCGCGAGCCGCCAGTCGTAAATGAGCAGCATCACGATATAACCCACGAGTGCCACGCCGGTGTCAAAAAGCTCGGTCGTGAATTTGCGCATGCCCTCGGCGCAGTCGTCCACGTCGGAGATGGCCTTGGTCACAAGCTCGCCCGCGCCCTCGTCCTCGAGCGCGCGGCGGCTCTGGCGGACGAGATTGGCGTAGAGCACGCCTTTCATGCGGCGGTTCACATCGTTGGCAAAGCGGCGGACGTAAAAGCGCTTGACAAAGCGCGCGGCCTGTACCGTCAGGGTCACGCCGATATAAGCGGCGACGAGGGCGGCCATCGTCCCGCCGGCCGCCCTGCCGCCGAGAATGTCGGCAAGGCGCTGGGCAAGCTGTCCCTCGAACCACGGACCGGCCAGAAGTCCGAGGTTATACACAAGACCCGAGAGCGTGATGAATGTGATTGGCAGCCACTCCATGCGGAAGTAGGAGCCGATGCGGTCGGGACGAAAGGAATCAGTCTTTTTCATGTGCGTCCTCCTCGAAAACAGGCCGCAGATGCGGAAAAAGCGCGCGGCTTTCTTCTTTCGAGCGGCGATAAAGGATGTCGAGCGCGGCAAGAAAGGCGGACTGCTGTGCCTCATCCAGTCCGGCCATCAGATAATCGTAAAAGGCGCTTTCCGCCTCGCTTTTGGCGTTGCGTAGCCCCTCGGCCCGCTCGGTCGCGTAAAGCAGCTGGCTGCGCCCGTCGTTCGGATTCGGCTCGCGGCGGAGATAGCCCTTGCGCTCCAGACTGGCTGTCCGCCGCGCGATGGCGGCCTTGTCGGAGCGGAGCATGGCCACAAGCTCGGCCTGCGTCACGCCCGGGTGGTGCCGTACGGCGTGGATGCAGTCGATCTCCGCCGTGCCGATGCCTTCGGCGCGCGTGGCGAGCAGGACCAGATGCTCTGCCTCACGCGCGATCTTGGTGATCTTTCTTGCAGGGTGTTCCATCATGTTCTCCCTCTGTATTTTTGAAACAAGTTGTATCAGCAACCAACAAGTTGCACATACAACTTGTTGGCGAAAGCAATATAACACGAAAAGAGAAAAAATGCAAGGGGCTTTTCGGGGATCGACGCAGGACGACGCGGCGATCCTCCGCGCCGGTAAACGGCGGCGCTGCCGCGGAGGTTTCGTTTTGCTGTGTATTGCCGGATGTGCGCTTGTCAGCAGTCCCGCTCCGCTTCAAGAAAGTGCAGCAGATAGCTGAGCGCCAGCAGGTCAGCACAGCCGCCGGGGGAGAGATTTTTTCCGATCATTTCCGCGTCAAAGCGCGCAAGCGCATCACAGTCAAAGCCCTGCTCATGCGCCAGCAGCCGGGCTGCGCGCAGCGCGGCCCATTGCTGACCGTCCAGACCGCCGCGCGCGATGAGGTTCGTGTCGCTCACGCCTGCGATCAGCCGCAGCAGCACATAAGCGCCCGCCTGCTCGAGCGTTTTGCCGCCGGAAAGCGCTGCGCGGAGCGCAGGCAGCGCGATATTCCGCACAGCGGGGAAGCCGTCCGCCGCTTCGCCGCGGACGCCGCGCAGACCGCAGCGGAGATAGGCTGTTTCTCCCGCCGTGGCGGCGGTCGTCTCACAGAGCGCGTCGAGCGCCCGCTGGGCCGAGGGCGCGGCAAGGCGCGCGCACTCGTCGAGAATGGCGTTTGCGTCGTGCGGGTATCCCGCATCGGTCCACAGCCGTCCCGCCGCACCGCAGACGAGACCTATCGAATAGATCGCACCCTTGTGCGTATTGACATCCTGCGTTGCGGCAAACATTGCGCGCTCGGCGCGAAGCCCCTCGGCGCGCAGCCGCGCAAAGGCCTCCTCCGGCGCGAGCGCCGCCGTTTCCTGCCCGAGCCTTGCCGCGCGGAGAAAATAGGGCAGAAGGGCCGCCGTGCTGTCCAGAAATGTGAAAATGTCCATGTCGCGGTGGCTGCCGTTGTTCGCGCGGTCGACAAGGCCGGGCTTCGGCGTGGTGCAGACCTCGGTCATCAGCGCACGGGCCGCCTGACAGGCGAGCCATTGCGCGTCCTTTTCAGCAAAATGGCTGCGGAGGATAGCGCTTGTTTTTTCCTGCAATTCCGCCGCAGAATGGAGACGGCGGGACGCGCAGTCCTTGCCTGCCTTTCCGCAGATCAGGCAGCCGCGCTCCGAAAAGCCCAGCGCCGTGCGATCCCATTTGCCGTGTGTGGGGTCAATGACGTCGAGATCAAAAAACCGCCCGAGCGCGTCTTCGTCCTCAAGCGCGATGCACAGGCGCTTGATCCGTTCCCCGTCGCCGTGCAGGACGAAAAAGCCCTCGCAGCCGGTCGGCGCGTCGATGCGTTCCTGTGCGGCAATGGCGATGTTTTCTCCGCGCAGCGCGTCCTCCAGCCGTTCTGCGCCCTCGCGGAAGGCGCGTCGGATGAGGGGACCGTTTTTCACGGGGCCGGCAATATTCAGCGTAAACGAAACGAGCGGCAGCGCATACTGATCCAGCAGCTCCCGCTGGCGCTGTGCGCGCCTTTCGCGCGCGTCCAGAATGTCCATGAGGGAAACTTCACGTTCCATGTGCGGCTGCTCCTTTCGTTCAGTAGTGGATGACTTCTTTCGAGGCACGGATGGCGCTGAGCACACCTGCAGCCTCCGGCGAGGTGAGATAAGCCCAGGTGGACGGCGGCAGCATTGCTTTTGCCGCGTCCATGTCGCCGTCGTGGATGGCCTGACGGACGCTGCTGGCGCTGACGGCGCGCCCGCCCTTCTCCAGCCGCGGGACGACAACGCAGCGAATGCCCGCCTTCGGCAGCTCCTGTGCCATGATTTCGTTATAAAGGCCGGTGACCACGCTGGCCGGCTCTTCGCCGACGAAGCGCGCCGTCACGCCGAGTGCGGCGGCGATTTTGGCAAACAGCGCAAGATCGAGCCGTGCGTTGGCGCGGATGGCGCTCTCACTGTCCCGCAGAAAATAGCTCGGGAACGTCGCGGCGCTGATGAGATAATCCTCCGTGCGGTGCAGTACAGCGTTCGGCAGGTCGTTTACGCCCTCCTGCACGAGCCGGAAGCGGACATCTGCGGGGAACAGGCTCGCATCCTCGCTGAGGACGAACAGATGCACCGTGTCATATACCTTTGCTGCCTGCTCGACAAGATAGCGGTGACCGAGCGTGAAGGGATTGGCGTTCATCACGATGGCCGCCGCGCTCCCTGCGCGCCGCGTACCGGCGAGCCTTTGGCAGAAGCTCTCAAAGCCCGAGCGGCGGTTTTCCATAAAGACGAGCGTGCTGTCGGGCCGCGCGATCTCATAGAAGCCAAGATCGGCGAAGAAGCGGGCGCTTTTTGGTTTGGTGTAGAGGAAAAGGTGAAAATTGCCGCGCGCCGCCTGCACTTCGATGAGATGTGAGACGATGGTGTTCAGCAGTCCCTCGCCCTGATGCTCCTTCGCCACGGCAAAGCAGCGCAGCGACGAGGTAAAGCAGCTGCCCGTAGCGATGACGCTGCCGTCATCGTCCAGCACCGCACAGGTATAGTCAAGGTGTGCATCGAGCGTCAGGCCCTCGTCTGCCAGCAGAGAAACGACCTGCGCGCGGGTGCGGCGGTCATAGGACGGGACTTCACAGACGGTATAGGACACTATGCTTCACCTCACTTTGGCGTCACTGCCCGCCCCGCGTCTCAAAGGACACAGGGCGGGCGATTTTTTGAACTTAAATTTCGTAGGGCTTGATCTTGCGCACGACGTCAAGGATCGTGCCGTCGCGTGCCTCCAGCACGGCGACGACCTTGTCCTCCCACTCCAGCGGATCGGGACGGCCGACGAGAGAATAGGCCTTTTCCTTCAGGCTCTCGATGCTGACGTGCGGGATGCCCGCCTTGTCAAGGCACTCGATCAGATCGGGCCGCAGAGGATTGACGGCAATGCCGTAATCGGTGACCAGCACGTCCACGCAGTCGCCCGGCGTGGTGACGGTGACGACGCTTTCGCACACGGTCGCCATGCGCCCGCGCACGAGCGGTGTGACAATGATGCAGCATTTGCTGCCTGCCGCCGTGTCGGGATGTCCGCCCGGCGCGCCGCGCAGCACGCCGTCCGAGCCGGTGAGCACATTGACGTTGAAGCCGGTGTCGATCTCCAGCGCGGCGAGCACGACGAAGTCGAGCTTGTTGACGAAGGCCCCCTTGTTGGCGGGGTTCGCGTACTGCGAGGCGCTCATCTCGACGTGCCCGGGTGTGCGGTGGATGCTGTTGACCGCGTCAAGGTCGAAGTCCTGCACGTCGATGACCTTGCCCACCTTGCCCTTTTTCAAAAGGTCCACCATCGTCGAGCAGATGCCGCCGATGGCCCAGCCCATTTTGATGCCGCGCTGGTCCATGTACTGCTCTAAAAAGAGATTGGCCGCGAGCGACGGGCCGCCCACGCCGGTCTGGAAGGAAAAGCCGTCCTTGAAGTACGGCGTGGAGGCGATGACCTTGGCTACGTTCTCCGCCATCATCAGGTCGCGCGGGTTCTGCGAGATGCGCGCGGCGGCGGAGGCGATCTTCTTCGGGTTACCGATAGACTCCACGACCACGACCGCGTCCACGTCGATGGCCTCGACGGAAGCGGGCATATTGGGATAGTCCACCAGGCAGTCCGTTACGACGACGACATGGTCGGCATACTTTGCGTCGGTCATGGCGTAGCCCATGGAGCCGCAGTCGCTCTTGCTGCCGATGCCGCGGCAGTTGCCCATGCAGTCGCTCGTCGGGGCGGCGACAAAGGCAATGTCGATATGCACCTCGCCCGCTTCAATGGCGCGGGGACGGCCGCCGTGGCTGCGGATGATGGCGGGCGTTTTCAGCTTGCCCGCCGATACGACCTCGCCCACGCGGCCGCGGATGCCGGAGGTCTGGATGCCGATGACCTTGCCCTGCTTGATGTAGTCGGCGATGGGATCGTGCGCGCCGCCGAGACTGGAGGCCGCGATGGTCAGATCCTTGAGGCCCAGCTCTTCAATAGCGGCGGCCATGACCATGTTCGCCACATAGTCGCCGTCGCGCAGGTGGTGGTGAAAGCTGAAGGTCATGCCGTCTTTCGCGCCGCACTGACGCAGGGCGTCGGCCAGGGAAGAGACGAGCTTGCTCTCCTGCGGCTTTTCATAGCGGCGGGTTTTGGGGGCGGCCTTCTGGAGGTACTTGCCGTCCATGTAATACTTGCCCTGATAGACCTCCTTGCCGCCTGTCAGCAGCTCGTCTGGGATATTGCGTCCTACTGCGTTTTTCATTATACCAGCCCTCCATCATAAAGTCCGCAGGCTTTGGCCATGCGCAGCGTGCGCTCCGCGCCGGGCAGAAAGGCAATATCGATCATCTTGCCGTCCACGGTGAAAACGCCGAGGCCCTTTTCCGCGTTTTCGCGGATGGCGCGCACGATCTTCTCCGCCTGCACGATCTCCTTTTCCGTGGGAGCGAAGGTCTCGTGGACGAAGCGGATCTGCTTGGGGTTAATGAGGCTCTTGCCGTCAAAGCCCATGGCCTTGTTCTGGCGCACCTCGGCTTCAAAGCCCTCCTGATCGTCCAGATTGGTGAAGACCGTGTCGAAGCACTGGATGCCTGCGGCGCGGGCGGCCAGCACCACCTGTCCGCGGGCGGCCAGCATGTCGATGCCGTCGCGCTGGGGCGTGGTCTGCAAGCTCTTGCGCAGGTCGCCGCCGGAGATGGCGACGCCGAACATGCGCTCGCTTGCGCAGCAGATCTCATAGGCGTTCAGGATGCCCTTGGGGCTCTCCAGCGCAGCCATGAGGAGCGTACGCCCCTTTTCCGCACCGAATTCCTCCTCGGCGGCCTCGACCGCTTTTTCCACCGTGTGTACATCTGCGGCGCTTTCACACTTGGCGATGCGGATGCCGTCGGCTCCGCCTGCCACGCACACGCGGATATCCTCCTGCCAGTGCGGGGTGTCAAGCCCATTGATGCGGACGATGACCTCCGTGTCGCCGTAGTCAATGGTTTTGAGCGCGTGATAGAGGGAAAAGCGCGCCGCGTCCTTCTGATTCTCAGCCACGGCGTCCTCCAGATCGAGCATGATGGAGTCGCAGCCGTAGATGTAGGCGTCCTTGATAAGACCCGGCTTCTGCGCGTTCATGAACATCATGGTGCGGCGCAGGCGGAAGCGCTCCGGCTTGGGACGAGGGATCATTTTACGGCACCTCCCCACGGGATATTTTTCTGCGAGGCGCCGCAGCTGCGGAACACCGCGCACTCCACGCGCGCCTTGATGGTGCAGTCCAGCGCGCCCTTGTCGACGACCGTGACCGCCGCGTTTTCCACGCCGAGCTGCGCGAGCGTTTCAAGCACGGTCTCTTTGATCTGGCGGCCGTACTGGTTCATCACGCTGCTCGTGAGCGAGAGCGTGACGCCGCTTTCATTGGGTTCTACCGTGACCTGCGCGTCGCTGGACTCCAGCGTACCGGCAGTCGCAGGATTCAGAATGTCCATGATAGGACTCACCCCTTCTTATACTTTGATATTTCTAAGGTATTGCAGATCATATAATAAGTCAAATACAATTATATGTATTAAAGTTATAATATTTTTACTATAATAAGGTTGACGGGAAACGGAGCGGCAGATATAATAAATATACCATGATCTGTGGAGGCCTTATTCATGAATGAACGGCAGGCGCTTTATATCAGCACCATCGCGCAGGAGGGCGGTATCCTGGCTGCGGCAAAAAAGCTGCACATCAGTCAGCCCTCGCTCAGCCAGATGCTCAAACAGGTGGAAACAGAGCTCGGCGTGCAGCTTTTCGACCGCTCCGCGCAGCCGCTGCGCCTGACCTGCGCGGGGGAGCGGTATCTGCATGCCGCCGCGGTCATCCTCAGCGCAAACGAGATGCTCGCCGCCGAGCTGCGCGAGATCCGGCAGGAGGAGCGCGGCCGTCTGCGCCTCGGCATTAGTATGCAGCGCGGCGCGCAGCTGCTGCCGCGGGCGCTGCCCGGCTTTTTCGCGGCGTGGCCGCATGTGGAGCTTACGCTGCTGGAAGCTGGCAGCACGAACCTTGAGCGCCTGCTCGGGGAAAACCGCATTGACCTTGCGCTGGCCAGCACTTCGCCGACCAACGCGGGCTTTGATTATGAGCTTTTGCAGCGCGAGACCTTTGGGATTCTGGCCGGAGACGGCTGTGCGCTGGCGCGCACGCTGCCGGACGGCACGCCCATCGACCTGCCGCGCGCGGAGAACGAACGCTTTGTCGTGCTCAAGCGCGGGCACAATTCCCGCACTATTCAGGACGCTGTGTTTCTCGAGCGGGGCATGCGTCCGCGCGTGCTGCTGGAGACCGACAGCATGGAGACCGCCGTGCGCGTCACGCTGGAGAGCGGCGGCTGTATGCTCTGCGCCGACTGGCACGCCGACGGGCGCGGACACTTCTACCCACTGAAGGATTATCGCAGCGGCCGCCATTTTTACGCCGTGACCCGCAGCGGACAGAGCGCCGCGCGCTATACGCGCGACCTCGTCGCGCGTGTCCGTGCCGCGCTCGGCACAAAAGAATAAAAATGCGAAAAAGCAGGGCGCTTTGCCCTGCTTTTTTCTCTGATGCGTTGGTCCCGCCGTGCGGCTGCCGCCCGCGCCGGACCGTTATTTCCCCTGACCCGTCAGCACCGCTGTTACGGCGCGGCGGCTGCGGAGGACCGTCAGACAGCAGACCGCCAGCGTTGCCGCCGCGCAGACGCTCACGCACATTCGATAATCCAGCACCTCGCCCAGCAGTCCCACCGCGAGCGACAGCACACTGCTCGCAGCGGTGATGAGCATGCTCTCATAGGCGTTGATGCGGGCGCGCAGCCGGTCGGGGAGGTATCGCTGTACCGCCGCCTGACGGATCGTTGCGCTGTTGATGCCGAGAAAGCCGCACAGCGCGCGGTTGACCAGCATCAGCGGGTATGGCAGCCACAGGAGCAGCGCGTCCATCAGCTCATAGGTCTGATACACGCCGAAGAGAAAGATGAAGCGTTTTTCCTTCGGCAGCTCATAGCGGTAGCGCACCACACCACCGAGCGAGCGTCCTGCAAATTCCGCCACGGAGAACAGCGAGTACATCGCGGCGGTGAACCCGGGCGCCGTGCGGAAAAATGCGATCAGCAGCGGGGAATAGCCCGCCGCCATGCCGTTCGTAACGGCCATATAGCCATACAGGCTGCGCAGACCCTTTTCCTTCCTGAGATAGGCCGCCGCCTCACGGATGTCGCCCTGCCAGACGCGAAGCGAAAAGCGTTCGCCGCTGTCCCGCCGCACCTCGCACACGCGGATGCGGCGTTCGATCAGTGCGGCGAGCAGCGACAGTACCGCCTGCACCAGCAGGATCCTTGCGGCACCCAGCGTGTCGAACAGCACGGCGGCCACGGGCATCATCAACACCTTGAGCAGGGGATAGAGCATGGAGGATACGGTGTAGCCCTTTTCCTCCATGCCTTCCGGCAGGATCAGAGGGTAGAAGCTGCTGTAGGCCAGCTCGTCAAATGTGCCGAGACAGGCCAGCAGCAGCGAAAAAAGCAGATAGGCCGTGTAGGAGAACGGACGGCGCAGCAGATAGAGCCCCGCCAGCGCGTACAGCAGGGCGTTTACCGTGTCGCCGCCGACGAGGAAGGGCTTGCGGGGGAGCCTGTCCATCAGCGGTGCGGCGATAAGCGGCAGTACCGCGCCGGGCAGCAGCTCGATGGCCAGCACAAGGGCCGAAGCCAGCGTGCTGCCCGTCTCGTCAAATACCAGAAACGACAGCGCGAAGCCGCTGACAATGCCGCCTGCCGCGCCGAGTGACGTGGCGAGCGTGATGCGGATAAAATCCCGCGTCCAGAGCGTTTTGTTCAAGACTGATCACCTCGCCGATATTGTCTCACGCGGCGTGAAAAAAGAAAAGACGGCGCCTGTGGGAAAGTTCAGCCCATCAGGCGCCGCTTAACTGGCAAAATTCAGATAAAGCGAGGAAATTCTTCCAGCAGCAGACAGGCCTGCCGGTACTGGCGGTTAGCCTTGTACCATTCCAGCATCCGCGGCAGGTGGAAGCGTGCATAGCCCGCGCCGCGCTCTCTGCGCAGCAGGGAAAAGCACTCTGTCAGCAGCGCGCCGTAGCGCGCGTCGTGCAGGTAGTCCGGATGCTCCAGCCGGCAGCGCACGAGCGCGAGCATCTGCCGCTCGGGTGCGTGCGCTTCGCCCTCAGGAAGCATCGCCTCCGCCCGCGCAAGCGCGGCGAGCGCCTCGTCCCGCCGCCCCAACGCCTCGCAGCAGACAGCGAGCTTGTGCAGCGACATCGCGTCCGGCTCTTCCAGCGCGGCAAAGTAGGCATACGCCGCCGCAAAATCGCCGCACTCGATCTTCGTCGCCGCATCGTTGTAGCGGATCGTCGAGAGGATCTTCTGATCGCCGAGCGCCTCAGCAAGCCGCTGCGCGACCGCATAATGCTGCTGCATGCGCTTTGGGTCGCCCGAATCGGAGCAGCAGTTGCCGAGATACACGCGGCAGTTCATCATGATGCGGGCATAGCCCTCGGCGGCCGCGGCGTCGTAGGCGGCGCGCAGCGCCTCGGTCGCGGCGGCATAGCGCCCGCACGCATAGAGGTGCGCCCCCTGCCACAAGCGGATCGCCGCTGCGGGATAGAGCAGCGCCGCCTCCTCGTAGCGTCGCTCGAGCGCGCGCTGCAGCGCAAGCTGCCGCCGGTCCAGGAACGGGACCAATTCCCCGTCAAGCGCCCGTCGTTCCCCATCCTCGCCGCCGGCAAAGGCCTGCAGCAGCAGATAGTCCGCCGCGCAGGGGCTGCAAAGGAACGTATCCTCGTCCGCTCGCAGCGGTGCAAAGCGTACTGCGAGCGCGCGCCCGTCGCCGGCAAACAGCGCCTCCATGCAGTGTTCCGTCCGGCCGCGCAGCGTGCCGTCCGCGTCGTCCGACCAGGTAAGTCCCAGCCGTGTGAACAGCAGCGAGCGGATCTCCTCCGACGCCTCCGTGCGGCCCTGCTCCAGCTTGGAAAGGTATGACGCCGCGCAGATCCCGCGGCACAGACCCTCCTGACTCCAGTCGCGCCGCAGCCGCTCGCGGCGGATCAGAAGACCTGCGATGCTCATGTGTGCCCCTCCCGTGCAGTCGTTTTTTTCAGTATACCACAGCCATTGTCCACGCGCCAGTCCCGCGCCATTTTTTCATGGATTCCAGTAAAGAATAAAATGGCGGAAACGCTGAAAATCACTTGCTTTTTCGGCTGAAATTGGTATACTGAATATAGCATGAATCTATGCATTTTACTGAGAGATTTTGAGAACATTTTTTAAGGAGGAACACCCCAATGCCCGTTAATCTGAAAGGCCGTTCTTTTCTCACGCTGAAGGATTTCACACCCGATGAGATCCGCTATATGCTCAACCTCGCCGCCGACCTGAAGGCGAAGAAGCGCGCCGGTATCCGCGGCGATCTGCTCGCCGGCAAGAACATCGTCCTGCTGTTCGAGAAGACCTCTACCCGCACCCGCTGCGCGTTCGAAGTTGCCGCCTATGACGAAGGCGCGCACGTCACGTTCCTGGATTCCAAGTCCTCCCAGATGGGCAAGAAGGAAACGATGGTCGACACCGCGAAGGTCCTCGGCCGCTTCTTTGACGGCATCGAGTACCGCGGCTACGACCAGAAGGTCGTCGAGGGTCTCGCCGCCAACGCGGGCGTGCCCGTTTGGAACGGCCTGACGGACGTTGACCACCCCACCCAGGCGCTGGCCGACATCCTCACGCTGATGGAGAACACCAAAAAGCCCCTCAACAAGTGCAAGCTCGTCTTCTGCGGCGATACCCGCAACAACGTGGCCTACTGCCTGATGTACATCTGCGCCAAGCTCGGCATGCACTATGTCGGCTGGGGCCCGAAGGAGCTCGCTCCCGCCGCCGACGTCGTCGCTTACTGCAAGGAAGTCGCCAAGGAGACCGGCGCGGTCGTCGAATACGGCGAGGATCGTGCGCTGCTCAAGGGCGCCGACGCGCTCTACACCGACATCTGGGCTTCCATGGGCGAAGAGGATAAGATCCCCGAGCGCGTGAAGCAGCTGACCCCGTACAAGGTCACCGGCGAGGTGCTGGCCGCGACCGAGAATTCCGACTGCATCTTCCTGCACTGCCTGCCCTCCTTCCACGACTTCGACACCACCATGGCCGCCTCTCAGAAGGAGCTGGGCTATGATATCCGCGAGGTCACGGACGAGGTCTTCCTCTCCCCGAACTCCAAGGTGTTCGACGAGGCGGAGAACCGCATGCACACCATCAAGGCCGTCATGGTCGCCACCATCGGCAACGTCTAAGCAAGGATCAAAAAGAGCAAGCGGCCGCAGGCCGCTTGCTTTTTTGTGCCGATAAGGAAAAGGCGAAGCGGATATCCGCTTCGCCTTTGTTCACTTGCAGTATTTCTCGAGCTCGCGGGTCAGCGCGCGTGCATCGCTCTCCCTGCGGGTGATCAGCGCGACGGAATCGTTGCCGGAGATGCACCCGAGCATCTGCGGGAAGCGCAGTGCGTCAAGCGCGGCGCCTGCCGCGTCGGCAAGTCCCGGCAGCGTTTTAAGCACCACCACGATGCCGGCGTGATCCACGCTCACGCTGCACTCATTCAGGATGAGCTGCAGGCGTTTGGTGTTGTCCAGATGGTCCGCCTTGCCGGAAACGGCGTAGCGGCTGCGTCCGCCGCCGCACGGCTCCTTGTAGAGATAGAGCTCCTTGATATCGCGCGATACGGTCGTCTGCTTGCTTTGGATGCCGCACTCGGCCAGCCGCGCGATCAGCTCTTCCTGGGTCTCAATGTCGTAGCGTTCGATCAGCTCGAGGATCTTTTCCTGCCGTTTGGATTTCACTTCCGGATCCCTCCCTGTTCCTCGGCGCGCGCCTGCTCGGGGCGCGCCGTGTGTTCGTGCGGGGGATGAACGGCGGGACGAGACTCTTGGCGTCCCGCCCGTGAAGCTTACAGATCGTCGCGATTGACGGGGCAGGACATGCAGCGCGGGCCGCCGCGGCCGCGGGACAGCTCGGCCGACGGCATGGTGATGACATTCAGGCCGTGCTTGCACAGCAGGTCGTTGGTCACATAGTTGCGGTCATAGGTCACAACGGTGCCCGGACGGATGCAGAGCGTGTTCGAGCCGTCGTTCCACTGCTCGCGCTGAGCCGCCAGCAGGTCGCCGCCGCCGCAGCGGATCAAATCGACCGCGGGGAGCTTGAGCTCGAGGGCGAGGATCTTTTCCAGCTCATCCTTGACCGCGTTGAACTTCAGCTCGCCGTCCTCGTCGAGCATCATCTCGTAAACGCCCAGCGGGCCCTCGATCTCGGGGTGAATGGTGAACTTGTCATAGTCGACCATCGTGAACACCGTGTCGAGGTGCATGAACGCGCGGGTCTCGGGGATGTCGAACGCCAGCACCTTCTTGAAGCCGGAGTTCTGCAGGAGGTTGCGCGCAAAGTTCTCCGCGCCGGAGACCGTGGTGCGTTCGGAGAGACCGACCGCCACGATATCCTTGGAGAGCACCAGCACGTCGCCGCCCTCGATGGAGTAGCTGTCGGACAGGTCGTACCACATCTTGTTCTCCGGCGTGGCAAAGTCGCGGTTGTAGAGGTACATGTACTTTAAGAGCAGGCTCTCGCGCTTGCGCGCGGGGGTGTGCATGCGGTGGATGTTGATGCCCTCGCCGACGCAGGCGCCCGGGTCGCGGGTAAAGTAGAGGTTGGGCATCGGGTCGGAGACGAACGGATAGTCGTCGTCGACCAGATCCATCAGGGAGGTGGCCGTCTTGGTGGCGACCTCGCTGCGCTTGATGCCCGCGATGAGCTTGGTGACCATCTGCTTGGGCGGCATGTCGAGCAGCAGGCTCGTCATGGCGGCGCGCAGGCCCTTGGCGTGGATCTTGCTGATGTTGAGGAAGTCGTTCACCAGTTGGATCTGGCGGGCGGGATCGGCAATGGCCTTGGCGACCTCGTCGACGTAGTAGACGACCTCAACGTCGTTGTCGCGCAGGATCTGGGCAAAGCGATCGTGCTCCTCCTGCGCGATCTTGAGGTAGGGGATATCATCGAACAGCAGTCGTTCGAGCGTAGCGGGGGTCAGTGCTTCGAGCTCCTCGCCCGGGCGGTGCAGCAGCACCTTGTTCAGCTTGCCGATCTCGGAAAAGTTATGGATACCTGGATACATGGTATGCTCCCTTCTCGGGGCGCCGGCGGCTCTCTCGCACCGCCCGAAGGCCCCTCTATGTATTTGATGGATGCCGCCGCGCGGTTTCGGGGCCGGCGGCATGGTGATCGCTTCTCCCTATTTCTGGATAAAAGTATACGCCTTTGCATAGGGCTTGTAATGTATCAGCTTTGTGCCGATTTCATGTGCCAGTTATTCCTCCAGCTCTTCTTCCAGCGCTTTGCGCAATACGTCCATGCCCTGGCTGAGCCGTTCCTCGGATTCGTAGGAGTAGTTGATGCGGATATGGTCGCGCCCGCCGTTCTTGTAGGGATAGAAGACGTGCCCGGGGATCAGCGTGACGCCCATATTATAGGCGCGGTTGATAAAGCTCTTGCTGTCCACGCCGTCGGGCAGGCGGCACCAGATGTAAACGCCGCCGCGCGGCTTTGTGTAACGCACGCCCAGTGCGCGCATCCCGTCGAGCTTTCGGCATACCAGATCGCGCTTGCGGCGGTACGAGGCGCGGAACGCGCCCAGCGCCGTGTAATAGCTCCCATCGTCCAGATACATGCCCAGCAGCTTCTGTGTCATCCAGTCCGAGGCCATCAGCCGCACGGAGACGAGATAGCTCAGCGCGCGGATAAAATCACGGTTGCCCACGACGAACGCAAGGCTCAGCCCCGGAATGAACGTCAGCGAGAAGGAGTAGATGTAGATCACGTTGCCCAGTGTGTCAAAGGCCTTGATCGGCGGCAGTCTTTCGCCTTCGTAGGCGAGCTCGCTGGCCGCGTCCTCCTCAATGATCGGGATGCGGTAAAGGTTGGACAGCTCCACCAGCCTTTTGCGCCGCTCGAGCGACAGGATGCAGCCCGTGGGGTCGTGAAAGCTCGAATTGACGAAGATGAGACGCGGCCGCGCGTTTTTCAGCAGGTTTTCCAGCACCTCGCAGTTCATGCCCTCCTCGTCCACGGGTACGGTCAGGATCTTCGCGCCCGCGAGCTCCATCGCGCGGTACATGTCCGGGTGCACCGGCTCTTCCATCACCACGCTGTCGCCCGCCTTGACAAGCAGCGTAACGATAAAGTCGAGCGCCTGATTCGTCTCGGCCAGGATCTGGATCTCGCCCGAGGAGGCCCTGATCCCCTTTGTGCCGAGGAAGGAGACAAGCTTCTGGCGCAGGAAGCGGTCGCCCTTGTAGGGACTGAAAAAATACTGGCACGGGCCGCTGCCGGTCACGAGCGAAGCGATGTCGCGCGCGACACGCTCGGACGAAAAGACCCCGCGTGCGGCCACGCCGCTGCCGAGGGAATAGTGGCTTTCGTCCGTAAAGCGCTGGAACAGGTCATCAAAGGTCTTTTCCATGTCGAGGTATTTGTCCGCGACCTCGTTGACCCAGTTCACGCGGCCGGAGCTGCCCGGACCGTCGCCGCCGGTCTCCGTGTCCGGCGCTTTTTCCGCGTTTGGCGCGGACACGACGTATCCCACGCCCTGACGCGATTCGATCCACGCGTCGCTCTTGAGCTCGCCGTAGGCCTTGACCACCGTGTTGCGGTGCACGTCCACCAGCTGCGCCAGCGCGCGCTCACTCGGCAGCGCGCTGCCGCGGGGCAGCGCGCCGCTGATGATCTGCGATTTGACCTGATCGGCGATCTGGAGGTAGACGGGGACCTTGGATGCCTTGTCGATGCGGATATTCATGGGTGCTCTTCTCCCTTTTGCCCGCGGCGGGCTATGCCCGTCAGGCGCCCGAGGCGCCCTCGCGCGGTGCAGGATCTCTCACTTGTCAGTTTACCACACGGGTGAGGAATTTGTACAGACAATTTTGTGCATTTGCAACAAACGGATAAAAATGCTGAAAAAACCGGAGACGCAGCTGCGTCTCCGGTTTTTTATTGCGTTTTCCGCGATGATCCGCCTTGCGCCCGGCTTAGAACAGCAGGTGCGCGATCGGGCAGACGATGAGCAGGCTGATGATGGTGCGCTCAAGGAAGATGACGAACAGCTCCCAGATGTTGAGAGGAAGCTTGGAGCCGAGGATCAGACCGCCGACCTCGGAGAGGTAAAGCACCTGCGTGACGGAAACGACCGCGACGATGAACTTGGCCATCTGGCTGGTAGACTCCGCGATCAGGATGGCGGGGGTGAGCATGTCGGTGAAGCCGACGATCATCGTGGAGGCGACAGCGTCCGCTTCGGGCACCTGCAGCAGCTGGAGCAGCGGGCGGAACGGGATGCCGAGCCATTCAAAGATCGGGGTGTAGTTGGCAAGGATCAGTGCGATGGTGCCGATGGCCATGACGGAGGGCAGAACGCCGAACCACATGCTGCAGGCGTTCTTACCGCCGCTCTTGAAGAATTCACCAATGCCCTTGTGCTCGGCAACGCGCTTCATGGCGAGGTCCATGCCGTACTCGACGTTGCTCTTGTAGCCCTCGGGGAGGGTGTCGGGAGCGGCCTTGCCTTCCACTAAGTACATGTTGGGCTTTTTGCGCAGGGGATAGAGATACGGGCAGATGATGGCGCAGATGATACCGATGAGGCAGACGATGAGGTAGTAGATGCCGAAGTAATCAAGCAGACCCACCGTATCGAGAACGACGAGGGTAAACGTGATGGAAACAGCAGAGAACAGCGTGGCGATGATGCTTGCTTCCTTGGCGGAATAGTAGCCGCCCTCATACTGGTTGCAGGTGAGCATAACGCCGAGCGTACCGTCGCCGATCCAGGAGGTGATGCAGTCGACCGCCGCGCGGCCGGGGACCTTGAACAGGGGGCGCATGACCTTGGTGAGCAGCGCACCGACGAACTCCAGCAGGCCGAAGTCGAGCAGCAGCGGCAGCAGCAGGGCCGCGATGACGAAGATGATAACGAGCGTGGTGAGCAGGTCATAGAGGACGAAGCCGCCCTGACCGCCGCCGGTGATCATACCGACGAGACCCACATCTTCCTCGCCCACACCGAGATAGGTGAGCCACACGAAGATGACCGCGAGCACACGGATCACGACCCAGATGGGTTTGCAGGCGAAGCATTCCTTCATGATGTCGCTATTCATAATGAATTTGGGCTTTGCCAGCGCAACAAGCGACATGACGGCTGATACGGTGAGGATCAGCACGCACAGCAGCGGCAGAATGCCTCCGATGGCTCCCGAGATGATGTCGGCAATGATCTTGACCACGACCGTCCATTCACCTGCCGAGTTCTTTACGGGGATCATAAACAGGATGACGCCGATGACTGATGGGATGATAAACAGAGCTTTCAGTTTCGCGTTACTTTTGGTTTCCATTCTCTCTCCTCCTTTTTATTGTGAGCTGTGTCCAAAAACCGGCCTCTCTCACAGCCGGTTTTGAGGCAAATGCTCTTATCAAATACTTTATACATTTTTGTTCACAAAGCAAGTGCCAGTCAGCCCTGCAATTTGTATACCAGTAATAAATTTCTCCATTTTGCCACTTTTCTTTTTGTGCAGCCTGACCCACTGCCGAAAACGAGGGTGAAAACCTGCACAAAAAAGTGCGCCGAAGCGGCGGAAAAGAGAGCGATCTGCCCTCTTTTCCGCTGCTTCGGCGCTGTCTCACGGCTGCTCCGCGCCGTTAAAGCGCTCGATCTCATTTTTGCCGATGGCCATGCGCTTCCACTGCTCGGGAAGTCCCGGCGCAATCAGCGGGAAGAGATTTTCCGTGTCGGATGTCGGCTGGATGTTGTAGGTGCCGTACTTGTTCACCAGGTCGGCGCAGTTGTCCGGCTGGCCGAAGCGCGGGCGCAGCATCGGCGTCAGATCGCGCGGCAGTCCCTTGTCCTTTTTCATCAAAAAGCTCACCTCCGGACATAGTATGTCCGGAGGTGAGCGCTTTTCTTCGTTTTATTCGCGCAGCGTCGCAGGATACACGCCCGCGTCGTGCAGCTTCTGGAGCTCACGCTGCACCATTTCCTTATCCTCGTGATAGGTCATGCCGAACCACCGCGCGTTTGAGTGCAGCACCGATACGCGCAGCTCGCCGCGGTCGATCAGCTCGCCGATCATGCTCGGCAGCAGGCACTCGGCCTTGATATTATCCGCGGGCAGCGCACGCAGGAAGCGGTGGAAGTAGTCCTCCAGCTTTCCGAACAGCCACGGCGTAAAGCCCCAGAAGTTCATCGACACCGGCGTCTCCGGCGCATAGACAGGCCCATCGCCGTTTTCCTGGATGTCGCGGATCTTTCCGTCGGCGCAGGGCTTCAGGTGGAATGTCTCGACTACGCGGTCGAGCAGTCCGTCCGCGTCCACATGACACACCCCACGCGTGACCGTTCCGTGCTCGCTTACGGTGTTTACCAGACTGTAGCCGACCATCGTGCCCTCGCCGGTCCCGGCAAGCTTTCCGAGCTCGGTATAGATCGTCCGGAACGCGTCGGCCCCGTAATAATCGTCGGCATTGATGACGATGAACGGCTCGTGCACAAATTCGCGCGCGCATAAAAGCGCATGCACCGTGCCGAACGGCTTCACGCGCCCGTCCGGCACCTTGTAAAAGTCCGGCACGCTCGTAAAGTCCTGATACGCGTAGCAGACCTCGACGGTCTTGCCATCCGCCGTCCTGCGCTTTGCGAGCCGGTCACCGACCATGCGCTCCATCAGCTCGCGCATATCGGGCTTGATGATGAAGACCACCTTCGTAAAGCCCGCGCGCAGCGCGTCATAGATCGAGTATTCCATCAGGATCTCGCCCTTCGGGCCGATCCCGTCCACCTGCTTGTTTCCGCCGTAGCGCGAGCCCATGCCCGCCGCCATGATCACCAGCGCTGCTTTCATCGAAATAAAACTCCTCTCAAAGTCCAGAGCGTTCCGCTCTTTTTTCATCATATCCTATCCGCCGGTCCATTTCAACCATCTTTTGCGCATCTCTTGCCTTTTGCCGCGGGGGTGATATACTGTAGAAAACACTTTTGTCGAGGTTTTTCATTATGGAAGGCTTTCTGCACGCGATCTCTTCTGTCACCATCATCCTGCTGCTCACGGCCACAGGCTACCTCTGCGCGGCGCGCGGCTGGATGGACGTGCGCGCCAAGGCCTTCATCAGCAAGTTCCTGATGACGCTTGCCATCCCCTGCATGTGCGTCTACGGGCTGACGAACAACCTCACGCACGACCTGCTCGCCCAGTCCGTGGGCTTTCTGCTCGTGCCGGTGGTCTGCACGCTCGTGTCGTTCCTGCTCTCGTGGGGCGTGGGGCGGCTGCTGCGACTGCCGCGCCGCAGACTCGGCGTCTTTATGATGATGTGTTCGGTGTCCAACGCCGTCTTCATCGGCCTTCCGATGTGCACCGAGCTCTTCGGCGAGGTCTGCACGCCTTATGTCATGCTCTACTACCTGGTCAACACCAGCTTCGTCCAGCTCGTGGGCCTTTCGCTCGTGCGCTGGTCGGGGGAGAGCGGCGGCTTTTCCCGCGCCTCCCTCGCGCGGTTTTTCAAAACGCCCGCAGTGCTTGCGGTCTTCCTCGGCCTTGCGCTCGTGCTGCTGGAGGTGAAACTGCCATCCCTCGTGATGAGCTACTGCAAATATATGAACAGCCTCGTCACGCCGCTGGCGCTGCTGCTCACGGGCTATATCATCCATGACATCGGCCTTAAAAATTTGAGGCTCGACCGCACGCAGGGCGCGATGATGGCCTTTCGCTTTCTGCTCTCGCCCGCCCTGGCGCTGACGCTGTGTGCACTGTTCGGCGTGAGCGGTCTTGCGCGCAGCGTGCTCGCCGTGGAAACGGCGATGCCCGTCGTTACGCAGACGGTCGTGGCCGCGGCGGAATACGGCGCGGACGAGCAGCTCGCCGCGCAGGGCGCGGCGCTTACCACGCTTGCGTGCTTTGTCGTCATTCCCGTGCTGATGCTGCTCCTGTAGGATCTCCCGCGCGGCGCGCAAAATGCGCGCCGCGTTCGTATGTTTTTCCCTTCGCGCGCATATAGATGGAGCAACATGGGATAGGAGTGTGCTTCATGAAGGGAAACATGGAAGAGCGCGCCTGCGCGCTGGCCGCCTACATCATCGAAAACCGCACCACCGTGCGTGCCGCGGCGAAGAAATTCGGCGTGAGCAAATCCACCGTCCACAAGGACCTGCAGGACCGCCTGCCGCAGTTCAACCGCAGCCTCTATCTTCAGGTCAAGGAGGTGCTGGAGGAGAACAAGGCCCAGCGCCATCTGCGCGGCGGCATGGCCACGCGAAAAAAATATAAAGGATTTTGAGCAGGGGAGGAAACTTTTTCCGACTTTTTTCGTCTATACCATATAAGCCATTTTTCAATCGGCATACCCGCGGCGCGTGTGCCGGTCCTCCTTTTGCCGTTTTGCGCAAATTGACTCTTGTCGAATCGCGCCGAACCCGTTATAATGTCGTTATTGTAAACCAATAGAGGATCGGAAGGACAACATGAACGAACGTGAGAGATACGATACGGACCGTGAGCGTCCGGTGAAGAGAAAGAAAAAGAGATCGCGCGGCGAGCGCGCGGCGGTCGCGCTGCTGTCGGTGCTGTTTCTGGTGGTGGCGGTCGTGGCGGTGGTCAAATACGTCGTGCGCGCGCCCGAGCCGGTGGATGAAACGCCGCAGCAGGACGTGAAGGACGATCCCGCCAAGCCCGATGACGGCAGCGCCGAGGTCATTTCCAACGGCCGCGAGCGCAAGCAGTACTGCTATACCATCCTGCTCTCCGGCATCGACAACGACGCCGGCGGCAGCGACACGAACATCCTTATGCGCTTTGACGCCGTGAACAAGACCATCGACCTTGTCAGCCTTCCGCGCGACTCGCTGATGAGCAGCGGCCACAAGCTCAACTATGCCTACGCCAGGGGCGGCACCGACCAGCTGCGCGCCGAGATCGCGGATCTTCTGGGGATTCCGGTGGACTTCTACGTCAGCGTCGACCTCAAGGGCTTTATCGAGCTGGTCGACCAGATCGGAGGCGTGGACTTTGACGTGCCCATCAACATGGATTATGACGATCCCTATCAGGACCTGCACATCCACTTCAAAAAGGGGATGCAGCACCTCACCGGCCAGCAGGCGATGGAGGTCGTGCGCTTCCGCCACAATAACGACGGCACGGGCTACGGCACGGAGGATATCGGCCGCATCGGTACGCAGCAGGCCTTTTTGAAGGCCGTGGCGCAGAAGCTGATGAAGATCGAGAACGTCCCCGCCATGGCCGAGGTCTTCCTCAAATACGTCAAAACCGACCTGACGCTCGGCAATCTCGTCTGGCTCGGCAACGAGGCGCTGAACATGGGCGGCATGGACGCCATCTCCTTCTACACGCTGCCCGGCGACGGTACGGGCTGGTATAAGGGCGCGTCGGTCTACACGCTCGATCCCGACGCGGTGCTCGAGCTCGTGAACGCCTCGCTCAACCCCTATGTGGACGATATTACCGCCGAGGATATGAACATTCTGGTCCCGTGAGCGCGGGACTGAGAGAGAAAGAGAGTCGATCGCCATGAAATTACGCTCCGCGCTGCTGTTCCTTGCGCTGGCGCTGCTGCTGTCGGTCAATGTGCTCGCCCAAAGCCTTGGTGCGGGCGATCTGCCGGTGTCCGACGTGCCGGAGCGGGAGGAAACGGCGGAGGAGGACACGCATTTTGTCCCCGCGCGCACCTACGGGGGCGAATTTACAGACGTGGCCGATGACAGCTGGTATGCGCCCTCCGTCATCTCCGCCTATGAATACGGTCTGCTGTCCGGCCGCGGCGCGGGAGAATTTGCGCCCGGCGACAACATCACCCTTGCGGAGCTTTTGACCATCGCCGCGCGTCTGCACTGCATTTACTTTACGGGCAGCGACGCGCCGCTCCTTGAGGCGCAGGACGGGGCGTCGCCCTGGTACGCGCCGTATATCGATTATCTCAAAGACGAGAATCTGCTCGACAACAGCTTCGAGGGCTTTTACCTCCTGCCCGCCTCGCGCGCGCAGATGGCGGGCATCTTTGCCTTTGCCCTGCCTGAGGACTGGTATGACGAGCCGAACGCTCAGCTTGTGACCGAGGCCTACGCCAGCCGTGATTTTATCACCGACGTCACGGAGAGAACGCCCTACCGCAGCGAGATCCTGCTGATGTACCGCAGGGGCCTTCTTTCCGGCATGGACGAAAAAGGCAGCTTTTATCCCGACCGCAGCGTCAGCCGCGCGGAGATCGCGGCGCTTCTGACGCGCGTGGTCGAGCCGGAGACGCGCCTGACGCTCTCCTGGGTCGTGCAGCCCTATCATTCCGCCGCCGGAGCGACGCTCAGCGGCCTTATCACGCCGCCGCAGAGCGTTTCCTCAGCTCCCTCGGCCAGGGACAGCGCGGCCATTGATGCGCTCGTGCGCGATATGCTTGCGCGCGGCGCGAGCACCATCACGCTGAATTATCCCAAGGCGCTCACCTCCGCGACCGCCAGCGCGCTGACAAAGGCGTTCACCGCCCGCGTCAAGACCTACTGCGAGCAGATGTATAACGCCGTCTCCTGCAAGGCCTACTCCACGGGACGGGTCGAGCTGACCTTTTCCTCTACCGCCTGCACGGATGCGGAGCTGGCATCGTATCGCGCCAAAACGCTTGCCGCCGCCGTCGCCGTGCACGATTCCCTCTGGGAGAGCGGTGTGCTCAGCTACGAGATGAGCGAGTACGAGATCGCGCGCACCTATTTCCTCTGGCTGTGCGACAACTGCCGCTACGACGAGGATGCGGCTGACGATTCCCTCAGCCACCTGGCCTACGGCGCGCTCGTCAGCGGCCTTGCCGTGTGCGACGGCTACACGGGCGCCTATGACCTGCTCTTAAAGCTCGAGGGCATCGACTGCACCGCCCTTTTCAACGACAGCCACATCTGGACCGTTGCCGTGCTCGACGGTGCGGAATACCACATCGACGTCACCTGGGGCGACCAGTACGGCCGCACGGACCTGCGCTGGTTCGGCATGAGCGCCGCGCAGTCGCGCACATATCACTCCTGGACCGAAAAATAGGGAAAAGCGCTCCTTTCATCCGGAAAGGAGCGCTTTTTTGTGTCGTTCAGTCCTTCAGCGCAAAGACCTGACCCTCGGCCGTGATGCGCGCGACCGCATCGCGCTGGGCGGGGTGCGCGGCGACATAGCGGTCGATGACCTCATACTTTTTCCACATGTGCATCGGAAAAACGTGCCGCACGCGCATGTTTTTCATCAGATAGTCGAGCCCCAGCCCCTCGGCGCTCTCGCCAAGGCGCGGGTCGAGCGGCGCCATTGCCGCCGTGAGCTCAGGCGCGATGCCGTTGTCCGTCGCCTCGTTGCAGACGGCGGAGGCGAGCTTTGCAATAGCCGCGCGGTAGTGGGCGGCCATGTCGCCGCAATAGGCCTTGCCCTCGCTCTCCCAGTGCCACCAGTTCAGGTCGCCCCCGTGGTAGACCATTTTTCCCTCGGCGCGCAGGAGATAGGCGTTGCCGATGTCGGTGGACTTGATGGCACGGATGCTCAGTTCCTCGCCCGCGGCCTCAGTCAACAGGATGCTGTCGGGCCGCAGGACGGTCGTGCGGGCAAACGCCTCATCGGAGATATTGAGCCACTTGCGCTTGCGCTCGGTAAGGCGCGTGTCGCGCGAGACGAAAAAGCGCGCGTCGGGGTATTGCTCCAGAAGGCCGAACACCTTCGCGTCAAAGTGGTCCTCGTGGCTGTGGCTCGAGAAGACGAGCAAGGGCTTTCCGGGCTTGAGCTCCGGCAGCGGCCCTGTGTAGTCGGGCTCGTAGGTGTAGTCAAAGAGTGTATAGAACCTGTCCCATTCGACAAGGAACGCGCTGTGGGCGATAAACGTGACGGTCATGCTGGTCTCCTTTCGCTTCGGAGGATGGAAGCTTGCTTGTAGGATTATAGCAGACACGCGGGCGCGGCGCAAGGGAAAAGGCTTTTCAAAATCAAACGAATATGATAAAATATTTCGATCCACCCCCGACTGCACGAAAGGAGCCGCGCGATGCTGAAAAAAGCCTACGTCGAGATCACGAACCGCTGCAACCTCGCCTGCTCCTTCTGCCCCAAGACGAAGCGCGCACCGCGCACGATGAGCGCGCAGGAATTCGACCTCATTCTCTCGCGGCTCGATGGGTATGTGCAGTACGTCTACCTCCATGTGATGGGCGAGCCGCTGCTGCACCCTGAGCTATCGACGCTCTTCGCCCTCGCCAAAGCGCGGGGTATGAAGATCTGCATCACGACGAACGGCACGCTGCTCCAAAAGCGCGCAGATGAGCTGCTTGCCGCCGAAAGCCTGCACAAGATCAGCGTTTCGCTCCACAGCTTCGAGGGCAACGACGGCGCGGACGAGCAGGAGTTCGCGTATTTGACACAGGTCTGGGACTTTGCCGAACAGGCCGCGGAAAAGGGCGTCATCGTCGCGCTGCGCCTCTGGAACGACGGCGGCGCGGACGCGCGCAACGGCGAAATTCTCGACTTTCTGCGC
>CAKTLD010000006.1 GCA_934572445.1 uncultured Oscillospiraceae bacterium
GCAGGATAAGCGGGCAGAGGCGCCTGGCCTCTATAAAACGGGTAACTTATAAATTAAAGAACAACAACGAAGTTGCTGTCGCTGCCTAATTAAGGCAGCCGTCTGAACTGGGAGGGCCGCGGCCCGGGGAAGGCGTCGTGTAGCGGCGAACGTGAGGCGTGAAAGAGTTGACTCGCCCATGCATCATGACTCTACTGAAGCGTAAGGTCCGTCAGGTGTCCTTGCGTGGAGGGAATGTTTAAATCCTGACTGCGCCCGGAGAAAGTCCTGTTAAAGTGCTTTCGGACAGGGGTTCGACTCCCCTCGCCTCCACCACGTCGGAGCAAGCTATGTATCGCTTGCTCCGACTTATTTTATAAGTCAGAGCGCGCTCACGCCGCTGCTCCTCCTTTTCAAACCGCAAACGCTTCGCTGGTTTTCGGTTTGAGGGAACGGGGGAATAGAAAGCAATAATATCCGAATTGAAGCCACCTGATAAAACAATATAATCCGAACCTTTTGCCGATTGGTCATGGGTTCGGATTTGTTGTTTTTATGGAAGAAGTTGAAGACTGGTAATAGGGGAGCTGGGAGGACTGCTGATCAGGGTGATCCTTTTGGCTTCTTTATGTAAACGCGTCGTCCGCGATCTCCTTCTTTGCTTTCCATTCGGCAAATGCCTTTTTGCCGTCCTCGCTTTCGTAGTACTTCTGAATTGCCGGAAGCAGACTCCGCGTCAGCGATTCAAATATCGCAAAGGCCTCGCGTCAAGGCGTCGGATCAGATGTCAATTAAGAGATACTTTGCCCCATTTACGGGGAAGCAAGGAAACAGGAACAAATAGGAGCAGCCCCAACAAGTGGGGCTGCTCGGGACCGGATGCGATCGGCAGACCGTTTTTAAGGCGTGCCCTGCCGCAAACCCTTATGGGGCTTGTTCAAAACCGCTCTTTTATGAGTGGTCCTGACCGTTGGCCGATTAGGCTTTGATGCAGTACAGGACGCATCTGCTTTCGGAGATCTTACGAAAGCGGTGCGGGGAGTTGGCCTTGATGTAAATAGTATCGCCTTCGTTTAGGACATACTCCTGCTCACGGATCGTCATGACCATGCTGCCCTCCACAATAACGTCAAGCTCATCTTCACAGTGACCGTAGGAGATCTCCTCGCCAAAGTAGTCGCTTTCGATCGTCAGCACGGTTGCCTTGATTTTTTGGTTTGGATCACACAGCGAGGCATACTTCGTGCGGTAAGAGTCCGTATATACGCTTTTTCGCTCATTCGCGCGGGTAACGGGAGAGAAAGGCATGGCTTCCTGCAGCAGGGTCAGCATGTCGACCTCCAGCGCGTTGCACAGCAGCTGAAGATGTTCCAGTGTTGGGCTGGCGGTGTTGCGCTCGATATTGCTGAGAAAACTGACGGATAGGCCGGTGCGGTTCGACAGTTCCTTGAGCGTGATATTGTAGCTTTTACGGATGAGCTTAATCTTTCCGCCAATCATATCAGGAACTTCCTCCGTTGATTTTTCAGACTATTATAGCATGTATGCGCCAGACTTACAAACTGGGAAAGTACACAGAAAAGCTGTGGCCCGGACACAAAAATCAGTCCTTGTCGTAGGTAAACACGCGTGTGCAGGACCAGCCGCCGTCGACAAGCAGCGTCTGACCGGTGACGTACTTGCCGGCCTCGCTGGCGAGGTAGAGGGCGATGCCAAGGTAGTCGTCCGTTTCAGACATGCGGCCCATCGGTACCTGTGCGATCGCGGCGTCCAGATAGGACTTCGGGCGCTGCGCCATCATCGGCGTGTTGATCCACACCGGAGCGATGCCATTGACCGTGACGCCCTTGGGGGCCATCTCGACTGCAAAGAAGCGAGTGGCCTGCTGCACGCCGGACTTGCTGACAGCGTAAGCCATAGCATCATTGGCGTTGACGGAAAAGGCATCGATGGAGTTGTAGTTGATGATGCGGCCAAAGCCGTGGCCGACCATGATCTTGCCGACCTCCTGGTTCAGAAAGATGGTGCCAAGCAGGTTTGTTTCGAACGTCTTGCGGATCTCATCCTCACGGAAGGTGAGCGTATTCTCGACATGGCAGGTCGCAGCGGTGTGGATCAGTACATCAATGCGGCCATACTTGGCGGCAACCTGTGCGACCTTCTCAATGATATCCTCATGGCAGCTGATGTCCATTTGGATGCCGTCAATCGTCAGACCCTCATCGGCCAGAAGCTTCTGTACCTCGGCGACCTTTTCCATACGGCGGGACGCCATGACTACCGTTGCTCCGTTTTTGGCAAAGCAGCGGGCATTGGCCGTGGCAACGCCGCCGCAGCCCGTGACCAGAACGATGCGGTCCTTTACGCTGAACATATTTTCGATTAACATCATATCTTTCATTTTTCAGTCCTCCTGTAAACTGATTCTGATGGTTGTTGTGTTATAAAGCTAAACTGCGGAGCCGATGACCTGCGCCGTGATGTTTCGGGTGGAAAAGAGCGCAGAAATCTGCGCCAGACGCTCGCGGGAGGGCGGCTCCATCTCAATGCTTTCAAGGCCGAGCCCTCTGCGCTTGGCAAGGCCGAGGCTGTGATAGGGGATCAGCATAACATCTCGCAGATCGTGGGCGTCGAGAAAATCGGCCGTTTGCAGGATGATCTCATCCGAGTCGTTTACGCCGTGGATCAGCGGCATGCGGATCTGAATTTTTCCGTGCACCGCGTCATCACTGCTGAGCTTTGCAAGGTTTTCCAGAATTAGACGGTTGCTGCGCCCGGTGTAGGCTTGATGCACCGTGTCGTCGATCGACTTGATGTCATACAGAATGATCTGAGCTCTCTGCGCCAGCGCCAGCAGCGTTTGATAGCTGCCATAGCCGCTCGTGTCGATCGCGACGCGGATCCCCTCCTGCTCGCAGGCATCCATCAGCGCGGCGGCAAGCTCCGGATGCGAGAGGATCTCGCCTCCGCTGAGCGTGACACCGCCGTTGGTGTGATCGTAGAAATCCTTGTCCTGTTTGATGAGCTCCATGATCTCATCAAGCGTTTTAGGAGAGGCGGCTGGCCGAAGCGCGCCTGCGTAGCAGCCGTCGGTACACTTCATGCAGAGCGTACAATGCGCACGGTCGATTGAAATGCCTTCGCCTCCCGGCGAGATGAGTCCCTGCGGACAGATGCTCTGACAATAGCCGCAGCGGATGCAGAGGTTTTTGCTGTAGATGATTTCCTGCGCGGGAGAGATCAGCTCGGGGTTGTGGCACCAGCGGCAGTTCAGCGGACAGCCCTTGGTGAAGATGCTGGTACGGATCCCGGGGCCGTCTGAGGTGGAGAATTTCTGGATCCCGCCGATAAGCGCTGCCTTCACTTCATTCATGGCATTACTTCCTGAAATCATTCGCCGGTATGTGCCGTGCGTGCGATGATATTATCCTGCACCTTGCGGTCGAGATCCGTAAAAAAGGCGAGGTAGCCGGCAACACGGACAACAAGGCCGCGGTAAGCATCGGGATTTTCCTGCGCGGCGCGCAGGGTCGCGTCATTGACCACGTTGATCTGAATATGCTCGCCGTAATGGTCAAAGAAGGTCTGGATAACGCCGCGGATGATCTCGACGCCCTTTTCCCCTTCCAGACCGTTGGAATCAAAGCGCAGGTTGAACAGCGTGCCGTCCCAGGTCCTTCTCTGGTCGGTGTTGCCGACGGATTTTACCGTGGCGGTGGGGCCGCAGATATCGCGTCCGCTGGCAGGCGAGCCGTTGTCGCTGAGCGGGTCGCCTGCAAGGCGGCCATCAGGCGTGGCGCCGCAGTATTCACCAAAGAGAAGGTTCAGTGTTTGGGAAAGGTTGGAGACACAGTAGCGGCCGCCGCGCGCGTCCTTGAATTGCTGTACATAGTCACTGCAGGCGACGATGATGTCCCGGCAGACCTTATCAACCGATGCCTTGTCGTTTCCAAATTTGGCCGGACGGGTGATCAGCAGCTGGCGGAGCCGCTCCTGACCGGCAAAGTTGCTGTCGAGAATGTGGATCATTTCGTCCATTGTCAGCAGCTTTTCCTGAAATACGGCATAGTCGAGCGCTTCAATGGCGTCGGCCAGGCTTGCCGGACAGCAGAAGAACACGCCGGTATAATTGTGGTGAGCGCCGCCCTCCTGCACGCACTTTCCTCTGTCGATGCAGTCGTCCATGATGAGCGAGGCGAAGATCACCGGCATCTGGACGGCGTGGAAGGGAACGACGTGATTGTATCCGCGGATCAGCGTGTCCCACATGTGCTTGAGCTGCGCGATCACTGCGTCCACGATGTCCTGCTTTTGGGTAAAGCTGCGCGGATCGCCGGTCTCGATGCCAGCCATTTCGCCGGAAACGGGATCCAGACCGTTATGCAGTACCAGCTCAAGGGCCTTCATGCTGTTGATATAGCCGCCGATCGTGCTCGCATCAGTCCCGCCGCCGCCGGGATGCGGTTCGACGCAGCCGACGACAGTCCAGTCGCGCGATTCCTCAAGCGTGCCGCCCTTTTGCAGACAGATAGGGATAGCGGTCTTGTCGTTGAAGAAGGCGGGGTTCCCGCAGCCGGTCTGGATCATTTCAACGGCCTTGCGGAACAGCGCGTCGGGCGTGCCGTCATGGATGCGGAGGCCGAGCGCGGGCTGCGTGAGCCGAAGCTCGTTCTGCCCCTCCAGGCAGAGGAACGTCAGGTCATTGGTGGCGTCGCGGCCCTTGGTGTCGATGCCGCCGAGCACCATGATCTGCCAGAGCGGATAGCCGGCAAACTTCTTTGCGTCTTCATCCACGCGGACGATCAAAAGCTCGCTTGTTTTGATGTAAAGGCATTCGATCAGCTCAAGCGCTTCCTCCGGCGTGACTGCGCCGCGGTCCAGATCGCGCTTGTAATAGGGATACATGTATTGGTCGAAGCGGCCGAAGCCGTTGCCTGCGGAGTTCGCCTCCACATGGACCAGCAGTTGCAGGAACCATACGAACTGCACGGCCTGGTAGAAAGTCCTCGGCGCGTTTGCCGGGACGATGCGGCAGTTGTCGGCAATTGTCAGCAGCTCCTGACGGCGGCGTTCCGACGGCTCGTCGGCAGCCATGCGCTCTGCCAGCGCGGCATAGCGCTCGCTGAAGCGGATGACGCCCTCGCAGGCGATGATGCACGCCGTCCAGAAGTTAATGCGTTCCTGTGCTTCCTTGCTGGTCTCGGTGGTGTGCACGATCTGCTCGCGGCAGCGCAGAATGTAGCCGTTCAGACCCTCGGAAAGCAGACGCTTGTGATTGGGCGTGGTGTTGCACGAGGGCATCGTGCGGTTGCCGACGGTCAGCAGCCCGAGCCTGCGCGAGCGCTGCACCTCGTCGTCGAGGAAAGCGTCAAGCAGGACCTCTGAGCTTTTCCCGTACCACCATTCAAGGTTTTCTTCCAGCAGGGTGCGCGTTTCGCCGTCCAGCTCGAAGGGGTCGGTGGTGCGGGTCTGGATGCTGTCAAGGCTGTCCATCAGCCATTCGGCCGACATATATTCGGGGTGAAACGATACACCGCGCTGCCTGGCGGCCTGACTGCCAACGATTAGCTCCTCGGGGAAGATGCTCAGTTCCATGTGGTCGAGTACATATGCGAACACATGCGCGCGAAAAACAGGAGAAGACTCTCCGGCATATTGCGCATAAGCTCGCTTTGCCAGAACGACCCAGTCCGCGCTGACGTTCGGCTTAGCCCGCAGCATGTTCTGCTTGAGCAGTTTGACTCTTTTTTGCATTGATGGTTCTCCTTTCGAAGAATGAATTGATTATTCAGTGGCTTCGGAGGCCTTGTGCGCGGAGGATCTGGGACAGCCGATACCGGTGATGGCGCAGATCAGGCCGAACAGCGGGGTGAGGAAGCCGATGAAGTAATACAGGAAGAACTGGCTGACGGGAACGCCGAAGCACTGCGCCACGAATACGCCGGAAACGCCCCAGGGGACAATAGGCTGCTGTACGCAGGCGGCATCGGAGATCGTGCGGGAAAGCACCGCGCGGTCAACGTCAAGCTCTTCATACTTGTCGCCGAGCGCGTTGCAGGGGATCACGCCGCCGATGAACGGGTCGCCGGTGAAGAAGCTCATGATCGTGCTGGCCGTGAATGTCGAGACGATCAGGCTCAGGCGGGAGCTGATCAGGCGCGCAAGTTTGTTGACGATCATGGCGAGGACGTGCGTGCGCGTCAGCACGCCGCCGAGGCTGAGCGAGCAGATGAGCATTGTCATATTATAGGTCATGCTGACCATACCGCCGCGGTTGCAGATGGAGTCGACGATCTCGTTGCCGCTGCTGATGGAAAAGCCGCCGTAAAGCATACCGAGGACGGAGCCGAGGCTTTGACCCTGCACGACCACGGCAATGATCACCGCGCTGAACGCGCTGACGATCAAGGAGTGGGACGCGGGCATTTTCATGGCGATCGCGATGGCAAGAACGACCAGCGGGATAAGCAGCCAGAGATTGAAGGTGAACTGCTCGGCGAGACCGGCAGTGATCATGTTGACCTTGGTGAGGTCAGCGTTGGAACTGTCGAAGCGAAGACCGAGCAGGAAGAAGGCGATGATGGAAACGAGAAGGGACGGACCGGAGGTGTAGAGCATGTAACGGCTGTGACGGTAGATATCCGTCTTGGCGACGCCGGCGGCAAAGACGGCATAATCGGAGATGGGGGACTGCTTATCGCCGAAGAACGCGCCGCAGGTGATCGCGCCGACCGTCATGCCGAGGGGGATACCCATGCCCATGGATACGCCGAGAAACGCCACGCCGATTGTGCCGCAGGTGGTCCAGGAGGAGCCGGTCGCGGTGGAGAGAATGGAGCAGACAAGAATGACGATGGCAAGAAAGAGCGACGGGTTGATCAGCTCAAGACCCAGGTAAACAAGATAGGGAACGGTACCGCAGGCGACCCAGGAGGCCATCAGGATACCAATGGAGAGCAGAATGAGAAAGGGAACGTCCTTGACGGCCTCAACGATCGTGGATTCGAGGTCGGCAAGGGTGAGACCGAGGAAATAACGGCCGTAGATCGTGACAATCGCGGTCGCGGCGATAAGAGGGATGTGCGCGCTCAGGCCGAGACCCAGAATACCGATCATCAGAACGGCGATCACGAGGATAAAGACGATGATGGACTTCCCAAGGGTGGGAGCTTTGGCGGTGGTTTGCTGCTTCACGGGAAAACTCCTTTCGTTGTCGCTGCGGCATAGCCGCAGCAACGGTTCAAGACTTCAGTTGTACAGGGGTCAGCTGCAGCGCCAGCTGCACATAGTCGATCTCATTCAGCTCATCGATCAGGAACTGCGGCACGGTGTCGGCACAGGGGATCACGATCAGCCAGCAGGTGCCGTTCGTTGTAAACGCAGCCGGGGCGACCGGAGTGACCTTGCTTGCCAGCGTCTGCGCGAGTGCTTCCTTCCGATCTTCGGCATAGGTCTCGATGAAGATGAGGAATTCATAGCGATCACCGCTGAAATGAACGGGCACACGATCAAATATGTAGACCAGCGCTTCGCCGCTGTCGGTGCAGGCGGCATCGAAGTAGTAGCATTTCTTTCCCTTGCGCAGAGTGACATGCACCGTGGCGCGGTAGTCAGGATGGCAGGGGAGCGCGGAGCGCTCGAAGGAAACGGAGATCCCTGCGGCAGCTGCCGCAGTTTCAGCGTCGGGACAGTCCGCAGACCGGCCGAGCAGGCCGTTGATCAGGGCAGCGCTGCAGGGCGCTGCCGGACTGAGATCCTGAAAAAGCCCATCTGCGGGGAATTCAAATGTGACGGAGTCAGGCCGCTCGCCAAAAGCCTGTATACACAGATTTGATATTTTGGCACAAGCGGTCAAAATTTCTTTCATGATATCCCTCCCTGTATATTTGTTGATGGAAAACGCTGACAAGTACTTGTTGACGATAGTATTGCATTTATTTGGGATAATGTCAATAAAAATGTGCTTTTTGGCGAAAAAAATTGAAAAAATACATAATTATGAAAATAATTATCGAGATAAAAATTTTCTCTCAACAAAGAATTTTTTTCGCGCAAACAGAAAGCGGAGAAAATGCGCGGACCGGGGGACGGCGCAAATCTCCGCCCGTTCCCGCTGCTCCGCCAAAAAAGAAAAGCAGCTCATTGAGCTGCTTTTCTTTTCCTTTATTTGCGGGCGCGTAAGTTTTGCTCCGCGCCGATCACATCCGACCGCTGCGGTCGGAGAGCTCGATCATTCGGCAAGCTGCTTTCTCACGATGCGGTGGTCGCCCTGACTGCCGGAGGACACGACCAGCGGCACGGATTCGACCGAAACGGCGGAGGTATCCAAGCCGTACCACTGGATCTTCGAGCCGGCCATGCGGCGGATGAAATACTTGCAGCGCAGAATGACCTCATCCAGCTTGGAAAGGCTGGACATGGTGGGGACCGCCTTGCGCAGGAAGAAGAAACGGAAGCTGCCGACATTGGACTTGCCGTAGATGGAATACTTGCGGTCCTGCGCGGGAAGCTCTCCGCTTGCGATAAGATCCTGCACGATCTGGCGCAGGTACACGTTCACGCGCTGATCATCCTTGAAGCCGAGGTTCAGCCGGATGCGGAAGATGAAGTCCGTGCCGAAGGTCTCCACCTCGTAGTCGCAGACGTTCGGCTTGTCCAGCACATGCAGGCTGATGAACCAGTACGCCGCCGCGCGCTTGGGCTCCTTGTCGAGGATGGAATAGAGAATATCGCGGTCGAGCGTTTCCATGTCGTCGCCGTTTTCAAAGAAGATCAGGTTGTGTGCCAGCAGTGGAAGCGTCTCGTCATCGTGCAGGTCGCCGAGGTTTTTGATGTAGTCCCGCAGGTGCAGGGGCACGCAGTATTTCTGCTCCAGCGCCGTGCCGCGGTGCCAGATGATCATGATCAGAAAGAGCAGGAGGGCGAGGATCACCGTGACATAGCCGCCGTGCGCGAACTTGCCGAGACTGGAGAAAAAGAAGACGCTCTCGATGGCACCGAAGACGACCAGCACGAGGGCCGCGAGCACAGGCTTTTGGCGCACGCGGAGCAGGTACACGCTCAGCAGCAATGTTGTCATCAGCATTGTCACCGTGATGGCAAGACCGTAAGCGGATTCCATGCGGTCGCTGGAGCGGAAGTAGAGCACGACAAGTGTGCAGCCGATCCAGAGGAAAGCGTTGACGGTGTTGATATAGAGCTGGCCCTTCGTTTCAGAGGGGTACTGCACCTTGAGGTGGGGCATCAGGTCAAGGCGGATCGCCTCCGATACCAGTGTATACGAGCCGGTGATCAGCGCCTGCGAGGCGATGATTGCCGCCGCCGCACCGAGCAGTACCGCCGCCGGACGCAGCGCGGGTGCGAGCATCTGGAAGAACGGATTCAGCTCGCCAGTGGAGAGCACCGCGGCGTCTGCACGGCTCGTCAGAATCCACGCGCCCTGCCCGAGATAGTTGAGGATCAGGCACAGCTTGACGAACGGCCAGCTGAAGTAAATGTTTTCCGCCCCAACATGACCCATGTCGGAATAGAGCGCCTCGGCGCCGGTGGCGGCAAGGAAAATGCTGCCAAGGATAAAAAGCCCCATTTTATTATAGGGGCTGAAGAGCACCTGTACGGCATACATGGGGTTGAAGGCCCTGAGCACGGCGGAATACTGGAAGATATTCATCAGTCCCGTCAGGCCGAGGAAGGAGAACCACAGGAGCATGATGGGGCCGAAGGCCCTGCCGATCTTGCTGGTACCGGCGCGCTGCACGGCAAACAGCGCGCAGATGATGCAGAGCGTGATGAGCACGACCTTTGTCTGTCCGCTGCCGAGCATCTGGTCCATAGACGGGATGCTGCGGAGACCCTCGATCGCGGAGGTGACGGTGACGGCAGGCGTCAGCATACCGTCGGCCAGCAGTGCCGCGCCGCCGATCATGGCGGGGAAGATGAGCCACTTTCCGCAGTGCCGCACCAGCGAATAAAGCGAAAAGATGCCGCCCTCGCCGTTGTTGCTGGCCTTCATGGCAATCAGCACATATTTGATCGTGGTCAGCAGTGTGATCGTCCAGATGATGAGCGAAAGCGAGCCGATGATGAACGTGTCGTTGGCGGACGCCATGCCGCCGTTGCCCTGAAGGATCGACTTCATGACGTACAGCGGCGAGGTGCCGATGTCGCCGTAGACGATGCCGATCGTCACGAGAAACATCCCGAACCGGAAGCCTTTGTTGCTGTCCTTTTCCATATTGACCAAACTCTCTTTTTGTAAGAATTGCCTGAACTTTCTGCTTGCGTATCAGACGGTACACATTTTATCACGTTGCTTCTTAACAGCATCTTAACTTGACGGAATCTTAACATATATGCTCCCGTAAAGCAAGAGTGTTGTCGTTTATTTTTTGCATCCTGCTTCCTCGGGGGGGGCGGTCATGCTTGTCAACCGCCGCCGGAGCTGATATACTGACGGCAGATCGAAGCAGGGAGGTAAGGGGTTTTTATGCGGAAGCTCAGGGAAGAGGAATATCGGGCGTTTGCACGGTTTGACAGTCAATGGGCCCTTGTTACGGCGGGAACGCCGGAGCATTACAACAGCTGCACCGTCAGCTGGGGCAGCATCGGGAATATATGGGGGCGCGGCGGGAAAAGCTGCCCCATCATTACGGTGTATGTGCATCCGTCGCGCTACACCAGTGAGTTCCTGCGGGACAGCGGCTTCTTTACAGTCGGTTTTTATCCAGGGAACTGCCGTGCTGCGCTGGGCTATATGGGGTCTCATTCCGGACGGACCGGTGATAAGGCCGCCGCGGCAGGATTGACACCGGTCGCGATGGGGCAAAGCATGACGTATGCAGAGGCGGAGCGGACCTTCCTCTGCAGAAAGCTGTACCAGCATCAGCTTTCGCGGGAGGACCTGGCCCCCGAGATCCGGGAGTATTACGCATCCAGACCGGAGACATTCCCGGATTTTCAAGGCGGCTGGCAGCCGCACATTGTCTTTATCGGCGAGGTCATTGCGGTGGAGGATGGTGCGGCGGAGTGATGGGAGCGCCGCTTCCCTCCGTATCCTCGGGGGGGGCGCTCCAGCGGTGACGGTGCAGCAGCTCATCCTCCCAGATCACGGTGAAATCAGGGTTTTCCGCCGCGCTGTCGCGCAGCACGCGGCGAAAGGCGGAAGCATAGCTTCCCAGCGACGCATCCAGCGCCTCGCCGCCGCGGAGCACGAGCTCCGTCGGCTCTGAAAGCTCTGTCAGACAGTCGTGCAGCGCGTCGAGGTTACAGCCGTACCATGCGGGAAGCGGCAGCGCTCCGGCAAGCAGTGCGTGCAGCGCCGCGCGGCTGTCCGCGCGGGACAGATCCAGCAGATATCGCACGCTCAGCCCTCCTCTCCGTACAGCAGTTCGAAGCTCTCGTAGTGGTCATCCGTGTAATAGATCAGGCCATCGTTGGAAAAGACGATGCGCTTTGCGCCGCGCTTTTCCGCGCCCAGCGTGTCGATATCGCACTCGGTGTAGCTGCGGCCGTCCTTTTCTGGCAGCAGTCCTTCATAGTTGCCGAAACGGCTGCCGCCGATGCACATGCCCGACGCGTAGGGTTCCAGCGAGCCGCCGGACCAGCCGAGCGCCTGCGCTTCCTTTTTGGTGATGAAGTTTGCAGGCAGGCGGCCATAGGTGTGGATATAGAGGGCCACATCCTCCTTGGTGGTATAGGTCCCGTCCTCATCGATGGCAGGTGCGTCATCGGGGGTGGCAGCCTCGTCCGCCGCCGTGGTATCCGTCTGTGTGCTCTGCGTGTCCTGCGGCGTCTGCTGCTCCTGCCGCGGCAGATCGGTTTCCTGCGGGATGTCGGACACGCCGCCGCAGCCCGCGAGCGTCAGCAGCAGCGTGAGCGCGAGGAGTATGGCGGTCAGTTTTTTCTTCATGGATATTCCTCCCTGTTTCTGCATATACGATCATCATAGCACAAAGCACGCAAAAAATCCACCCCTGCCGCGTTCTGTCCCGCAGAGCCGGCAGTTGTCAACCGCGCAAAAGCGTGCTATGCTGGATGAAAAGAAAAAACGCTGCGGAGAGCGGCAGAAGCGGAGACCTCTGCGCCGCAGCGAGCCGTCACGGAGAGACTTATGGACCAAAAGAAGAAAAAACGAATGACAAAGAATACGGTGCCGCAGGGCTTCAGCGTTCCGATGGCGCTGGTTGACCTGATCTCTGTTGTGTTCTTCGGCCTCTCCGCCGTGCGGGCGGGGAGCCTGTTTCACAGCGTGCTGTTCGTGGCTGGCGCGGTGATCTGCCTGATTTCCGGTGTGGTGAAGGTGTTGTGGAAGCTGATCGCGGCGGTGTCCCAAAAGAACGTCTGGCCGATGTTCGTTCAGATGCGCGTCCTTATGCCGCTTGGGCTTCTCACGATGCTTTTGGCGCTGGCCGTCGACCGCACGCGCCTGGACGGCGCGGCGATGCTCGCGGGGCTGACCCGCTTTCCCGCCTGTATTTTCTTCGGGCTCGGTGCGCTCGGAATGGGGACGATGCTGGTTTTCGCGTTCCGAAGGGACTCCGGTGACCCAAAGGTGAACTGGCAGGAGCAGATCATCAACAGCGCCGCGCAGATATGCTTTTTTACAGGGCTGCTGCTGGTGTGAGCGGCAGATAAAAAGGCAGGAGAAAGCAATGTGCTTTCTCCTGCCTTTTTGTGTTGGTATCTTTGTGCGCTCCGCACGGCGGATCAATACAGCTGGCCGTCGTCCCAGTTGATCTCGGGCACGCCGTTCAGGAAGTCGAGGACGCCCTGCAGATCCTTTTTGATCGTCAGCGGATTGACGGGCGGCAGGTCGGAGAATTTGAGCTCATCGGTCATGAGCATCTTCTTCATGCACATGACGAGCCAGCGGATATCGTACTGGCCCTGATAGAGCGGCAGCACCTTGCGGTCGATGCCGGTGAGTCCATAGGCCGCCATCATAGCCGTGCGGACGCTGGTTTCTACGGTGAACACCACGTCGCCGTCCAACTCCACATATTGACCCACAAAGGCGTAGTTTTTGCTGCCCTCGGGAATGACGCGCGGGCGGTCGCCCTTGCTGTTGCGGGGCATGAACTGGCTGGTGATATAGGGCATCATGGTCAGGGACACATAGGTATGCTTCATCAGCTCGTCGTACTCGTCCAGCATCCCCAGATGATACAGGAACTCCTGCATGACCTCCTCGCCGGTGCAGTCGGCCATGGGCTTTTTGATATAGTCGCCGACGCGCTCACCGTACAGGCCGTCGAACCACAGGAAGTCCTCGTCCTCCGCCTGATTGGCGAAATACTTATCGTAGAGGATAAAGGAAATATCCCAGGAGGAATCCATGATGGAGATCGCGCCGGTTACGCTGTCCTTGGGATAGCCGTACTTCTCGCGGAACCTGGCACAGAACTCCTTATAGCCCTTGATGCAGACAAAGGCGCTCATCCACTTGGACTTTTCAATGGTGGAGCAGAACTTTTCAGGATGACCGAACTTGGGGTCACGGGCAGCGAGCTTCTGCCACACGGAGAACATCCCCTTTTCCTCACTGCGGTTGGTTTCGACAGCATGGGTATTATCACCGTGGGTGGAGTTCTGGGTCATGGAGGCCAGCGTGGAGATGACCATATCGTTCTCGGCAACGGGAACGGTAAAATCACCGTCAGCGCCGGTGCCGACGATCTCGGTGACGGCGGAGAAGTCGCTGTTCATCTTCAAATCGGTGACGGTGACGCCGTTGACGAAGTGGACGCCCTTGCCGCGCAGCCAGTGCAGGATAGGATCGATGTAGGAATCGAACTCATTGTGCTTAGTGTGGATCTGACCGTCCAGAACATCCATCTTGGGCTGGAACTGGATGAAACGCACCATGTAGCGCTTCATTTCGATCATAGAATGGTACTCCTTGAAGGCGAGCATCGTGTGGAAGCACTGCCAGATGGGATGCTTTTCAAGCTCTGCGAACGTGTCGCCGAAGTACTCTTCGATGGTCAGGCCGTTCATCTGCTCCTCGGGCATGGCGATCATTTCCTGTAGCTTTTTGGCCAGCGCCGGACTCATGCTGAAGTCCTTGATGCCGTCCCACACTTTGCCCTGCTGGTGCAGAATACGGGCGTGGGCATAGATGCGGTCAGCCTTGTTGACATCCACCGTCTCCTCGGTGATGGTGCGGCCGGGGGTGTACAGGGAGGGGATCTTATTGCCCAGATACCAGAAGCACTCCATATAAGGTTCCAGCTCCCGCTCGCCGCGGCAGGTGTACTTGCCGCCGCCGGTCTTCGCGCCGTCCATGGAGCCGCCCATCAGGGGGAGCTGGTCGTAAATGGTCACATTTTCGCCGGGTACATAGCAGTCGTCGATCAGGAAGACCGCGGTGGCAAGACCGGCTACACCGCCGCCGACGATATACGCCTTGCGGTTCTCAATGCCCTCCGGCTTGTGTGCTCTCACGTTGTCAAACTGTTTCATTTTGTTGTCCTCCTATCAGAATGATCGGCCAAAAATAATTGACTCTCGGTACGGTTATGACTATAATAAATTTCAGATAATAGTACAACGTACAAAAACTTTACAATTATCAAATAATTGACTATTATTACGTTATGGTTTCCGAACGGAGGACGAAATGGAGAAAAAACTCGATCTGCGGGTGCAGAAAACAAGAAGCGCACTGACAAACGCACTGTATGACCTGATGTGTCAGAAGAGTCTGGATGAGATCACCGTTACGGAGCTGTGCGAAAAGGCGGTGATCCGCAAGGCCACCTTTTACAAGCACTTTGGTGATAAAACAGAGCTGCTTGTCTATATGATTCAGGAAATGCAGCGGCTGTCGGAGGAGACCAACATCATCGGCTATGACCCGGCGATCCCGTCCAGCTACTACACCGGCGTGTTCCGCTATCTGATGGACTTCATTGACAGCAACGAAAAGTTTATTGTCAGCATTCTGAAAAGCAATGCCGGAAGTGCAGTCCGCAACATTCTGGAAGAGCAGATCCGGCTAAGCATTGACAGCCATCTGCGGCGGGAGAAGGCGGAGTATATCCGGGATTCCCACACCATCCTCTCGGTGGTTTACGCGGGCGCTATCGTCAGCTGCGGTTCGTGGTGGGCGGTGCAGAAGAAGCGGCCCGATAAGGAGGAAATGATCGAAAAGTTTGCGGAATTTCTTGTGAAGCTGTAAAGCCGCTCGGCGGCGGAAAATTTCGCCGGCCGGACTGTTTACTCCGCGGGCGGCGGCTTCAGTCCGGCGCTCGGCGGCCTGTTCGTTGCGGGCATGGTCTATGTCGTGCTTGCCGCACTGGTGCCGGGAGTGCTTACTTCGTCCTCGGCAGCATTGTCGGCGCGGGCTGCGCCAGATTCAACCTCGCGCTTGCCGGCCGCGCGGACGCGGGCTTTGAAACGCTTTTTGCCGATCTGTCCAGCTGGAAGACGACCGCACTGATGCGCTTCCTGAGGAAGCTGCTGGTCATTCCCGGCATCGCTGCGGGCTACAGCTGTGCCATGACGGACTACATCCTCGCCGAGCATCCCGGGCTGACGTCGGACGAGGTCCTTGTGCGCTCGAAGAAGATGATGCAGGGCGACCGCTGGCTTCTGTTCTGCCTGGAGTTCAGCTGGGATATTTTCTGCGCACTGACGCTCAGCATCGGCAATCTGGGGCTGCGCCCCAACCGCGAGAGCGCCAGAGCCGCGTTCTACCGCGAAATCAGCGGTACGGGGTATCGGACGTACTGCTCCGATCAATAAAGAAAGAGCCTGCGGCCCTGGGCCGCAGGCTCTTTCTTCGTGATCCGTTTATACGCCGAGCGCGGAGGTATCGTAAAGTACGCGGGCATGGCTGCGCCGCAGCAGCTCGCGCGTGAGCACATTGCCGGTGGCCTTGTCCACCGCGGTGCGGTATACCTCGCCGCAGCGGTAAACAACGCCGTCCTCGCGGACGAAATGCTCGTTTTCCGCCGCGATGTGGTATTTGAACGCGAGCGGCGCGTCCGCGCGCAGCTCGCCGCACAGGTGGGTGGGCGTCGTGCGGATGAGGAGCTGATAGGTCTGCTCTGTGTCGTTGCGGAAGCGATAGTCGAGATAGCTGTAGAAGATCGATGTGCCGGTGCCGAACGGGACCTGACGGCCGAAATCGGGGAACAGGTCAAACTGGTCGTGATGGTGCTGTTCGGTGATGGTCAGCGGTGTATGGAGCACCATCCAGTGGATCAGGTTGCTGAACTGACACATCCCACCGCCGACAGCCTCGCCGGTCTGCGCGTTGGCGATGACGAGACCTGTGCGGTAGCCGCGCGCGGCACTGGGCGGCCCGACGAGCCGCCAGAACGAAAATGTTTCGCCCGGGCGGATGAGGATGCCGTTGATCTTCGGTGCGGCGAGCGCGAGATTGACGGCCTTGTTGTCCTGCAGCACGGGATCGACCTTGCCGAGCGTGCGGCGGATGAGCGAATTGTGGCGGTAGATCAGTGCGTCGAGCGGCACATCTGTGCGCGTTTTGGCAAAGCGCTCACCGGATATGCAGTCCTGCAGTGTGCGTAAGGCACAGCTTTTTTCAACGGAAATGCGGTATGCGAGCGGCGAAAGCTCGCAGAACAGCCGGCGGTGCATGGCAGGTTGCCTCCCTTGAGATATCATTCCGCGCCCGCAGACGCTGACAGCATCATACCACAGTGCGCTGCGGCTTTCAAGAAGGGCAAAGCTGCCTCTTGACAAGCAGGTCTACTCATGATAGACTGCAAACAACAAGAGGTCTATTGGGAATAGACTGGTGGGAGGTGCACCTATGGAAGAGTACAAGCTTGGCGTTGTGGAAACGCGCTTTGCCGAGATCATCTGGCAGCACGAGCCGCTCACCTCCGGCGAGCTGGTGAAACGCTGCGAGCAGGAGTTGAACTGGAAAAAGTCCACGACCTACACGGTGCTCAAAAAGCTCTGCGAGCACGGTATCTTTCAAAATGAGAACGGTCTTGTGACCTCGCGCCTTTCGCGCGGGGAGTACAACGCCGTGCAGAGCGAGCGGTTCGTCGAAGATACATTCGATGGTTCGCTGCCCGCGTTCCTTGCGGCTTTTACCGCGCGCAAAGCCCTGTCGGAGGAGGATGTTGCCGAGATCCGCCGTATGATCGACGGGCACGGAAAGGAGCAGTGACATAATGGCCGCCATTTTTCTGAAACTGCTCAATCTCAGCATTTCGGCCAGCTGGCTGGTGCTGGCGGTGCTGGCGCTGCGCTTTGCGCTCAGGAAAGCGCCGAAGTGGACGAATGTTCTGCTCTGGGGTATCGTGGCGCTGCGGCTCATGCTGCCGTTTTCCATTGAGAGCGCACTGAGCCTTGTGCCCAGCGCCGAGACCGTCAGCCCCGCAGTCGTGCAGTATGATCCTGCGCCGACCATCACGAGCGGCGTGGAGATCATCGACAGCGCGGTCAATCCTGTCATCAGCGAGAGCTTTGCCGCCGACCCCGCCGCGAGCGTCAACCCGCTTTTCGTCTGGACGGAGCTGGCGGGCGCCGTATGGCTCCTTGGCCTTGCGGCCATGCTGATTTATGCGCTCGTGAGCTATGGAAAGCTGCGGCGTCGCGTGGGCGCGTCGCTCCGGCTGGAGGGGAACGTTTACCTCTGCGATGAAGTCGCTTCGCCCTTTATCCTCGGCATCATCCGGCCGCGCATCTATCTGCCCTCCGCGATGGACGATGTACAGCGCGCAAATGTGCTGGCACACGAGCGGGCGCATCTTGCACGCCGTGACCACTGGTGGAAGCCGCTGGGCTTTGCCCTGCTGGCGGTCTACTGGTTCAACCCTGTGCTGTGGCTGGCGTATGCGCTGCTCTGCCGTGACATCGAGCTCGCCTGCGACGAAAGGGTCCTCCGCGGCATGGACGCCGAGGCGGTGAAGACCTATTCCACCGTGCTGCTTGCGTGCAGCGTGCCGCGCCGGATGATCGCGGCCTGCCCGCTCGCCTTCGGCGAGGTGGGCGTGAAGACGCGCGTGAAAAGCGCGCTGAGCTATAAAAAGCCCGCCGTTCGCTTTGTCGTGCTGGCGCTGATCGCCTGTGCCGCCGCGGCCGTGTGCTTTCTGACGAATCCGCCGCGGGAACTCAGCAAGGTCTGCGGCGATTTCTGGGACGCGGAGACATTCTGCACCTATGTGGAGGAACGGCCCGACGCGGACGCGCGGTATCATAGCGCCGACGGGACGGTACGGCTCTCCGAGCACCTCACGGACGTCCGCATCGGCGCGGCGCGTCCGGAAAAGACGGCGGCTGTCAATCCCAAGTGGTCCACGCTCTACCTTGCGCTGCCGGATGCCGATGGAGCGGCTGCCGAGCGTCTGACCATCGACTTCATTCGGGAGTATGATGCACCGAATGGCACGGAGGCGGTCTACTCGCTGAACATCGGTACAGGAGACGCCGTTAAGTCCTATAAGGTCCTCTCCGGTCAAGATGAGATCGAAGCATTCCTTGCGTATCTGCGCGGCGATGCGCCCAGCCTGCTGGCCGCGGCCGATCTTGACGGCGATGGAACGGAAGAAGAGATATTTTACGAGGAAGCCGAGCCGGAACAGCTCTACCGGATTTATGCCGCGGACAGCGGCGGCGAACGGTGGAGTGCCGAACTGGGCCTCGCCCATGTGGGCTGGGACAGCTATTTCCTTTTCCGCGACGGCGATACCAGTGCCATCCTGCGCTATAACCCGGCGATGTTCCAGGGACTCTGTGGCTACAACTATGAGCTGTTCTCCGTCGGCGTGGACGGGCAGAGGCTCATCGCGCAGCGCAGTGTGGAATTTGACGCCAATCCGGATTCTGACGATCCGTGGCCGCCCGAGGCGCAGGCCTTTGCCGACGAGGTGAACGCGCTGCTGGAAAAGAGCACGCTGCTCATTTCCACGCTGAACGGCGAACTGCATCTGGGGGATGGGACGACCTTCCGCTGCGCTCCGCCGTCGCAGAGCGCGGGCTGGGATGGGACGGCTTTCCGCTATCTGGCGCAGGAGTGGGACCTTTCTGCACTGCACCCGGGCGTGACAGGGATCGAGCGCGTCGATTTTGCCGGCGCGGACCTCAATACCCTTGTCATCACCGCGGACGCGGGGGAGGAAGGGCATGTCTACTTCTTCTTTGATGCCGTGACCCGCGCCTTCACGCAGGAGTTTGCGGGCGAATACCTTACCTGGTGCGGCAGCGACCTTACCACCGCCGTTTATGCGCAGGGGCTGATCCTCCGTACTCCGGGCGTCGGCATGGTCAAAACGCTCACGCTCGGCGAGGGCGAGACGCTGACGGGGCTTTCCTACTCGAGCGACCGTCGGCTGTCCGTCATCGTGACGGACGGGACAAGCGGTGAGAAACGCTCCTATCCCATTGCGGAGGCCGCGGACGGGGAGAAGCCCGTCGCTTACTCTGCCTACGGCGATCCGGCCGCGCAGTGGGCGGGCGGAAAAGACTTTGACCCTGCGCTGCTGCAGATCGTTTCTGTCTCCGAGATCGCGGAGAACGGAGACGAGACCGTCATTACCCGGTTTGTTGATCTGGATATCGCTGCATCGGCGATGCACGCGATGCGCTGCACAACCGTGCCCGCGCAGACCGGGCGGCAGGCGAATGATATCCGCTACCGCGTCTCCGCCGTTTACGACGGCGTGGAGATGGACGTTTTGCTCGGCGGGACGAACCTGCTGTGCGAGCGCGGCGGCGAGCGCCGTGTGTGGCAGATCGTGAACGGCGGGCTGGTACTGGGCATCGTGGCCGTCAACGCCAACGAGCGTCCGCTCAATCCGTGGTCGGAGGGCAGCGGGGCGGCACGCACCTGTTATACCTCCGTGACCAGCGGCTTCTGTCGGGCGACGCTGGCTGTTGATTACCGCCTGGCGCCGCGCGGTGACGGCACCTGGCGCATCGCGGAGATCACCGGTGCGCGTACGCTGACGGGCTACCAGTGGCGGAATGGCTGGACCTACGTTCCCGAGGAACCTGTTGCGGTCTCGGATGTTTCCCTTGACGGCGATGGCACGAGCGCTGGGTTTGCGGTCTCCTACAGTGCAAGCCTCGGCTCGGGCATGCGGACCTATGACGGCAGGGTACAGCTCCGCATCCCGCGTGACACGGTGGCGGAGCCATAGGAGGAGAGCGCGCAGGGCAACTCTCGTGCGCGCATATGCCGGGCGGATGAAAACCGCGATCCTGCCCCGGACGGCCTCGTGCTTGTCCGTTGGAACTGCTGGCGCTGCGCGGACTGCGGCACGCCCTTATCCGCTCAGGACAGAAACGGAGGGTGTGGTCCTGCGCGGGCTGCGGGACGGCGTTTGCATAAGATGCGGCCGTGCCGCCGGATGGCCTGTTATACCGTGCTTCTGCACCAACCGGCTCCGATGCGGGAGGGAACGAGATATAGCTGAAAAAGCGCTCCGGCCTTGGCCGGAGCGCTTTTTTCGACTGTTTCAGGTTTCCTCGCGTGCACGCAGACCCGCGACCGATGAGATCGGCAGCGAGAAGCAGATCGCGCCCGCCTTCGTCCCGGGGCCGGCCTGCTCGTTGATCGAACGCATGATGGCGGCCTTTTCGTCTCTGTGGGCGATAATGTAGATCATATCCTTTTCATCGGCAAGGCTGACGCTGAAGAACTTTTCGCCCCGCGTGCCGCCGGTGCCCTTGGCGTGCAGCACTGTGCCGCCGCCGGCGCCCGCGCCGCGCGCTGCGTCCATGACAAAATCGGAATAGCCTTCGTTCAGGATGACGATGATCAGCTCGTGTTCAAATTCCATGCTCGGTGCACCTCCTGTTTTCTGGTTGTCGGTGAGATAGGCAAGGGTCTTGCCGCCCGCCACGCTCTTGAGCGGCACGGTCAGCATAACACCATTGCCCGGAATGTCGATGAAGAGCTTGCGCTTGGCGGACTTGATGAGTGCCTCCGCCTCCTGCGCGCTTGCCACGGCGCTGACGACGTATTTCTCCGTTGCGTCCAGCCCGTAAACGGCCAGATGCTCGCTCTTGGCAGTGCCGCGTGCGGGCATACTGAGCACCATGTGCAGCCCCGCAGCGCTGTAAAGCGAATGCATCGCTTCGCCGCGGTCATGGTCGGTGATGGCAATGATATAATACAGCTCCATATCAGCAGGCCTCCCACAGTTCGATGATCTCGTCGTCGCCGAAGTCGGGCAGCGCGGGTTCGCTTCCGGCGCGGCGGGATTTGACCACATAGATCGCCCCCATCACCTGCACGGTGATCAGCGGCATCATGGCCACGAGCGCCACCAGACCGAACGCGTCCGTCATCACGCTGCCGCCCAGCGCCTCGCACGCGCCCATGGCAAAGGGCAGCATGAATGTGGCCGTCAGCGGACCGGAGGCCACGCCGCCGGAGTCGAACGCGATGGCGGTGAAGGTGCGCGGCACAAAAAAGCTTAGAGTGAGCGCGATAAGGTACCCGGGCACGAGAAAGTACATGATCGAAATGCCTGTGATGACGCGCAGCATCGCAAGCCCGCCCGCGGAGGAGACTGCAATGGAGAGGCTCATTCCCATGGCTTTTGCCGAGATGGCGCCCGCGCTCAGCTCTTCCACCTGTTTGTTGAGGATATGTACGGCAGGCTCTGCATTGATGATGAACCAGCCCATCAGCATCGCAAGGGGCGCGAGCAGCCAGATCCGCCAGCCCTCCGTCAGCGCCGCGCCGAGCGTGTAGCCAAGCGGCGAGAAACCGACATTCACGCCCGTGAGAAACAGCACGAGCCCGACATAGGTGTAAAGGATACCGACGACGATGCGCAGGAAGGGGAGTCTGCGCAGCCGGAGCGATATGATCTGAAAGATGAGGAAGAAGACGACGATCGGCAGCAGCGCGACCGTGACCTCCCGGAGATAGTCCGGCAGGGCGTGCAGATAGTCTCTTCCCAACTCCACCGTAGTGGAAATGTCGGAGACGACCGTGCTTTCCGACGCGCTGGGCTGTGTCTGATAGATCGCGCCGAGCAGCAGCACCGAGAGGATCGGCCCGATGGAGCACAGGCCCACAAGGCCGAAGCTGTCCGCCTTTGCATTTTCATCGCTTCGGATAGATGCAACGCCGACGCCCAGCGCCATGATGAACGGCACAGTCATTGGCCCCGTGGTCACACCGCCGGAGTCGAACGCGACAGAGAGGATGCTGCTGTCAGAAAGGAACGCCGCGAGGAACACGATCGCATAGAACGCGATCAGCATCGTACGCAGCGAAATGGAGAACAGGATTCTCACCATGCACAGCATCAGAAAAAAACCCACGCCGACCGAAACCGTGAGGATCAGCACCGTGGAGTCGATATCCGGCACATTGCCGGCCAGCACCTGCAGGTCCGGCTCCGCCACCGTGATGGCGACGCCGAGGGCGAAGCTCACGAACAGAATGAGCGGCAGGTTGCGTGATTTCGTCAGCTTGGAGCCCATGTAGTTGCCGATGCGGCTCATGGACATCTCCGCGCCCAGCGTGAAGAGCCCCATGCCGAGGATCAGCATGGCGGTCGCGATCACGAACGAGAGCATCAGTCCCGCATCCACCGGCACGAGCACAAAGCAGATGGCCATGACGATCAGGCTGATGGGCAGTACCGAGGCCGTGGCTTCCTTCAGTTTTTCGAGTAATACTTGCTTCTGGTACAAAAGCTCACTCCTTTTCCGATTCCAATAATTCTCTCTCAGTTTAACAAAAAAACGCCGCGTTGAACAGAGGGCAATCAATAAAAAATGCGTTAATTTTCGCCCGCACGGGCGAACGAAAAGCGGGAGCCGAAGGCAAAGCCTTCGGCTCCCGCGATAAGAAACAATGCTCTATTTGTGCTGTGCGCCGCGTTCAAGAGAGGTACGGATGTTGCCGTCGAGCATGTCACCCAAGTCTGCGAGGAACGAGTCGGGCGCGCCCTTCATACCGTTGCGCAGCCATTCGGCCGTCAGACCTGTGAGTGCGGCAGTGTAAAAGCGCGCCAGCGCAAGGACCTTGCCCTCGCTGATATCGAGCCCCTCGGCCTCCTTCTGCACATAGGCGTGCATACCGGCCAGGATCGTCTGGTGATAGTAGCGCTCCAGGATGCTGCGGTGGGCGGAATCGTAGAGATGCATGATGGCGCGCTTGTTCTGCACGGCAAAGTCGATAGCCGCAAGGAAAGCCTTCTGCCAGGATTCATAGCTATCCACGCAGCTGTTGATCTTCTCAATCTCAGATTCGAACACGTTCTCGGCCAGCGCGTAAATGTCGGTATAGTAATAATAGAAGGTGTTCCGCGTGACCTCACTGCGTTCGGCAATATCGCGCACGGAGATCTTGTCGAAGGGACGCTCGGCCAGCAGCTCCATGAAGCTACGGCGGATCGCGTTCTTGGTGCGAAGCGCCATGGAATCTTCCTCTCTTTCTGTCGGAATACATCAAGTATACTGTATCCCCGGGAAAGTTGCAAGAGGGAAAACGAAAAAGCCTTAACGGCGCCTTAACACTTTGCGCGTCCGGCGCGGTTTGCCAGTTTTCATTTGCCGCGCCGCAGGCTAAAATAGAAAACATTCATGAAAGGAAGAGACCATTATGGGAGCAAAGCGGAAACGGACCTATCTTCTCAGCGCGGCGACGCTTGCACTGATCTTCGGCGCGTTCATTCTTGTCTTTCGCGATGCACTGCCGGAGCTCCTTGCCAATCTGCGTGCCGTGCCGCTCCAGGGCGTGTTCGCGCTGCTCGGAATGGGCTTTGCCTATGAGGCGATGGAATCAGCGGTCGCACTCGTGCTGCTGCGGCGCACGAAGCCGGATGTCACCTTCACAGACGCACTGCGCCTGACGTTCCTCGGTGTATTCGGCAATATTGCCACGATGGGTACCGCCACGCTGCCGATGCAGGGCTATTACCTCCACCGCCGCGGGCTGGATGCAGGCAGCAGCGTGGGCATCATGGCGAGCGAGTATGTGCTGCACAAGATATCCATCCTGCTCTACGCGACCGCCGCGCTGCTGCTGGGCGGCGGCTGGCTGCGTGAGCGCGCGAGCGGCCTTGCGCGTTATATCGGCATCGGCTACGGCATCGGTGCGCTGATCGTGATCACACTCACGCTTCTGTATACCTCGAAAAGGGTGCTCGCGCTTGTGCTTTTCCTGCTGCAAAAGCTGCCCGATACGCCTAAATGGGCGGCGCGGCGCGGAAAGTGGAGCGGCAGCCTCGTGCGGCTCAATACCGAGGCGAAGAAGGTGCTGCTTGTGCCGTCCAACTTTGTGCGGGGCGTCGCGGTGAGCCTTTTGAAGCTTTTCGTGCTTTACTCCATTCCCTATGTCAGCCTGCGGCTCGTGGGCTGCACGGCGCTCACCTTTGCTCAGGTGCAGCTGCTCGCCTCGCTGATGCTGCTCATCACGAGCGCGCTGCCGAACGTCGCGGGCGTGGGACCGACGGAGTTTGCGTTCCTGCTGCTCTTTTCGCCGCTTGCGGGCAGCGGTGCGGCGTCGTCGGCGCTGGTGCTGCATCGTGCGGCGACGTATTTCTTCCCGTTCCTGCTGAGCATCCTCGTTTTTCTCCATGAGGAAAAGCGCTCGCTTAGGGACTTTGGCACGCAGGAATTCTAAAGCGCATGGCTGCTGAAGGAAGATCCTGCGTTTCTGCGGCGGGTGAGATGAGATTGAGGTATTCTCTTTTGCAAAGGAGAATACCTCAATCTGTTCGTGTTTCCCGTATCTAACGCGGCATATGCTTCGCGCAGGGAGCAATGCGCGGCTTTATTCCGGTGCATTACAGCGCGTCTTCCCGCCGCAGCTCATAAAAGCAGTATGAGAGCGCGGCGCTGTCGTTCAGGTCGCGGTAGGGACGCACCTCCAGCAGGCGGAAGCCCGCGCGCTCGACCACGCGCCGCGAGGCGGCGTTATCCTGCTGCACAGTGGCGATCATGCGGGGCAGAGCATAGCGGGCAAAGAAATACTCGGTATAGACGCGCACAGCCTCAAGCGCGTAGCCGCAGCCGCGGTGCGCCGCGCCGAGAAAGAACGTTACGCCGACCTCGTGCAGATCCTCGTAGTAAGAGCAGCCCACTGAGCCAAGCACCGCGCCGTCGCATTGCCGCACAACGGTATAGGCGAGATAGGACGCTCCTGGGGCGTCCTGCAGGGCAAGCGCGTGCGCCTCTGTGACCCAGCCGTCTATCCAGCCGCCGCATCCCTCGTCAAAGCCGATGTCGTGCAGACTGCCGTCAGCGGCCATCTGTGCAAAGACCGCCGCATCGGCGGGAAGAACGTCACGGATGAGCAGGCGCGGCGTTTGAAGCATCATGGCAGGCATCTCCCTTCCTGTGCTTTTGCGCACGCCTGAGCTTGTAAAGCTCCTCGGCGGCGAGCCGCGTCTTTGCCACCACGTCCCCGCCTTCGAGCGGGAAGCAGTAGTACAGCGCGCTGCGGTCGCCGATGCAGAGCATGTCGCCGATCTCATACCAGAAATAGTCGGCATACAGACTGTAGGACGACTCGGGCTTCTGCGAGTAATCGAGTTTTCCCTCGCAGCCGGTCAGGCGGAAGCCGTTCGCATCGTGATGCAGCCGGCCCTCACCCACGCGGCAGATCTGGCGCGTGTTGACCATCATGCAGATGCGCACGGGAATGTCGAGTGTGTATTGCCCGCGCTCCAGCTCCTCGCGCACGCATTGCCGTTCCCAGGCGTACCAGTCCGGCACATGGGTGAACGCGGCCTCGCCGTTCGTACATTCCAGCGCGCCGAGCTCGGTCAGGCGGTATTCCTTGCCGCAGTGATGGCAGATGAGCGTCGTACCCTTGCCCTCCATCTCGCCCTCGGTGAGGCAGTGCGGGCACTTATAGAGCACGCGGTTGAGCCCGTCGGCGCGGAACGGCTCGTCGACCGAGATGCCGTTTTCCTGCTGCCAGCGGAAGTTGTCGAAGCGGAAGGCAGCGAAAAGTGCGTTGTTGATCTCATCTACGCTTTTTTGTCCGATCTCGGCGGGAGAGAGCAGGTAGCGCATCTCCGCCGAGACGCTGACCTTGCGGTTCTGCAGTCCGTTGTAGAGCGGGTCGCGCGCGAACGCGCCGTAGGTGCGGATCATCACGACCGGCACGCCCAGCACCTTGACGCACTTGCCGATGCTTTCGGGCAGCGGCGTGGCCGTGCCGTCGAAGCTGTAGCTCGCCTCGGGGTAAAGCAGCACGGAGGATTTCAGCTTGTGCACGGCATAGAGCATATCGCGCACGAGCGTTGCATCTGAGCAGAATTTGCGTGTGGGGATGCAGCCGAGGCTGCGCATCAGCCCCTCCTTGCCGACAAACCCGTCCGATGTGCAGACGATGTTGAACGGGCGGGGATAGAGCACTGTTGCCGCGATCTTGAGATCGAGAAAGCAGGAGTGATTCATCAGGATGAGGCAGGGCTCGTCCCTGCCCAGCTGCTCCATGCCGATCCTTTCGCAGTGGAAGTGCGTGGCGTGCAGGTCGGGCGCGGAGGCGGCGCGCAGCAGCGTGCGCCAGAGCAGCGAGGGCCTGCGCGGCGGCAGGTGCCTGGCTGCGGGCTGTGCCAGCGCCTCTTCATAGCTCATGTCAACGACTTTGATCTTCATGGCGTTCCTCCGGCATTACATGAATGTTCAGGTGGTCATAGGTCATTTCCACGCCGCGCTTCATAAAGGTCTCGCGCAGCATTTCATACAGCTTGAAATAGGTCGTCCAGTAGTCCGCTGCTGCTGTCCAGCAGCGGAGGGTATATTCGATGGAGCTCGCGCCGTAATTTGAGAGGTACACGGTGGGCGCGGGATCGCTGAGCACGGCAGGGAAGGCGGCGACGGCATCCATGCAGGCGGCCTTGACAGTCTCGCTCGGCGCGTCGTAGGAGGCCGTGACCTTGCAGACGATGCGCCGGCGGCCAAGCGCCGAGAAGTTGACGATCTTGGAGCTGGACATCTCGCGGTTGGGCTGGAGCACGAGCTGCCCGTCAAAGGTTTCGAGCTTTGTGTGAGTCAGGGCGATCTCACGCACGGTGCCGGTCGTGCCGCCGACCTCGATCTCGTCACCGACGGCAAAGGGACGCGAGAAGAGAATGACGAACCCGCCCGCTACGTTGCCGAGGATATCCTCCGCTGCGAGCGTGACACCCAGCGTGAGCACCGACATGACGGCTGTCAGCGACGCGGTGTTCACGCCCAGCGCTTCGGCAGTGATGATGATGGTCAGCAGATACAAAAGCACCTTGGCGCCGGTGCGGATAAAGCTTTGCAGCCGCTCGCTCATGTGCTGCGAGCGCCCGAGCAGGCGCGTGAGCAGCCGCAGCACCAGCCGCACCACGAGCAGGCAGATCAGAAACGTCAGTATGGCGGAAAGGATGCGGCTCAGGCTGTATCCTCCCAGCGAGAGTGACAGCAGCTCGGATAAATTCTGCATGGCGTTCAGCCCCTTTCATATTTCCCAGTATATCAGTTTTCCCCGCCTGTTGTAAAGAGCGTGTTAAGGCGGAACGCAGTGGGGCAAAAAATCTGCGCGCCGCCCCCTTGGCAAATTACCGCTTTTTATGGTATGATAACAAAAAGGAGGTGGGAGCGCATGGCGAAAAAATCGAGCCGGAACACCAAGGGCCGTATTGTCACGGCGGCCTGGAAGCTCTTCTATGAGCAGGGCTACGAGGAAACGACGGTGGAGGATATCATCTTTGAGTCTGAGACCTCCAAGGGCTCGTTTTACCACTATTTTGACGGCAAGGATGCGCTGCTTTACTCTCTGTCGGTCCTGTTCGATGAGAAGTATGAGGAGCTGATGCGCGAGGAGCACGCGGATATGGGCTGCATCGCGCTTTTGTGCTGGCTGAACCGCGAGCTGTTCAAAACGATCGAGAACACCGTGTCGATCGAACTGCTGGCGCAGCTCTTTTCCTCCCAGCTCATCACCAAGGGGGAAAAGCACCTGCTCGACCGCAAGCGCACCTATTACCGTCTCCTGCGCCAGATCATCTCGCAGGGGCAGGAGAGCGGTGAACTGACCGATGCGCGCACCGTCAGCGAGATCGTCAAGGCCTACGCCATGTTCGAACGCGGGCTGATGTACGACTGGTGTCTTTCCGGCGGAGAATACTCGCTGGTGCAGTACGCGAGGGAAATGATGCCGCTGTTTCTTGAGGGGTTTCACAAAAAATAATCTATTTCGTTCAGTGATATCATGTAATATCGTGCCGCAAAAAAGATAGTGATATCAATGAGAAATGCAAAGAACTACGAACGCCGTACAGGATTTGTTCTGTACGGCGTTCTGTATTTACGTCTTGCTTCTTTTGTGCTATACTGCGCGGGTCAGACAGAAAGACCAAAGGAGAGAAGACCACATGACAAGCGCACAGATCATCATTATCGTGACCATCATCCTCTACCTCGCCGCAATGGTGCTGGTGGGCGTTTACTTCGGCAGAAAGGGCAGCGGCGGCAGCTCGGACGACTTCTACCTCGGCGGGCGCAAAATGGGCCCCATCGTCACTGCCATGAGCGCCGAGGCGAGCGACATGAGCAGTTATCTTCTCATGGGCCTGCCCGGCCTTGCCTACCTCTGCGGGCTGCCGGAGGTCACCTGGACGGCCATCGGCCTGGCTGTGGGTACCTACCTCAACTGGCTGATCGTCGCGCGCCGTCTGCGCCGCTACAGCGCGCGCCTCGGCGCAATCACTGTGCCGGACTTTTTTGCCCGCCGCTTCGGCGATGACAGACACCTGATCTCCTGCCTTGCGGCGCTTACGATCCTCGTGTTCTTTATCCCCTATACGGCGTCGGGATTCAAGGCCATCGGCACGCTTTTCAGCAGCCTGTTCGGCGTGGACTATCATCTGGCGATGATCCTTGGCGGCATCGTGGTCGTCCTCTATACGGTGATGGGCGGCTTTATGGCGGTTTCTTTCACCGACCTGATCCAGTCCATTTTCATGTCCATCGTGCTCATCGTTATCGTCTGCTTCGGCATTGAGCAGGCGGGCGGCCTCGGTACGGTGATGGACAATGCCCGCGCACTGCCGGGGTATCTCAGCATGACGCAGGGCTATGACGTATCGACCGGCGCGGCGGCGAGCTTCGGCGGCCTGAGCATCGTCTCCACGCTCGCCTGGGGCCTCGGTTACTTCGGCATGCCGCATATCCTGCTGCGCTTTATGGCCATCCGCGAGGAGAAGGCGCTCAACCAGTCCCGCCGTATTGCAACGGTCTGGGTCGTCATCTCCATGTTTATCGCCGTTTTCATCGGTATCATCGGCTACAGCGTTTCCGTCGCGGGCGGCGTGCCCTTCCTGACGACGAGCGCCGATGCCGAGACCATCATCATCAAGCTCGCTGACCTTATGAGCCGCCATGGTGTGCTGCTGGCTGTGATGGCGGGCGTCATCCTCTCCGGCATTTTAGCTGCCACGATGTCCACCGCCGATTCCCAGCTGCTCACGGCCGCTTCCAGCGTGTCGCAGGATCTTGCGCAAGGCTTTTTCGGCGCCAAAATGAGCGAGCGGACCGCTATGCGCCTCGCCCGTCTGACGGTCGCGGCCATCGCGCTGATCGGCATGGTGCTGGCGTGGGATCCCAACAGCTCGGTGTTCCGCGTGGTGTCGTTCGCGTGGGCGGGCTTCGGCGCGGCGTTCGGTCCGGTGATGCTCTTCGCACTGTTCTGGAAACGCGCGAACCGTCAGGGTGCGCTCGCGGGCATGCTGACCGGCGGCACGATGGTCTTCGTATGGAAGTATCTCATCGCGCCGATGGGCGGCGCGTGGGCGATCTACGAGCTGCTGCCCGCGTTCCTCGCGGCGAGCCTGGTGCTCGTGATCGTTTCGCTGGCGACGGGCGCGCCGGAAAAGCGGATCACCGACGTCTTTGACGAGGTGATACGCGCGCGCAGCGCAAAGTAAAAGGAGAAAGGAAGCGGGGGCGCAGGCCCCCGTTTTCCTTTTTCGGAACAAAGCGGCGATGTATAAAAATGACAAAATCTGCATTTTGACTATTGAAAAAACTATTCTCGATGCCGTATTATTGATATAATCTATTTATAGATGCCGCCATCGTTTTCCCCGCCTGACCGATGGTATTCCAGCAGCGGATCGTGAAAGGAGAATCGTGCCTTGTCAAGACTTGATATCATGACGCCCTCCCATGCGCAGACCGTGATCGACGGACTGTACCGCGATGTGGAGCGGCGCATCGCCGCAAGCCCGCCGGGCCTTTGCCCGGTGGACCTTGCCAAGAGCTTTCTGGATCTTTGCCACGCGCAGACCTGCGGCAAGTGCGTGCCCTGCCGCATCGGCCTGGGCCAGCTTTCGGAGCTGATGGAGGAGGTGCTTGACGGCACCGCCACGATCGAGACCATCAGCGTGATCGAGCGCATGGCCCGCGTGATCGTCAACAGCGCCGACTGCGCCATCGGGCGCGACGCGGCGCGGCTTGTGCTCGACGGACTGCAGGGCTTCCGCGACGATTATGAGGAGCACATCCTGCGCCACCGCTGTCTCGGCGGCATGCAGCAGCCTGTGCCCTGTGTGGCGCTCTGTCCTGCAGGTGTGGACATTCCGGGCTATACGGTGCTCATCAAATACGGCCGCTATGCCGACGCCGTGCGCCTGATCCGCAAGGATAATCCGTTCCCCTCCGCCTGCGCCTACATCTGCGAGCATCCCTGCGAGGCGCGCTGCCGCCGCAATATGATCGATGATGCGGTCAACATCCGCGGTCTTAAGCGCTACGCGGTGGATAACGCCGGCTATGTGCCGCATCCCGCGTGCGCCGAGTTCACGGGAAAGACCGTCGGCATCGTCGGCGGCGGCCCGAGCGGCCTTTCCGCTGCCTATTATCTGGCGCTGATGGGACACAAGGTCACGGTGTATGAAAAGCGCGCGAAGCTGGGCGGCATGCTGCGCTACGGTATTCCCGCCTACCGCCTGCCGCGTGAGGTGCTCGACGCGGAGATCGCCTCGATGCTCTCCGTCGGCATTGACGTGCATGTCAATGTCAACGTCGGCGACGATGTGACCTTCGACGAGCTGCGCCAGAAGCACGATGCGCTCTATATTGCGCTCGGCGCACACACGGACAAGAAGACCGGCATCGAGGGCGAGGATGCCGACGGTGTGATCTCTGCTGTCGAGATGCTGCGCGAGATCGGCGACGACCACATGCCCGATTTCCGCAATAAGGAGATCGTGGTCATCGGCGGCGGCAACGTCGCCATGGACGTCTGCCGCAGTGCGGTGCGACTCGGCGCGCGCAAGGTCAGCTGCATCTACCGCCGCCGCCAGGAGGATATGACGGCGCTGCCCGAGGAGGTCGAGGGCGCGGTGGCCGAGGGTGTGGAGCTCGTGACGCTGCAGGCTCCCGTGCGCATCGAGACCGACAAAAACGGTCGTGCCGCAGCGCTGTGGACGCAGCCGCAGATCATCGGCGAGATGGACAAAAAGGGCCGCCCCGCGCCGGAGAAGGCCAAGCGCAGCGAGAGGCGCATCGCCGCCGACGTGATCGTCGTTGCTATCGGCCAGGGCGTGGAGACACACGGCTTTGAGCAGAGCAAGATCGCCATCAAGCGCGGCGCGTTTGTCGCAGAGGCCAGCGGTCAGATCGATAATATGGACGGCTTGTTTGCCGGCGGCGACTGTGTTACCGGTCCCGCCACCGTCATTCGGGCCATCGCGGCGGGCAAGGTCGCCGCGGCGAATATCGACGAATACCTCGGCTTCCACCACGAGATCGACCCGGGCGTCGAGGTCCCCACACCGCGGCTGAACAACAAGCCGCCGCACGGCCGCATCAACACCACCGAGCGCGAGGCCGACGAGCGCAAGCGCGATTTCAAGTGCATCGAGTGCGGCTTCACCGATGAAGAGGCCTATACCGAGGCGTCGCGCTGCCTGCGCTGCGATCACTTCGGCTACGGCGTGTTCCGCGGAGGGAGGAAGGGCAAATGGTAAAGAATGTTACGCTGACCATCGACCATAAGAGCGTCACCGTGCCCGAGGATACCACCATCCTTGAGGCCGCGCGCAAGGTCAACATCCATATCCCCACGCTCTGTTACTTAAAGGATCTCAATGAGATCGCAGCCTGCCGCATTTGCTGCGTGGAGGTGCAGGGCATGGCGCGCCTTGTTCCCGCATGCGATAATGTGGTGGCGGACGGTATGGTCGTGTTCACCAACAGCGCCAAGGCGCGCGAGGCGCGCCGCATGAACCTGCGCCTGATCCTCTCGCACCACGATACCTCCTGCACCAACTGCACGCGCAGCGGCAATTGCACGCTCCAGACGCTGGCGACCGATTTCAACATGCGGGGTACGCATTTTCCCAAAAAGCTGCGGCATGAAGCGGTGGATTACTCCACGCCTCTCATCCGCGAGAACGACAAGTGCGTGCAGTGCCTGCGCTGTATTCAGGTGTGCGAGAAGGTGCAGACCGTAAAGATCTGGGATCTGCTCGGCACGGGCTCGCGCACGGTCGTGGACGCCTCTTATAACCGTCGGATTCAGGATACCGAGTGCACCTACTGCGGCCAGTGCATCACCCACTGCCCGACGGCGGCGCTGCGCGAGCGCGACGATACGGGCAGGGTATATGACGCGATCGACGATCCGAACACCGTCACGGTGGTGCAGGTCGCGCCCGCCGTGCGTGCGGCGTGGGCCGAGCAGTTTGGCCTTTCGAGCGAGTTCGCAACGCCGAAGCGCATGGTCGCGGCGCTGCGCGAGCTGGGCTTTGACTATGTCTTCGACACCGACTTTGCCGCCGACCTCACCATCATGGAGGAGGGAAGCGAGTTTATTGAGCGCTTTACCCATAAGGACCAGTACCGGTGGCCGATGTTCACCTCCTGCTGCCCCGGATGGGTGCGGTTTTTAAAGTCGCAGTACCCTGAACTGACGGGCAATCTCTCCACGGCCAAGTCGCCCCAGCAGATGTTCGGCGCGGTGGCCAAGAGCTACTTTGCCGAAAAGGTCGGCATTGACCCCAAGCGCCTGTTTGTCGTCTCGGTCATGCCGTGCGTGGCCAAGAAGGCGGAGTGCGCGCTGCCGACGATGAAGGATGACCGCGGCGATCCTGAGGTCGATGTCAGCATTACCACGCGCGAGCTCGGCATCATGCTGCGCGCGAACCACATCGAGCCGAAGTACCTGCCCGAAGAGGAGTTTGACAGTCCGCTCGGTTCGTCCACCGGTGCGGCGGTCGTCTTCGGCGCGACCGGCGGTGTGATGGATGCGGCGCTGCGCTCGGCGTACTATCTCATCACAGGCAAGAACCCTGACCCCGATGCCTTTACCGCCGTGCGCGGCCTGAACGGGTGGAAGGAAGCGACCTTCGCCATCCCCGGCGCGGGCGACGTACGCGTCGCCGTCGTCAGCTCGCTGGGCAATGCCCGCAGGCTGATCGAAGCCGTGGAGCGCGGCGAGGCAAACTATGACTTCGTCGAGGTCATGGCTTGCCCGGGCGGCTGTGCGGGCGGCGGCGGTCAGCCCATCCGCGACGGGGAGGAGCTTGCGGGCGACCGCGGCAGCATCCTTTGGCGGCTTGATCAGGACACGCTGCTCCGCTTTTCGCACGAAAATCCGGACGTTAAGGCGCTCTATAAGGAGTTCCTCGGCGCTCCGCTCGGCGAAAAGTCGCACCACCTGCTGCACACCGACCACTTTGCCTGGGAAATGCCGAAAAAGGCACTGTAACGATAATAAAAAAACTCCGTATGGATTTCCATACGGAGTTTTTTATCGGGAGATGGGTCAGCGCTTCTCGCCGTAGCGCAGAATGACGTTGACGAGAGCGCTGAAAGCCTCGGCCGCGTCACTGTCGAGCCGATATGCGGCGGCGTGCGAGGCATCGTTATAGACGGTGGACGAATCCATGCAGAGATAGAGGTCATACCGCTGTCCGTCCACGGTGTACCAGAGGGAGACATAGTTTCCGCCGCTGAGCGGTCCGCTCAGCGAGGTTGGCAGGCGGAAAATGCGTTGTGCGGAAATGCCGCTCAAAACGTCGAGCAGAGCCTGTCCTGCTTCGCTGTCGGGTACGGCGATATAGTCGCAGCTGCCGCTCGTTTCGCCGTTTTCGGTCGGTACGGTGGCCTTGAGGTCGAAGATCGCCTGAATGGAAGTGTCCGCCTCTGCAGCGTGGATGAGTTCACCGAGCGGCTGCGCGCGGCGCGGCAGCAAAAATATGGCCACGACGAGCAGTATCGCGGCGACAGCGATGAGCACGGTTTTTCTCTTTTTGTCCATAGGGTTCTCCTTTCCAATATCAAACATCTTTTTAACATCTAACAGGGGAGAGGGGAATCGCTTTCCGACAGTTTACTTAATGAAGAGCTTTTTGGCAAGCCCTTCCTCGGGCGTGACATAGAGTGTGCGGTAGTTGTCGTAGGTCACCATGCCGGGACGTGCACCCGCGGGCTTTTTGACGAACTTCACGGGGCAGTAGTCGACGGGAACGCTGCTGCTCTCCTTCGCCTGCGAGAAGTAGGCTGCGAGCATCGCGGCCTCGCGCAGATCGTCATCGCTCGGCGTGAGGCCCGCGCAGCGCAGGATGACGTGCGAGCCGTGGATGTGCTGGGTGTGGAACCAGTAGTCGCGCTTGTCGGCCTTTTTGGTCAGTTGGTCGTTCTGCACGTTGCTGCGGCCGACGAGCACCTCGAGCCCGCTCGACGTTTGGAACGTGCGCGGGGCGAAGGCGCGCTTGAGCTCCTTTTTGCTGCCGGACTTTCGGATATAGTTCGTTTCCTGCAATTCGCGGCGGATCTCATTGAATTCCTGCTCGGTCTCCGCCTGCGAAAGCTCCTGCAGGACGCTCTCTAAGTACGCGCGCTCGTTTTCCGCCTTTTCGATCTGCTCGCGCAGGTGGAATTCGGCGGTTTTAAGCTTGTTGTACTGCTTGTAGTTTTTCGCGGCGTTCTGCTGGGGGGAGAGCAGCGGGTCGAGCGGAATGTCGATGGCCGGGCAGCCGTCCTCGTAGTAGTTTTCCGCGTGCAGGATTTTTTCTCCGCCCTTCATGCGGTAGAGGTTCGCGGTGATCAGGTCGCCGCGCAGGCGGAATTCGTCGCGCTTCTGCGTTGCGGCGTAGTCGCGCTTTAGATTCTCGGCCTTGCGCGCCATGCGGTCGCGCGCGACCGTGACCGCGTGCGTCAGCTCGCGGCCGCGGCGGGCGGAGAGCTCCTGCCGCTCGCGTGCGTCGTAGAACTCGTCAAGCATTTGCGAGAAGTTTTCTCGCGTCTCGACCTGCGTCTCCGCGCCGTACTGCATGATGGAACGGTAGGTGAAATCGACCGGCTTTCCGTCGCGATAGAGGATCACAGGCGTATAGCTATCTTCCTTTACAACATTGGCGGTATCGGAGAATTCCTGCGCCAGCGCCTCGCGCTGCGCATCGTTCAGCGCGCCGAAGCGCACGTCGGTCTCGTGTCCCGCGCGGAAGGCGAATTCGCGCGCGATCAGCGGCGAAATGCCGGTGTAATGGTCGAGCACCCACTTGTCGACGGCCTGCTCCGCATCGCCGCCGCGCTGCGCGAGGGCGAGGGAATCCTCCTCCTGCGATAAAAGCGACAGCTTGTCGAGCGGCGTCGGCAGATGGTAAAAAAGACCGGGCAGCAGCTGGCGCGTGGCGGAAAGGTCCGCGTCCACGCGGCGCAGACATTCGACGATGCGCCCCTGCGCGTCGAGCAGGACGAGGTTTGACCGCCGCCCCATACATTCGAGCACGAGCTGCTTGCGGCTGATCTCGCCGAATTCGTCCGTGCACTGGAGCGTCAGGATTACCATGCGCTCAAGGTCCGGCTGCTCGATGGACAGCACGCGCGCGCCAACTAAGTGCTTTCTGAGCAGCATGCAGAACATCGGCGGCTGGGCGGGGTTGTCGCGCAGAATATTGGTGAGCTGGATGCGCGGCTGGTTTGCGCCCGCGTTGAGCAGCAGGCGCAGATTGCCGCGCAGCAGCAGAACGATCTGGTCGCGCGCGGGTTGCTGCACCTTGTCGATGCGCGCGCCGATGAGCTGAGGTCTCAGCTCGTGTAAAACCGCCCGCAGGCAGATCGCGTCAAGTGGCATTGTCGTCCTCCATCATCCGGTTGAAAAGCTCGTTGATGCGCGTGTGGTCGTCGCGCAGATACAGCCAGCCGAAGAGCGCCTCGAGGCCTGTGGCCTTCTGATAGTCCGCGCGGTCGGCGTGGTGGGGAATGGAATGGACATTTGCGTTGCGCCCGCGGCGGAACACAGCGGCCTCTTCCTCCGTCAAAAGGGGTAAGAGCTTTTCGGCAAAGCGCGCCTGCTGCGGCGCGCAGACGAGCTCGACCGTCGCGCGGTGCAGCCCCTTGCCCGTCGCCTTTCCATGCACGCACAGATAGGTGCGCACCAGCAGTTCATACACAGCGTCGCCCAGGTGAGCGAGGCCGATGGAGCTGATGACGCGGATATCGTCCTCGTTCATTTTCGCTTCAAAATAGTCGTACATAGATACTCCCAGCGTTTTAAATTACGCTTTATTGTATAACCGGAGCGCCGTTCTGTCAATTCCGCCGCGCGGTTTTGCCGTGGATCATGCGAAAAGCCGTTGCGCTTTGGCGCGATATCGGTATAATAGGGGCAGGGCCGCGCGGTGCGCGGCAGGCCTTTTGGAGAAATGAAGAGGACACGAGTTATGAGACGATATGCTTCCGTGCTGCTTGCGGCGCTGCTGCTTTTTTCACTTTCCGCCTGCAGCGGAACGGACGGGGACGACACACCCGCCGCGCCCGCGTATGATGACAGCCTGCTTGCCGAGCTTTACAGCGAGGAGGGGGAGTACACCGATGCAGAGAACAACACCGTGCGATATGCTTATCATGTACCGCAGCTCCGGTCGGAAACGGCGGTGGCTGCCGCGCTCAACGCTGAGATCGCAGATGACTTTGGTGCCCTCGTGCAGGACCAGAAGAACATGATGGCTGCCCGCACGTCCATCGTTTGCCCCGGCGTGAGCTGGCAGAGCTTCTGGAACGACAGCCTCGTCTGTCTTGTGGTGAAGAGCACGATGGACGACGGCAGCGAGCATTACGCCGTCTACAGCTATGACTTTTTCGGTGGTAAGCGCCTTTTGAGCGAGGACCTGCTGGCGCGCTGCGGACGGAGCGAGGCGGAGTTCACCGGCGCGGCGCGGCGCGCGGCGGCAGACTTTTTTGACGGGACCTACCGCACCACGCTTTCGGAGAGCACTGGCGGCGCGGATTTCATCGCCGCCTTCGCCGAACGCCGGGCCTGGACGCTCTCGGACGAGAACATCAACGCGCAGATGAGGCTCTATCTCGACAGCGGTACGCTGCGCATGATCGTGCCTATCGGTTCGCTCGCGGGCGCGGAGAGCTATGAGGAGATCCTCACGCCGGACTTTTCCGCGCGCGATATGGCTGTGCGGGAGGACTCCGACCGCTTTGTCCATGCCGAGCTTTCAGGCGGCGCGCTGCGCGTCAGCTTCAAGGAAACGGAGGACTCTGCGTGGTATGCGGAAAACTTCCGCTTTGATTATGAGACGTTTTATTATGTCGAGGGCCTGTATTCCGACTATACGGATATTTTTGTCGGCTCAGTGGGGCAGGGGTACTTTCCCTATATCTTTCTTTTGACGAGCGAGGGGGCGGTCGAGTATGTCAATCTGCTCGAGGGACTGACGGCGGGCTTCCTCTGCTGCGGCGGGCCGCTGGGCGGCGTGCGAGATATCGTCTCGTTCGAGACCGGCGAGATCACGGAGGAGTACGGCAGCTATCAGACGGTATTCGCCATAGACGCGGCGGGGGAGAAGCACGATCTTGCGGGAAGCGTGAGCGATGCGGACTATACCGTGCCTGTGGAATTTACCGGCCGATGGATGGCGGAGGTGACGCATGATACCGCCGAACAGGGAAGCTATACGGGGGAATATGTCCTCACGATCAGCGACGGCGGCGGAATAACGATGCAGGACATCAATACGGAGGCGCACGTCTTCTTTGAGTACAGCGGCCAGATCAATTATCTCGGCATGAACGGCGAGGGCATGGTCTTCGGTTACCACCTGAATGAGACGGGCGGCAGCGTGCGCTACGGCGCGTTCACGCTGCTGCGTGGGAGCGACGGCCTGCGTGCAAAGATCGTCGCGGGGGAGAACCTGTTTGACGCGCCTGTGGGCCGTGCCACGGCCTTTGAGCGGAGCTACTGGTGAGCAAAAAACTCTTTGCAAAATTTATCAAAAAAAGGCTTGACAGCACCTGACCCTTATGCTATACTCCTTTTTGTTCCGAGCCGTTCGGGACATGAAAAAGGCTTGGGGGTTTAGCTCAGCTGGGAGCCCGGTTGAAGCGGTAAACAACCCCCGCACTAATTGAATAAGAAATTACT
>CAKTLD010000007.1 GCA_934572445.1 uncultured Oscillospiraceae bacterium
TATCGGTAGTCACTCGCTATGAGGCGTATTTCCGTTCTGAAATGGAGCAAAAGCTCCGTATACAGAGCGAGGAATCGCTGCGGCTGTATCAAAAGCGGCTGGCACAGGCTGAGAAGCGAATCGGCGAGCTTGACCGCCTTTTCATCCGCATTTATGAGGACAATGTAGCCGGACGGCTGGACGATGAACGCTTTGCGATGATGAGCAAGAACTATACCGAGGAACAAAAAAACCTCAAAGCCGAGGTCAAGGGTCTGCAACAGCAAATACATGAACAGGAACAACAGGCAGAGAATATAGAGCAGTTTGTTCAGCGGGTAAAGAGGAACAGCACCCTCACGGAGCTGACCCCATATGCCCTCAGAGAGCTTGTCAAGGCGGTCTATGTAGATGCCCCGGACAAATCCAGCGGCAAGCGCAGACAGAAGGTACATATCGAATATGATCTCGTGGGCTACATCCCCGTGGACGAGCTGCTAAAAGCGGAACAGGCATGATCGAGATCATGCCTGTTCCAAAAATTTTGATTTTACTGTCTTACCAGCAGGGAGCTTTTTCCGCGTCCCTCTTTTCAATAGGATCAAAAGCCTTGCAGAGTTCCGCGTCCTCGGGCGTGAAAGAATTGGAATGGCAAGATCACCGCGGCCGATGCGTGACGATTCGCGCGTTTCGCTCCGTGTGTGCCGCAGCAGCCCTGCGGGCGCAGGGCAGAATGTGGACGAGCGCTTCCACTCAAAAAAGCGGCCCTTAGGCCGCTTTTTTGATGAATCATCTTCTTCTGCGCCCGCGGTAGCCACTGCTGGCCGCGCCGCGGCGGCGGCGCCCGTAGCGACGGCGGCGGGAGAAGACCGTGACATAGACGATCAGCGCTGCGATCAGTACCACCAGCGCGATGAGCGCCAGCCTGACCCACATCTGGGAGAAGAAATTAATCACATCGCGCTGCGCCGTGAGGAACCACGAGGCCGACACATCGTTCAGCGCCAGCAGCTCCGTCTCACCGTAGACCGTTCCATTGTACGAGAGCGTCAGCGTGCCGAGCACATCGCCCGCGGAGACGGGGGCATCGACGGTCTCGTTTGTCAGCGTGACGGTGCGCTTGAGCATCTCGGGCTCCACATCGTCCGGCAGCAGGCAGGAAAGATCCTCCGCCGCGTGAGCGACGACGTAGTTCGTCTCGCTCGAAAGGGCGACGGGCACCTCCTGAATGGGCTCGTCGGAGGACAGAATGTCGCGGCGGACAAAGTTGTCGAAGCCCCAGTCGAACAGGCGCGAGGTCTCGGAGAAGCTGCGTGTCTGGATGGTCACACCGTCCTCAAGCGTTACGCGCTCCGCGCCCAGCACCACGCTGATCAGGTGACGGCTGCCGCGCAGCGCCGAGGAGATCAGGCAGTAGCCCGCCTCGGGCGTGGAGCCGGTCTTGATGCCCTGTGCGTCGCGGTAAACGTAGCCGCGGGCGCGCCAGTTGGAAATGAGGAAATTCGTGGTGTGCAGCTCGCGGGGCTTTTCCGTCAGATTCGTGGCGGGCACGGTGTAGCTCTTGGTGTTGCAGATCTCCATGAATTTTTCGTGCTTCATCGCCTCGCGCGTGATGAGGTAGAGGTCCCACGCGGTGGTGTAGTGCTGGGGATCATGCAGGCCGGAGGGATTGACGAAGTGCGTGTGCTCGCATCCGAGCTCCTGCGCGCGCTCGTTCATGCGCGCGACGAAGTTGCCCACCGTGCCGCTCACGGTCTCACCGAGGATGTTGCACGCCTCATTGGCTGAGACAATGAGCATGCAGTAGAGCAGCTCTTCCACCGTCAGCGTTTCGCCGGCTTTGATGTTGGCGGTGCTGCCGTCGCTCGAAAGACCGGCCATGGCGGTCTCTGTCGCGGTGATCTGGTCGGAGAGGGCAAGCCTGCCGTCATCCACAGCCTCAAGCACCAGCAGCGCGACCATGACCTTCGTGAGCGAGGCGGGATAGTTTTCCTGATGGGCGTTCTTTTCGTACAGGAGCTCGCCCGTATCCGCCTCGATGAGAAGGCCTGCGCGCGCATCGAGGTCAAAGTCCTCATAGGCGCGGGCGTTCGCCATGCCAAAAAGCGGAACAAGCAGGGCAAAGGACAAAAAAAGTGACAGCAGACGGCGTTTTTTCATGGAAATATACCTCAGTGTATGATACAATCGAAGAAAGTTGAAGTCGTTCGGCGCGCGGTTCGGCACGCTTCGACAACAGTATAGCAAAAAAGAGAGGCGAGCGCAACTGTGGAGCAGCAAGAAAAGAAAACCAGAAACCGCAGCCCCTATCCTGCGCTCGCCGTGCTGACGCTGTGCTTCGCGATCGTGCTGGTGCTGCTGGGGCGTACATCCGCCCATGAGCGGACGCATGAGGGCTATACCGTGAGCGTGCAGAAGGGAAATGACGCATCACTGCCCGAGCGCTCGCTTGTGAACGTCAACACCGCGCCGCTTGAGGAACTGGAAACGCTGACGGGCATCGGCCCCGCGCTGGCGCAGAGCATTATCGACTACCGCACGGAGCACGGCCCCTTTACCTCTGAGGAGGAGCTGCTGAACGTCAAGGGCATCGGAGAGGCGAAGCTTGAGGGCTTCCGGGCGCAGATCACATTCACGGAGGAGGACGGCAATGAAAATCCTGGTGGTTGACGACGAGCAGCTTCTCGTCAAGGGCATGAAGTTCAATCTGGAAAACGAGGGCTACACGGTCGAGGCCGCCTATGACGGCGCGACCGCCATCGACATGGCAAAAAGCGGCGCGTTCGACCTGATCATCCTCGATCTGATGATGCCGCAGGTGGACGGGCTGACGGCCTGCATGCGCATCCGTGAGTTTTCCAACGTGCCGATCATCATGCTGACCGCCCGCAGCGAGGATGCCGACAAGATTATCGGCCTTGAGTCCGGTGCGGACGACTATATCACCAAGCCCTTCAATATTCTTGAGCTCAAGGCCCGTATCCGCGCGCTGCTGCGGCGGGCGAATGCGGCTGCGCAGCAGCAGGGCCCGCAGACCGCGCTGCTGACCGCCGGCGGCATCACGCTGGACCCCAAGCAGCGTGTGGCCGTCAAGGACGGCGAGCCGGTGGAGCTGACGGCCAAGGAATACGACCTGATGGAGCTGCTGGTGAAAAATCCGCGCCGTGTCTACTCGCGCGAGAACCTGATGGACCTTGTCTGGGGTTACACCTATGCGGGAGACTACCGCACGGTGGATGTGCATATCCGAAGGCTGCGCGAGAAGCTGGAAGAAAACCCCGCCTCGCCCCAGCACATCCTGACCAAGTGGGGCGTGGGCTATTACCTGAAGGACTGAGCGCGAAGCGCGATACCGCGGGAAAGGAGGCGCTGCCATGCGCAGGGGCGCAAGTCTGCAGAGCAAATTCAGCTTCAGCTACATCGCCATCATTCTGGCGGTGCTGATCCTGATGAATACCTATCCGCTTATCACCTCGGAGAATCTGACGTTCCGCTCCAAGCAGAGCTCGCTGCAGAGCAGCGTCTCGGTGATGGTGACGGCACTTTCGGGCCTGGAGGAGTTGAGTGAGGAAAACGTGGCCGACGCGATGACGCTGGTGGAGGAGACAGGTATCTCCCGCATCCTGGTGACCGACGCTTCGGGCCGTGTGCTCTATGATACGCGCGAGACCGACGGGGCCATCGGCCGCTATGCCTTCTATACCGAGCTCGTGCAGGCACTGCGCGGGGAGGATACCTTCTTTGTCGAGTTTTCGGAGGACGCGTTCAAGAGCCGCGCGGCCTCACCGGTCGTATACCACAGCCAGATCATCGGCGCGGTCTACGCCTATGAGTACGATACCGAGCAGGCGGCGCTGCTGCTGTCCCTGCAGCGCAATCTGCTGACCATCTCGGCGGTGGTGACGGTGTTTGCCGTAGGTGTGAGCCTGATCCTCTCGCGCGTGCTGACGCGGCGCTTCGGTGTGCTGACCGATGCCATCCGCCGCATGCGCGAGGGCTCTTACAGCCACCATGCCGAGGTCGGCGGCAGCGACGAGATCAGCGAACTGGCGCTGGAGTTCAACGCTATGGCCGACCGTTTGCAGACCACCGAGGAGGCGCGCCGCCGCTTTGTTTCCGACGCGAGCCACGAGCTCAAAACGCCGCTCGCGGGTATCCGCCTGCTCTCCGATTCCATTTTGCAGACCGAGGATATGGACGCGCGCACCGTGCGAGAGTTCGTGGGCGATATCGAGCAGGAGTCCGAGCGCCTTGCGCGCATCACGGAGAATCTGCTGCGCCTGACGCGCCTGGACAGCGGCGCGCTGAGCGAGGCGGAGGTCGTGGATCTTGCACCCGTCGTTGCGCGCGTCGTGCGTATGCTGCGCCTTGTGGCGGAGGAAAAGCAGGTGGAGCTGAGCTATGAGATCGTGCGCGAGGGGCAGACGCTTGCAAGCGAGGATGACCTGCACCAGATCATCTACAATCTGACGGAAAATGCCATCAAATATAACCGCCCGGGCGGCTTTGTGCGCGTGAGACTGGCGGGAGACGACAAGCACTGTATCCTTACCGTCAGCGATGACGGCATCGGCATCCCCGAAGGGGATCTGCCGCGCATTTTCGACCGCTTCTACCGCGTGGACAAGGCAAGATCCCGCGCGGCGGGCGGCACGGGCCTCGGCCTTTCCATCGTGGCCGACACAGTCCGCCGCCGCGGCGGCAGCGTGGAGGCGCGTGCACGCGAGGGCGGCGGCACGGTGTTCACCGTGCTCCTGCCGCGCTGCGGGGAAGGGAGCGAGATAGCATGAAGAAGAGAATTTGCCTGCTGCTGTGCGCCGCGCTGGCGCTTACGCTGCTGGCGGCCTGCGCGCAGCGCGCGCAGGAGCTGGACGAAAGCGGATATGAACTCTATTACCTCACCGTTCCCGACAGCGCGGGAGGCGGCGATGCCATTGCCGCTTCGGCGTCGCGCTATGTGCCGGATGAGACGATGGAGATCGAGGCATGTGCCCGTGTGCTGGTGGAGCGGCTGCTCAGCGCGCCGCAGGAGGCTGCGCTGCACTCGCCCGTGCCTGAGGGGACGACGCTCCAGTCGCTCCGCATCTCCGGACGGCGCGCGCAGATCGACTTCAGCGCGCAGTACGGCAGGCTCTCGGGCGTTGATCTGTCGCTGGCCGACTATTGTTTTACGCTGACGCTGACGCAGCTGCCGAACGTGAACGCCGTGAGCATCACGGCGAACGGGCGAGAGCTGCCCTATCGCAAGACGCAGGTGCTGCTTTCGGCGGACACGCTGCTGTCCAGCCGCGAGAGCGGCCTGCGGCCGATCACCGTTTCGCTCTACTTCCTTGACAGTGAGACCGGTGAGCTGCGCGCCGAGCAGCAGACGCTCGCCCTCTACGAGGGGCAGACGCGCGTGAACGCGGTGCTTGAGGCGCTCGCGCAGGGACCGGAGGATGATACGCTCAGCGCGCTGCTGCCGGAGGAGTTCGGCGTGCTGTCCTCGCGCATCGAGGACGGGGTGTGCTATCTCAATATCTCCGGCGACACGGCACTGCCCGGGGATGAGACGCAGCGCGGGCTGCTGCTCGACTCGATCGAGCGTTCGATGCTCTCGCTCAGCGGCGTGGAACAGGTGCAGTTCCTCATTGAAGGCGGGAGCACGCCGCGCGCGGCGGCAGCTGAGCCGCCGGCAGAATAATCAAAAGGGCGCTTTTCCCAGTGGAAAAGCGCCCTTTTATAAGAAAAGCAGTCCTCTTATGCGCGCGCGAGCATCGCTGCGCCGATGACACCGGCGCGGTAGCCGAGTGTGCAGAGCTCAATGCGCGTGTGGCGCACGGCCTTGGAGTGGCCGAAGGTCGCCTCGCGCACTTTTTCGCGCAGGGGCGCGAGCAGTGCCTCGCCCTGGTTGGCTACGCCGCCGGAGAGGGCGATGACCTCAGGAAAGAAAATGTTGACGAGATTTCCCAGTCCGCAGGCAAGGTGGTCGATGTAAGCGTCCACGACCTCCTTGGCGGCCGCGTCGCCCCTGTCGCGGGCAAGAAAAGCTGTGCGTCCGTCCACCGTGCCGCCTGCTTCAGCGGCAACGGTGTGCAGCAGGCTCTCGGGGTGCGCGGCCATGGCGCGCTTCGTGTCGCGGATCAGCGCGGTGGCGGAGGAATAGGCCTCAAAGCAGCCGCGGCGGCCGCAGGTGCACTGCTCACCGTTTTCCATGAGCACCATGTGTCCCAGCTCGCTGGCCGCGCCGGTGTAGCCGGTGAGGAGCCTGCCGCCCAGCACCACGCCGCCGCCCACGCCCGTGCCGAGCGTGACGACAACGGTGCTCTCAGCGTCGCGTCCGCAGCCGAACAGCGCCTCGCCCAGCGCGGCGGCATTCGCATCGTTGCCGAGACGGATGGGGAGCGTCGTGTGCGCGCGCAGCGCGCCGCGCAGGTCAAAGTTTTCGAATTTCAGATTGGCCGCATAACGTACGATGCCCGCTTCGTCATCCACGGTGCCGGGGCAGCCGATGCCCACGCCGCCGATGGACGACGGGTCCTCCCCCTCGCAGAGCTGCGCGATGACGCGCGCCATGCGCTCGGCGACCACGGCATTGCCTGCGTCCACCTGCGTAGGGATGGAACATTCCTTTACGATCTCGCCCTCCGCACTCACGAGCGCGCCCTTGATGTTTGTGCCGCCGAGGTCGATGCCGATGTAATTCATGGTAAAACCCCTCCCGGGAAAAATTTTTCCTCATTGTATGCCGCATGAGCAAAAAAAGCAAGGCCCGTGTGCGGCGGGGCGGAGAGATTTTTTGAAAATTTTGGCCGGTGCGCAACTTTTTCCCGTTTTCTTCGTCTAAGTATGATGCGGGGCGAAAAAAGCCCTGCGGGAATGAAAACGCGGGGCGGGGAAAACACGCCCCGCGCCGGTCCGGAGACCTGCGGATAGACAGGAGACGCTGCGACCGATATGACAGATCTATAAAAAACGGATGCGGCGGGAGCGCTGTGTCCCGTGAGGAGGAAAATGAGATGAAGAAGTGGAAAAAAGCCTGCCTCGGCGCGCTGTGCGCTGCGGCATTGCTGGCCGGCTGCGGCGCGCAGAACGGCGGCACGGATCAGGACGGGCCCGTCGACGATACCCACGATATCGTTGACAACAACACGGATCACGCCGACACAGCCGCAGCCGCCCTGCTCGATGCGGTACGCGCGGTCAACGCTCCGCGCGAACTGCTCAAAGAGCATGATACCGTGACCGTGGAGATCCAGGGCACCGATGGGGACGGAAACGTGACTTATACGGCGAGGGTGCAGTACACCGGCGGCACGGGCGAGGATATCCTGATGAACTCGCATTACCGTTATAGCGGGGACAGCGGCGTGGGTGAGGACGAGCTGTGGGGAGAAGGAAACGGCGGCGTATACGCCTCGCGCATGGCGAGCGATAACGCCGCGGGCCTGAATATTTTCCCTGTCGCGGGGGAGGGCGAGCAGTATATTCTTGATGTGCTGCCTCAATGCCCCGTGCTTAGCGGGGGCGAGGAGGAGACGATCGACGAGCCGAGCGAGCAGGACGGCGCGCTGCTGCTCTCCGTTACCACGAGCTACACGGACTTTACGGACTACTATTTTACCACGCTTTACTATATCGATCCCGCGACGAACGGGCTGCTGGCCATGTCCGTGACCGATTACAGTGTGGATGAAGGCGGGCTGGTGTCCGAGATGGGCACGACGCTCTACAACTGGAGCTATGACGAGCCGTACAAGGCCGAGCGCGCGCTGCTGAACGAGGTCGTATTTGCGACGGACAGCACGGAGAACGTCTGCGCTCTGACGTACTTCTATCCCGCGCCGGGCGCGGAGAAGGGCTGGGACGTCGGGGAGGACGGCTGGGGCGTCAGTGAGATCCGCGTGGCGCACGGCACGCGCGTTACCTTCTGCTGCAGCACAGGATGCATGCTCTACGCCGATAAGGAACTGACGCGGCCTATCGACGACACGCAGGGCATCGACACGAGCGGAAAGAGCGCGATGGTCTATATCGTGCCCGACGCACCGGCGGACTGAGCGCGCCTTTGGCGAACAGAACAGCGGCGGATGAAGGTCCGCCGCTGATTTTTTTGCTTTTGCGTGAAACTTTTCAGGATTTTTTTCGTCTAAATAATACACGGGAGAAAAGCTTAAGGAAACCTTAAACAATTTGTAACCGAATTGTATCCAAATCGTTGCTGTTTGTAACGACTTTTTCATAGAATCAGTTTATACTGAGAGCAAGAGTAAAATAAGGAGAAACTGCGATGGAAACCAACCAGACACCCATCATACAGGTGCGCAAGCTGCGCAAGATCTACATGATGGGGCAGGAGCATGTGGTGGCCCTGCACAATATCAATCTGGATATCCCGCGCGGCGAGGTGTGCTGCATCTTCGGTACGTCGGGCAGCGGCAAATCGACGCTGCTCAACCAGCTGGCGGGATTGGAAAAGCCGACGCACGGCGTGGTGCGCATCGGCGGTGTGCCGATCTCGCTGCTGAATGAGAATCAGCTGGCCGCTTTTCGTCAAAAGCACATCGGCTTTGTCTTCCAGTCCTATAACCTGCTGCCGGAGCTGACGGCGGTGGAGAACGTGGCCATGCCGCTGATGTTCAAGGGCGTGGCTCCCGAGGTGCGGATGCTGGAGGCGAAGAAAATGCTCTGCCGCGTCGGCCTCAAGGATCGCATGGACCATTTCCCCAACCAGATGTCCGGCGGCCAGCAGCAGCGCGTGGGTATCGCGCGCGCGTTCGTCACGCACCCTGAGGTCGTGTTCGCCGACGAACCGACCGGCAACCTCGACTCGAAGACGACGAAAGAGGTCATGCACATGATCCGCGGCTTTGCCAAGCGCTTTCACCAGACGATCGTGCTTGTTTCCCATGACCCGGAGATGACCGAGTATGCCGACCGCATCGTTACATTGATCGACGGCAATATCGTAAGCGACGTGAAAAATCAGGTCAAGGCGGAGATCGACGCCGCCCCCTACATCGAATAACGGAGGAAATCAACTATGAAACGCATCACAAGATCCCTGCTCTCGCTCTGCCTTGCCATTGTGCTGTGCACAGCGCTGCTGCCGAACGTGAACGTGGCCAAGGCCAACGGTGGTGTCGATGAAGTGGTCACGACGCCGAAGACGACCAGCTTTCTGATTACCGGCTACGAAGCCAGCAGGAGCAGCATTTATACCGGCGACAGTGTGAATATCACAGTGTATCTTTCCCGTACAGATGGAACTGGCGGCGAGATTCGCGTAGTGCGCGGCCTGGACAGCTTCCAAGGCGGCACGGCAGACGCGGTTTCAACGGGAGCCGACGGGGCGTATTCCGTCACGTTCAGCAATTTGGTTTATACAGGTGACAGCGATAAGCACCTTGCTTTCACCATTTATTACGATGGGGCTACGGAGGATGCTATCGGAGGCTATCAGGACGGCAACAGTGTGCCTGTCCGCGAGTGCGTGCCCTATACCGAGCCGGCACCGAGCGATGAACCGGTCGAAAATATACCCGCGCCGCGTGCCATCTTCAGCTCCGACGGTATGACGAGCGCTATTTCCGCCGGTGAGACCCGCTATGTCACCATCTATGTAGAGAACGCGGGCACGACCACCATGCGCGACCCTATCCTGAGCGTCAAGTCCTCCGGCTCGCTCATGCTGCTCGACGGACAGAGCGATTACATGCTCGATGATATCCGTGCGGGCCGCGGCACGCAGGTGACGGTGATGGTCAAGGCCTTGGATAAGATCGATGCGCAGCTCCAGTCTCTTGTGACGACCCTTTCCTATTACTACGACAACGGCACCGATCTGACGTCGGGCAGCGCCGACGGCAGCGTGAACGTGCTGGCCAATATCAGCGAGGATGCGCAGAGCGGCGACGTGGCGAGCCCCACCCCTATCGTTATCCTCTCCAAGTACAGCTACGGCGGGTCCTCCATCGCGGCGGGCTCGAGCGCGAACCTGAGCTTCACCTTTACCAACACGAGCAAGAAACTCGGCATCGAGAACGTGATGGTCACCGTTTCCGGCGGTACGGACCTGATGCTCAACGGTTCGACCAATACCTTCTATTTTGACGCCGTGGCCGCGGGCGGAGGCAAGACCGTCACCGTGCCGGTCAAGGCCGCGCAGATCATCAGCGGCAGCGCACAGAATGTGACGATCACCGTGAGCTATGAATATGTCGACCAGAACCAGCGTAAGACGGGCTCGGCCAATCTGGAGCTGAGCGTGCCGCTCTACCAGCCCGATCGCTTTGAGCTGAGCGAGCCCAAGACCTCCTACACCGGCTACGTCGGCGAGGAAACGAGCCTGACCATCGACTATGTCAACAAGGGCAAGAGCGCCATCAGCAACGTGGAGGCGACCATCTCCGGCGACATTGATTCTCCCACGCCTTATCAGCGCGTCGGCACGATCGACGGCGGCAAGAACGGCACCATCGCCTTCGCCGTGACCCCGCAGCTGGAGGGCGAGAATCAGGTCAAGATCGTCATCACCTACGAGGATTCCAACGGCAACACGAAAGAGCGCGTCTTTGAAGCGACGGTCGAGGCCATGGCCTACGAGCCGGCCGACCCCGGCATGGACGATCCCGGCATGATCGACCCCGAGCCGGCAAGCACCTTCCCGTGGAAGTACGTCATCATCGCGGTGGTTGCCGCGCTTATCGTCCTTCTCATCGTGCTGCGCATCCGCAAGAAGAAGGCCAAGCAGAAGGCCGAGCAGGCGCTCTGGGACAAGTGGGACGAAGAGGAGCTTGCCGAGGAGAAGAAGGAGGCAGCGGACGCCGCGGCTGAAAACAAGGAGGGCGCGGCCACGGGTGCTGAGGAGCAGAACAAATGAGATTCGCAGATATCCTGAAAATGTGCTTCGACAGCCTGTCGCGGCGCAAGGGACGCACGATCCTGACGGTGCTGGGCGTGTTCATCGGCTGCACGTCCATCATCGTGATGGTCTCCATCGGCGCGGGCATGCAGGAGTCCTACGATCAGATGCTCAAGAACATGGGCGACCTCTCCATCATCGAGGTTTACCGCGGCTACAACCAGAATACCGGCACACAGACGGAAAGTAAGCTCGACGAAAAGGCGGTGGAGAGCTTCCACGAGATCGCGGGCGTGCAGGCCGTCATGCCCAAGGCAAGCCTCGACAACTACAACATTTCGTTTAAGGCGGGCATCAACGACCGCTACAGCGCAGACTGGGGCACCTTTGTCGGCATTGACGTGAGCGCCCTTGAGGACATGGGCTTCGAACTGGTCGCGGGCCGCTATCCGGAAAGCAGCGACGAGGTGGTCGTGGGCCAGTATTTTGCCTATAACTTTACCGATACGCTCATGCCTGACGGCAGAAATTATGTCTACCGATACACTTGGGACGAAAACGGCAATATCGACACGGAAAACGTCCCCGACCCGTTTTTTGACCCGCTCAAGACGGACGTGAAGATGCTCCTGACCTCCTGGGACGACTCCGGCAATGAGACGACGCCCTACAGCGTCGATCTCAAGGTCGTGGGCATTCTGAAGGAGGATCAGGGCAAGGGCTACGAGACGAGCGAGGGCGTGATGATGGACATCAATGCGCTCAAGTCGCTCATTCAGGATCTGACGGGGAAGACCGACACGAAGTTCGAGTATTCGTCCATCAATGTCAAGGCAGAGAGCCTTGAGGCTGTGCCGGATGTGGAACAGGCCATCAAGGATCTGGGCTACAGCACCTATTCCATGCAGAGCCTGCGCGACGAGCTCAACAAGCAGACCCGCCAGATCGAACTGATGCTCGGCGGTCTCGGCGCGATCTCGCTTTTGGTCGCGGCCATCGGCATTACCAATACGATGATCATGTCCATCTCCGAGCGCACGAAGGAGATCGGCATCATGAAGGCGCTGGGCTGCTATGTGCGCGATATCCGCGCGATGTTCCTGATGGAGGCGGGCAGCATCGGCCTTCTCGGCGGCGTGCTGGGACTGATTTTCAGCTTTATCATCTCCGTTGGCATCAATCTATTCTCCTTCGGCGCGTTCGGCGGCGGGGGAGTGACGTGGGAGCTCATCAAGCAGGCGCTCATCGGCGGAGAGAACGTGACGCGCGTTTCCGTCATCAAGCCGGAGCTTATCATCTTTGCGCTGGTGTTCTCGGTGCTGGTCGGCCTGGTGTCCGGCTATCAGCCGGCGAACAAGGCGGTCAAGATCTCCGCGCTCGAGGCCATCCGAAACGAATAAGGCCGCGTGCCGGCGCGGATGCGAGCGGCGTCCCTGCGGGGACGCCGCTTCCTTATGAAAAACGGAGGAGGCGGGCGCTTGACCGCGCTGGCACGATGTGATATGATACATCTGTTATTTTATCTGTGATCAGGAGGCGATCATTTTGGCAGTGGTCAAACGCAGATCCACCGTGCCCTATTACGCCGCGGCGGGAACATGGCTCCTCTATGCATTGCTGTTTCCGCTCTACCGCGTGCCGCATTTTATTCTGGTGGCGGCAGCGTCGGCAGCGGTGTTTTTCATCCTGCGGGGCGTGTGCGGCACCGTGGAGGAGGTCGTGCCCGACCCGCCGAAGAAGGAAGAGACTACCGGCAACGCCGAGCTCGACAAGATGATCAAGGACGGCAGCCTTGCCATTTCTGAGATGAAGCGGCTCAACGAGTCGATCAAGGACCCCGCCATCTCCGCCGATATCGACCGGCTGGAGGACCTGAGCGCGAAGATCTTCGCACAGGTCAGGCAGGACCCGTCGAAGCTGCCGCAGATCCGCAAGTTCATGGACTACTATCTGCCCACCACGCTCAAACTCCTCAACGCCTATGACCGCATGGGCGCGCAGGGTGTGAGCGGTGAGAATATCGGCAGCACCATGCAGCGCGTGGAGGGCATGATGGGCACCGTTGTCACGGCCTTTGAAAAGCAGCTCGATATGCTTTTCGGCAGCGAGGCGATGGACATTTCCACCGATATCACGGTGCTGGAAAACATGATGAAGCGCGAAGGCCTGAGCAGTGACGGCGACGAGCTGCATGCCGAGTCCGGCACGGCCACGGCCTCGCAGGACGACATCAAGCTCGAGCTGTAAAGGAGCGGACGATGCGAAAAAAAGTGATGGCGTTCAACGCCAAAGTGAACGCGTGGCTGATGAAGCGCCTCAAGGGCGTGTGGCTCGACCCAATCTTCTGTGCAATCTTTGCCATCATGTGTGTGGCAAGCATCATCGGCGCGCTGCATCTGCACAAGGATACGCTTTACTATTCCGCGGCGATCTGGGCACTGGCCACGCTGATGTGCCTGCGCCGTGTCCGGAAGATCCGCGCGCACGAAAAGGAAGAACAGAAAAATCAAACGATGGAGGAGAAATAATATGAGCGAGAACATGATGCCCGAGTTGACCCTGGAGCCCACGGCGGCGGAGACCGCTGTCCCCGAGCTGACGCTGACACCCGAGGCCCCCAAGGCTGAGGAGGAGAAGAAGGAGGTCGAACCCGTCAAGGTCGACGAGAGCATGCTGACTGAGCAGGAGAAGAAAGCGGTCGAGGATTTTGCGAAGAAGATCGACGTGACCGATACCAACCTCGTGCTCAACTATGGCGTGGCCGCGCAGAAGAGCATTGCAACCTTCTCGGAGAACGCCCTCTCGTCGGTGCGCAACAAGGACCTTGGCGAAGTGGGCGAGACGCTCTCGAATCTCGTCGTTGAGGTCAAGGGCTTTGGTCAGGAGGAAAAGAAGGGCTTCGCCGGCCTTTTCCACAAACAGAAGGATAAGCTCGAGTTAATGCGCGCGCAGTACGGCAAGGCCGAGTCGAGCGTGAACCGCATCGTGGGAGAGCTGGAGAAGCATCAGGTCACGCTGATGAAGGACATCGCGATGCTTGACCAGATGTATGAGCTGAACCTCAAATATTATAAAGAACTGACCATGTATATCATTGCGGGCAAGAAGCGTCTTGCCGAGGTGCGCTCCGGCGAGCTTGAGGAACTGCGCAAGAAGGCGGAGGCCAGCGGCCTTGCTGAGGATGCGCAGGCCTACAACGACTATGCGCAGAAGTGCGACCGCTTCGAAAAGAAGCTGCACGATCTGGAGCTCACGCGCATGGTGTCCCTCCAGATGGGCCCGCAGACGCGCCTGCTGCAGAACAACGACACGCTGATGGTCGAAAAGATCCAGTCCTCACTCGTCAATACCATTCCGCTGTGGAAGAGCCAGATGGTGCTGGCGCTGGGCCTTGAGCACAGCCGTCAGGCCACGGCGGCGCAGAGCGCCGTGACGCAGGCGACGAACGACCTGCTCAAAAAGAACGCCGACATGCTCAAGATGGGAACCATCGCCACGGCCAAGGAGGCCGAGCGCAGCGTGGTCGACATCGAGACGCTGCAGCACACGAACGAGCAGCTGATCTCTACGCTGGACGAGGTGCTGACCATCCAGCGCGAGGGCGCGCAGAAGCGCAAGGAGGCGGAGGTCGAGCTCGGCCGCATCGAGGGCGAGCTGAAGCAGAAGCTCATGGAGCTGCGAAGCTGAGACGCTCCGGATAGGAGAAGTATATGAAATTCTTTCAAAAGCGCGGCGTCGCCATCGTCGTTTTGATTTTGGCGATTGTCGTATCCAGCGCATGGGGGCTGCACAAGGCACCCGCCATCACCGCTCAGACGGGCGGAGAAAAGCTCGATACCTCGCTCTCCACGGCGGCGTTCGAGCCGTATGTGCAGGATGACGCGGGCATCCTCTCAAAGAAGACGGAGGAAGCCGTCAGCCTCTATAACGCCAACTGGGACAAGCTGTTCGGCAGCATCATGGCTGTTGCAACGGTCAATTCCTCAAATGATCTTGAAAGCACGGCGTATGACTATGCGGACGCGATGCAGTTGGGCGAAAATGACGCCATCCTTGTCATCGCGGAGGAGCAGCAGGATTACTATGTTGTCGCCAGCGGCGATTTTTACGACCTGCTGAGCGGCCTATCGTCGAGTTTCCTTGCCTCCTGTATGGCGGAGAATGTGAACCGGGACAACTATGATGCCGCGGTGCAGGAGCTTTGCTCTCAGCTCCATGTGGAGTTGAGCAGACAATATCAGAAGGTCGAAACGGCAAAGGCCGACGGCGGTACAGCGATGAAGTTCATCCTGGTGCTGATCGTGATTTTTGTGATCTGGATATGGCTCGATAAGCTGCGCTATAACCGCTATCGTCGGCGCTACATGATGCCGGGCATGGGTGTGCCGACGGTGGTATACCGCCCCATCTTCTGGGGACGTCCGCGCAGACCGCGTCCGCCCCGCCCGCCGCGCGGACCGAACGGCCCGCATGATCCCTTTGGCGGCAGCGGCGGCTTTGGCGGCCCGCGTCCACCGTATTCGGGCGGGTCCCATCCCTCCGGCGGTACGCGGCAGTCGCCGAGAAGACCGTCCTCGGGCAGCGGCTTCGGCGGCAGCCGTGGAGGCAGCTTCGGCGGCTTCAGCAGCGGCGGTTTCGGCAGCAGCCGCGGAGGAAGCTTCGGCGGCGGTCGGAGCGGCGGTTTCGGCGGCAGTCGCGGGGGAGGCTTCGGCGGCGGTCGGAGCGGCGGCTTTGGCGGTGGCCGCGGCGGCGGTTTCGGCGGAAGACGCTGAGCAAATGCAAAAGAAAAAGGAGAGGTGTGAGCCTCTCCTTTTTGTATGTGCTCAGCTTTCCATGTGCTTGCCGAGAAAGCCTGCGATAGCCTGAGCGAGCTTATATTCCGCGTCGCCGGCAGGGATGTTTCCGTCCGCGCCGACAAAGATCACAAGACCCAGCGCGTCGCCTTCGGAAATGATCGGCGCGGCGACGGATGCGCAGTAGCGGTCGAGCGATTCGGTGACGAACACGCTGCGCTCACCCTGCGCGGCGCGGTAGATGCCGCGGTCCTCCATGATCTGCTCAAGCTGGGGGCTGATGCGCTTGCCGATCAGGTCGCGCCTTGCGCTGCCCGCGGCGGCGATGACGCTGTCGCGGTCGGTCACGGCGACAGACGCGCCGGTCGATTTGCTGAGTGTGTCACACAACTGCGCTGCGAACTCGTCCACGCCGCCCATCAGGGAATACTTCTTGAAGATGACCTCGCCATCCTTACTCGTGTAGATCTCCAGCGGGTCGCCCTCGCGGATACGCATGGTGCGGCGGATTTCCTTCGGGATGACCACGCGGCCGAGGTCATCGATCCGCCTGACGATTCCTGTTGCTTTCATATATCAAAACTCCTTTTGTTCTTGCTAAACTGTGCTTAGTCTTTGGAAAAGCCGCCAATTTATCCAAGATCATGACTGGAAGATTTTGCAGACCTGTGGTAAAATAGAAAAGATCGGATCGGAGGTGCGTATGGAAAAGAAAAGACAGATCCATAATATCCCGCCGCTGTACGACGCAGATTCGCGCGTGCTGATCCTCGGCTCGTTTCCGTCGGTCAGATCGCGGCAGGCGGAGTTTTTTTATGCGCATCCGCAAAATCGCTTCTGGCCGACGCTTGCGGCCCTCTTCGGCGAGGAACCGCCGACATCGGTGGAAGAGAAAAAGTCGCTTGCGCTGCGCCGTCACATCGCTCTGTGGGATACGATCGGCGTCTGCGAGATCGAGGGCTCGTCCGATGCGAGCATCACGAACGTTGTGCCGAACGACCTTTCGCTCATCCTGAACGCTGCGGATATCCGTGCGGTGTTCTGCAACGGCGGTACGTCCTGCGCCTGCTACAACCGGTACTGCCGTGCGCAGACCGGACGCGAGGCGGTGCAGCTGCCGTCTACCTCGCCCGCGAACGCGCGCTGGACAAGGGAAAGACTGACGGAGGCGTGGCGTGCGGCGATCCTGCCGTTTTTGATGGAGAATGGTTGACAAAACGGTGGGAATGACTTATCATACAGGCTCGCAAAGCCAGAAAAGGGGAGAGAGTATGGGAACGGAAGTACTTCCGCTGCAGGAGAACAAAAAGGTGATGTTTACTAACCGGCAGCTCGTGACACTGATGTGGCCGCTCCTGCTCGAGCAGCTTTTGGCCATCACGGTGGGGCTGGCCGACTCGCTGATGGTGGCAACGGTTGGCGACGCGGCGATCAGCGCGGTGTCGCTGGTCGATTCGATCAGCAACCTGATGATCTACATTTTTTCAGCGATGGCCACGGGCGGCGCGGCAGTCGCGGGACAGTATATCGGCCTGCGGGAGAAGGAGGACGCCTGCCGCGCCGGTCAGCAGCTCATCGCGCTGCTGGGCGCGGTGTCGCTTGCGTTCGCTGCGCTGCTGTATTTGTTCCGCACGCAGATCCTTACGACGATGTTCGGGCATATCGAGCCTGACGTCATGGCAGCGACGAACACCTATTATCTGTATGTGATGGCATCCATCCCGGGCATTGCGCTCTACAACGGCGGCGCGGCGCTGTTCCGCACGATGGGCCGCAGCGATGTTTCACTCAAGGTATCGCTTTTGATGAACGGTATCAACGTGGCAGGCAATGCGATCCTGATCTTTGGCTTCGGCATGGATGTGGCGGGCGTCGCCATCCCGACGCTCGTGTCGCGCACGGTGGCGGCGGTCGTGATCCTCTGGATGCTGTTTGACGACAAGCTGGTGCTGCACCTTTCCAATGTGCGCGCGTTCCGTGTGGATATGCGCCTGATGAAAAATATCTTTTATATCGGTGTGCCGAGCGGCGTGGAGAACGGTATGTTCCACCTTGGCCGCCTTGTGCTCTTCAGCCTGATCTCCACATTCGGCACGGCCTCAATGGTGGCGAACGCCATCGGCAACACGATCGGCAACTTCAACTGCTTTGCGGGTTCGGCCATCAACCTGGGCCTTGCGGCGGTGGTCAGCCAGTGCGTGGGCGCGGGCGAATACGATCAGGCGCGGGCGTATCTGAAAAAGATCATCAAGTGGACCTACGGCATCATGGCGGGGGTCAATGTGCTCATTATCGTGATGCTGCCGCTCATCATGCGCGTCTATAACGTTTCGCCTGAGGCGGAAAAGCTGGCGGTCACGGTTTCGCTGATCCATGGCATCGCATCCATTTTTATATGGATCCCTGCGTTTATGATTCCGTCATTCCTGCGCGCGGCGGGCGATGCGAAATATACGATGCTTGCCAGCATGACGACAATGTGGCTTGTGCGTGTGCTGCTGGCTTATGTGCTGGGCAAGTACATGGGCTACGGTGTGGTCGGCGTGTGGGTCGCACACGCGGTGCTCGACTGGATCGTGCGCGGCACGATCTTCTACCTGCGCTATCGCAGTGGCAAGTGGACCAGAATGGGCATCAAGGCATAGAAATATTGCAGGACAGAAAGAAGGGGGGGACGCGGCCATGCCGGGAGAGAACGGACCGGTGCAGTCGGTTGCCAAGGCGCTGCGGCTGCTCGACCCTTTGATGGAGGCGCGTCAGCCGCTCACGCTTACGGCGCTGAGCGAACGCACGGGCTGGCCCAAGAGCACTGTTCATGGCCTGTTGACCACATTGCGCGAGGGCGCGGTGGTGGAGCAGCAGAGCGACGGGCGCTATGGCCTCGGCGTGCGGCTTTTTGAATATGGCTGCGCGGTCAGCGCGGGCTGGAGCGTCGCGGACATGGCCAAGCCGCATTTGCAGCATTTGGCGAACATGACGGGAGAGTCGGTTTTCCTCTCAATGCCCGACCGCACGGAGAGCATCACTATCGAACAGGTGCAGTCCCGCGCGGGACTGCGCGTCGTGTCGGAGGTCGGTACGCGCCTGCCGCTGCACTGTACCTCGCAGGGCAAGGTGTTTCTGGCCGCAATGACTGACCGCGAGGCAAAGCGCGTTTTATCCCGCCGCGCGCTGGCACCTTACACGCCGAAGACCATTGTCGTTTGGGAGGATATCCTGCGCGCCCTGCAGAATGTGCGCACGCAGGGCTTTGCCGTGGAGGATGGCGAGTATCGCTTTGGCCTGTGCTCGGCCTCCGCGCCCGTGCGCGACCGCTCCGGCGCGGTTCGCTACGCCGTCGGCTTTGTCGGGATGTTCGACAGTGTGCGCTCACCCGCCTTTCAGCACGACATCGGGCTGACGTGCGCTGCCGCCGCGCAGATCTCGACGGCGCTGGGCTATCGGGAGTGAGGGGTGCGGCGTCCGCATTTTATGGTTGGCAGGGCGTGCAGGCTGTGCTATGATGGAAGAAGAGAGAGAAGAGGGGGACGATCATGGCAATCAAACGTAAATTTCCAGCCCGCGTGGCGACGGTATATTGCAGCGGCGGCTGCCGTGCAAAAAAGGATGAGAGCGGCGCGCTGCTGTGTGCCTACGGCTGCATTGGCTGCGAGGTGTGCGTCAACACCTGCCGCTTCGGCGCCATCCACTTGAACGAGTTTGGCTGCGCCGAGGTCGACGAGGAAACGTGCATCGGCTGCGGTGCATGCGCGCGCAAGTGCCCACGCCAGCTGATCCGTGTGCGGCTGCTGGACGACCGTATCCAGCCGCTGTGTTCGAATCTCGATAAGGGCTTCGATGCGGCGACAAAGACCGGCGCGCGCACGGTCTGCGATGTGAGCTGCATTGCCTGCGGCCTGTGCGTAAGGAACTGTCCGGCGGATGCCATCCATATCGAGCAGTTCCACGCTGTCATCGACGCGGAGCGCTGCCTGAGCTGCGGGGCGTGTGCGGTGGTCTGCCCGCGGCACGTTATCCATGACCGCTTCGGCGTGCTGACGCCGGCGCATTAAGCCATACATAAGGATAAGGAAAAGCTCCTGAGGAAATTCCTCAGGAGCTTTTTGCGGTAGGCTTCAATTACATGCTGGTGTAGTGGCTGGGGTCACGCGGCAGGCACAGATCGAGGATGAGGCCCACGACGAATACACCCGCGACCATATTGCCCGCGAAAATGTCGCCGATGAAGCTCGGCAGCTCGTTGAAAAAGCCGTCGACCTGCGTAACGCCGACGCCGAGGCAGATGGACGTCGCGGCGATGAGCGTGTTGCGCTGGTCCATGCCCGCGTCGTGCATCATGCGCACGCCGGACATCATAATAGAGCCGAACATGATGACAGTGCACCCGCCGAGCACGCAGTCAGGCAGCGTCGTGAAGAACGCGCCGATGGGCGGGAACAGACCGCCAAGGATCATCGCCAGCGCGCCGAACATGATGGTGAAGCGATTGACGACGTGGGTCATCGAAATGAGGCCGACATTCTGGCTGAACGACGTGATGGGCGAGCAGCCGAACACGCCGCCGGAGAGCGCGGAGGCAAAGCCGTCGACGCACAGCGAGCCTGAGATCTCATCGGCCGTGATGTCGCGGCCGAGGCCGCCCTTGCAGCAGGCGGTGGTGTCGCCGATGGTCTCAACGGCGGAGACGATGAACACCAGGCAGAACGAGAGGATCGCGCCGGGCTGGAACTGCGGCTTGAAGGCAAACAGCTGCGGCACGGCGATCACGCCGAGCTCGCGGATCGTGTCGCCCATGGCGGCAAAATCGACCATGCCGAAGAAAACCGAGACGACATAGCCCACGACCATGCCGAGCAGGACATAGAGCTGCTTGGCAACGCCCTTGAGCGTGGTGTGGAAGATGAGCGCGGCGGCAAGCGTGATGGTGGCGACGAGCAGGTTCTGCCATGAGCCGAGCGGATACGCCGACGAAGAGCCAAACGACGAAACGCCGACATTTAAGATGCTCAAACCGATCGAGACGACCACGCAGGCCGAGACGATGGGGGAGATGATCTTGCGCCAGTACTTGGCCGTCAGGCCCAGCACACCCTCAAAGCAGCCGCCGACGATGATCGCGCCGACCATGATGCCGTAATCCTGCGAGGCGGTCGCAAGGCAGGCGGCCAGAAACGTGAAGCTGATGCCCATGACGACCGGAAGGCCGGAACCGATCTTCCAGACGGGGTAGAGCTGCAAAAGTGTGCCGATACCGGCGATGAGCATACAGTTCTGCAGCAGACGCGCTGTCTCGATAGCCGTGAAGGCTGCGCCGTTGTAAACGGCGACCGAGGAAATGATGATGAGCGGTGCGACGTTCGCCACGAACATGGCCAGCACATGCTGTAAGCCGAAGGGAATGGCCTTGGCGATGAGCACGCGGCCCTCAAGCTGATAAACGTTTTCAATGCGGGCTTCCTGAGTGGGTTTCTTCATTTTGATTCTCCTTTTATAGATTTGCCGGAACCGCTGTGCGGCGGCTGCCTGCGGATACGAAAAGGGTCTCAAAAGTTACCCGCAGCAGCCCTTTGTCCGGCTTCAAGAGCAAGCATAGTCCTGCTCTCGGTGCTTTTCAACTCTTTTTCCCATGAAACGGACGCTGTTCTTTATGATTTCTTTATATTCCTGCACTGCGGGAAAATCGTTCGGCATTGCCGCACAAAAGGCGGCGCATGCGGCGCACCGTCCTCCGGCACCGCGCGCCGCGCATCGACGATCTTAAAATTATAATGCGGCAATAACGTTCATAATTCGACAATACAGAACATGAGACGTTGACAGTGCAGCGCGCAGAGACTATATTGATTCTTGCAAGAAGCCTCTTGAAAATGTAGGTTCAAGAAGCAGCTCCCCTCCTGCGCCGCATCTCCCTTGGCGCAGGGGGGAGTTTTTTGTGCGCGGATACCGCCGCGCCGCAGCTGCAGCAAAGGGCAGCCGCGGCAGCGGTTTTTCAGATGACGTAGAGTTATATGTGATCAACTCAATGCGAAAGGGGCGAGGCCGTGGCAGAATTATCGCTCAGATATCGGCGGGTGCATCGGCTTAAAAAGGTGGATGACCGGCAGGGCGGAGGAGATCCTTGCGCGCTTCCGCGGAAAAAGCGACAGGGTGGTGCTGCCGAAGTGCAGGCACAGGGAACTGGACTTTACCCCGAAAACGGTCAACGGCTGCATCGTCATGTATAGCACACGCAAGGTGAGGGTGTGCCCATGCCCGAAAAGCTGTATGTTTCCTCTCCGGGCACCTGTCTGCATACGCAGGGGGGGGACGGGCGAAGAAGCCTGACAGAGCGGACATTGCCGCCTCGGCGCAGTTTTTCGGAACCGGCTATGATATCCTGATCCACGGCAAGGACCTGCCGGAGTACATGGCCTGCTCCCGGCGCGGCTTCTATCGGGGGCTCGGGGAGTGTTGCCTGTGCTGTGCCGATCGGGAGGCTGCCTACGCCGCCTGCGGAAGCCCGAAAAAGCGGCTGGAGGATGCGGGCTGCAGGTTATTCTGGATGTCGGCGAGGATTTGTACCACGGCTATCCGGTCATTGATATCGTGCCCACCGCAAAGCAGGGGCCTGAGAACTTGCTGCACGATCTGCGCGCGTAAAGGAGGAAACATCCGGAGGGGACGGGCGGCTGATGCCGCCGGTCCCCTCCGGACATTCTGCGTGCGTTATCCTCTTTTGGGTTCCGATGCGGCGCTCAACGGCACGAAGCGGATGATCCGATGCCTCGGCTCCGGGATCAGCAAGCTGCCGGTCGTGCGCCGTTGTCGGCCGGAGTCGGATTTCCGCGCCTGCACCCTGCTGCCGGATGGGCCGACCGCCTGAGCTCCGCTCAGGCGGAGGTGAAGTCGAGACGAACGATCTGCATGCGCATCGGCCCGTCGCCCACGCGGGCAAGAAAGCGGTAAAAGCCCTTCACGCTGGGGTCGTTCAGGTCGTGGTAGCCCAGCATATAGCCGCGCGAGGATACGCGCAGGCGGCTGCTCCACGCTGAGAGTTCCCTTTCTGCATTGCTCACGGAGAAATACGCGCCCACATTTTTGATCTCCGCATCCTTGATCCAGGTTTTCAGCATCAGCTTGACCGCGGACTTTCCCGCAGCATCGAAGACGAGACGCCCGCAGGGGAAAGCCTCTGCCATGCCCTGCACCAGCGCGCGGACCTGTGGGGCGAGGAAGTAGTAGAACACGCCGGCGGCAAAGAAGACTGCGCCGCCTGAGGCGTCGATTCGTTCAAACCACGCGGGATCGTTCAGGTCGCAGCCGATGTTCTCTTCGCGCTCGCGCGCGGGGAGCAGCGCGTTGCGCACCGCAATGACATCGGGAAAGTCAAGGTTGTATATCCTGCAGGAGCCGTTGCTGCAGCGGTATCCAGTGTCATCCAGCCCGCAGCCGAGGTTGACGACCGCTGCGTTCGGATGCGTTCTGAGATAGTCCCGCACTTCGAAGGCAAGGTCGTTTTGCCGCAGGCGGCTTCTAAAAAGCCAAACTGCTGCATGATGCTCTTCGATTTTTCTGCCAGCGCGGAGAAGTCATAGTCGATCGCCTCGATCAGGCGGAGGGCTGTTTCGTCGCGGTACAGGCGCGGAAACAGCTCCGAACACATCTTGCGCGCATACAGCGGGATGACGAGCGTTTCCTGCACGGTGTTTCTTTCGATATGATACTTCATGAGTGCCTCCTATTGTTTCAGGATTGCCGTGATCCTGGCAAAATCCTCTTTTGCTTCCCGAAAGCACGGCAGCATGCAGTAGCAGTGCACCATCTTTGCTCGCGCGGAGGCGGTGCAGGGCACGCCCGAGCGCCTGCAGGCGGCTTCGAAGTCTGGCAGCGCTCCATAGAGTACCTCATCGGCTGAGTAGAAAAAGTGAATGTCGCCGACGCCGGAAAAGTCACCGCGTGAGCCGGAAATCATATAGTCCGGTACATTGTCCAGCCCATGGCGCATGAACTTTTCCACCAGCTCCATAAAGGCGTAGTCGATGGAGACATCGCGCCCGTTCAGCGCCTGCATCCGTGCCTTTTCGGCATCGTTCCACGGCACCTCGCCGGGCGATACGGCCACGATGTGTCGCGGCTGCGGCAGAGGGTGGCCCAGTGCGTTGTTGTGCGCGGCGATGCCGAGTGCCAGCGCGCCGCCGGAGGAAAAGCCGCAGGTACTGACGTTTCCGCCGCCGTAGAGCGCGATCATCCGGCGGTAGCACTCGTAGACCATATCATAGGTCTCGGTGATGCAGTGCTCAGTGCAGAGGGGATAAAAGGGAAACCACACGTCGCAGCCCGTTTCGCGCGCAAGCTTTCGCATCACGGGCAGGTCGCCCTTGTCGGGGCCGATGACCATGCCGCCGCCGAAGAAGTAGAGAATGGCGCGCTGCGCCGGTTCTTCATTTTCACGGACGATCAGGCAGGGAAAGCCGTTGACCAGGATCGTTTCGTAATGCGCCTTGCGGTCGGTGGGAGTGAAAACACCGCGGTGACGGTTCTGCTTTTCAATGACCTTCAGGATATCATCTTCCGGCAGGGCGAAGGCCTTTTTCGCGCCGGAGAGTTTATAGGCCGCGCGCAGAGCAGAGGCAAGAACGCTCATATAGGGTGACCTTCTTTCCGATTGGATTGATAGGGGAGACCGGCCTGCCGCTTATCTGTGTGCCGTGACGCAGAGCCAGCCCTTTTGGTTTTTATGGATCTCAATGCAGCGGAAGCCTGCCTGCTCCAGCGCGGCCTTCAGTTGCGTGTCCCGATAGATGACCATGCCTTGAATCTTTTCCGTCCACTTTTCGTCTCGGGCATGCTCGCCGTCACATTCATTGCAGATCAGGAACGTGCCGTCCGGCTTCAGCACGCGGCACACCTCCCGAAAGCACTGGGGGAGATCGGGCCAGAAGTAAACCGTTTCAAACGCCGTGACCAGATCGAATTGCTCCGCGGCAAAGATGAGGTCCGCCGCGCTGCCCCGCAGCACCGCGCAGCGTCCGCTTTGGATCGCCCGTTCATTGAGCTTCCGCGCCTTTTCCACGCTGACGGCGGAATGATCGACGCCCTTGACGATGCCCCTCGGGCACATCCTGAGCAGGCTTCGGATGCTTGCGCCGCCGCCGCAGCCGCAGTCCAGAACGCACGCATCCTCCGCGGGTTCGGCAAACGACAGACCCCAGCCCGAGAGCGCACGGTGGCCCAGATTCATCATCAAGACCATGAGCCGCCCGCCCAGACCGGACGGCCTGCGGGTATTTTCCAGAAATGACATTGCCCTCACGTCCTTTCCAGCACGGTGATGCGGTTGGAGATATTGCGGATGGCCGGAATCCTGTTGAGCAGCCTGTAGACCGGCGCAAACACCGCCATGCCCTCGCACAGGCTGTGCTCTTCAGTAAAGCGGAAGTCCGGCAGCAGTGCCGCGAGCGCCTTGCCGTTCCTCACACCCCAGATGAACTTTGCATGGCTGCCCTCAATGGACTTTTCCTTGAAGCGGCGGACGACCATGGGATTCATCGTCTCCACCAGCACCGTCGCGCGCGTAAAGCGCGCCGCGATGACGGCAAAGATGCGCTGCACATCGGACTCGGACAGGTACATCGTCAGCCCCTCGATGATGACGAGGGCGGGGGCGTCCGTCTCCGCGATCCGGCTGCCCCAGTCATCCATGGCGGACATGGCCAACTGCGTGACAGCCGCGCTTTCGGGCAGCAGCTTTTTGCGCACGGCGATGGTCTCCGGCAGGTCAAGGTCGTACCAGTGGGTGTAGCCCTTTATACGGTAGCAGCGCGTGTCCAGCCCGCAGGCGAGGTTTATTACCACCGCGTCCGGGTGGGCGGCGAGGTATGCGTTTGTCAGCCGGTCGAGCACGATGGTGCGGGCGATGACGCCGCTGCGCATGGCCGCGTCCTTCTCGGCCAGCGAGAAGTCATAGTCGAGACGATCGACGATCCCGGCCGCCATTTCATCATGGATCGCGCCGCGCGTCTGCGTTTCTCTGGCGCGTGCGTAAACGGTTTGCAGCATGGTCTCCGGCACACCGGAGAGAGTGATCTTTTCACGCATGGGATACTTCCTCCGTTCTCTTCAGGCGGCATTGCCGCCGTGCCCACGCGGCGTTTGCAAGCATCCAGAGCATCAGCGCCGCGTTGCCCGAGCCCTGGCTGAGCACAAAGTCCCAGGTCGAGATCCCTGTGCCGAACAACTGCCGTATGTCGGGGATCAGTACGAAGATGAGCTGAAACACCAGCATGTGGCACCAGACCATCTTTTTCGGCAGCACAGTCCGGCCGCGCAGAACGGCCCACGCGCTGACAAGGATGAGGAGGACCATTCCCGCGTAGGCGGGAAGCATCGACGGCATCAGACGGTCATACTGCGCCTGAATGAGCGCGGCGGTCTCGTCACGGCCAAGCAGCGGCGCGAGCGTACTCGTCCAGTCGGCCAGACTGCCGATCAGCAGATGCAGCGCTGCGGCGGAGGTCAGATAGACCACGCCGCCAGCGAGGATAGCCAGCCGTGTTTTCCGGTATTCCGGGCGGATCTGCGTATAGCAGGCCCGCACGGCAAAAAAGATCAGCGCCATGCCGCACAGCCCCGTTGCCAGCAGCAGCGGCAGCCGCCATGCGGGATATGTGCCGTTCAGGTATGCCTCGCGCAGGAAAAGCCCGCTGTCGCCCGCGTTGGCCGGTATGACGCTCAGGCACAGGTCGCCGGTGAGCATCAGCGCCGCGCCGAGCGCGCCGAGCAGACAGTCCCGCCGGTACTTATTCAGGTCGATCTGCATGATGATATTCCTCCGATCGGTCGCGGCACGCGGAGACGCGCGCTGCATTGAAATTAGACTGCTCTAACTTTTGACGACAAACCGACTGGTTAGAAGCATCTAACTGAGCCGCCGCAAAAGGCCGCGCCCCGCGCGGCTTCTACTCTGGCTCTATTCTTGCACATTTTTTCACTGTTTTCAAGAGGAAGTTGTGCTAAAAGCGCATTTTCTGCTCCGCTCCCGCGCCAAAGGCCCCCTGAGACAGGCTGCTTGACAAGCGCCGGTGCGGTATCTACAATGAATAGCAGAGACCGGCGCGGCTCTGCCGTGCCGGACGCAGGAGGAACTTATGAGATTTGACTTTACCACCCTCTACGACCGCAGGGGGAAGGACGCGCTGGCGGTCGATATCGTGGATGCTGACCCCGCCTTCCGCCCAAGCGAGGGTTTTGACGCTATCCCCATGTGGGTGGCGGACATGAACTTTGCCACGGCCCCCGCTGTGAATGAGGCCATTCGCCGCCGCATCGAACATCCGCTTTACGGTTATTTTTTCACGAGTGAGGACTACTACCGTGCCATTATCCGCTGGCAGGAGACGCGCAGCGGCGTGACGGGTCTGAAAAAGGAGCACATTGGCTATGAGAACGGCGTGCTCGGCGGCCTGATGAGCGCGCTGGGCGCGGTATGCGCGCGGGGGGACAGGGTGCTCGTCCACGCGCCGACCTACATCGGCTTTACCGGTGCAATGGAAAACGCGGGCTACCGCCTTGTTACGAGCACACTGAAGCCCGACGCACACGGCGTATGGCGCATGGATTTTGCCGACATGGAGGACAAGCTTCGCCGCGGAAATATCCGTGCCGTCGTCTTCTGCTCGCCGCACAACCCCACGGGCCGCGTCTGGGAACGCGCGGAGCTCGAGGAGCTGATGGCGCTGGCGAAGAAGTGGGACGTCACCGTGATCTCGGATGAGATCTGGTCCGACCTGACGCTGCGCGGCCACAGTCACATCCCGCTCCAGTCCATTTCGGACGACGCGCGCCGCCGCACCATCGCGCTCTATGCGCCGTCCAAGACCTTCAACCTTGCCGGTCTTGTGGGCAGCTACCATATCGTCTATAACGATGCGCTGCGCCGCCGCGTGGAGAAGGAAGCGAGCCTGAGCCACTACAACGAGATGAACGTCCTTTCGATGCATGCGCTTATCGGCGCTTACAGCGACGATGGCGCGGCCTGGCTCGACGAGCTGCGCGGCGTGCTGTCAGACAATGTGGACTATGCCTGCGCCTTCCTGCGCGGGCAGTTCGGGGGTGGTGTGCGGGTGCAGCCGCCCGAGGGGACCTATATGCTCTTCCTCGACTGCGGAGAATACTGCCGCATGCACGGCCGCAGCATCGACGAGGTGCTGGCGGCGGGCCGCGCCGTGGGCGTGATGTGGCAGGATGGCCGCCCGTTCCACGGGCCGTGCCATATCCGCATGAATCTCGCCCTGCCGCGCGAGCGGCTGGAGACGGCGATGGCGAGGCTGAAGGAGCATGTATTTCTGTAAGCAAGAAGGGGACGGCTCGCGGGCCGTCCCCTTCTTTTGCTTTATTGGAAGCGATATCCCTGAGAGGTCAGCGCGCTGAGATAGGCCATGAACGTCTCGTGCTGCTCAAAGTGCAGCGGCGCGCCGCTCTCGACCGCGTGAAACGACGCGATCTTTTCTGCCGTATCGACCCAGACGAAATATCCGTTCATTGTTTCTCCTTCCCTGTTCATTCGCATGGCGTCCTTACCAGCCGGTGCCCCACATCTGGCCGTACCAGCCGTCGCTGTCCAGGTACATGACGCAGCAGCGGCTGTACTCGTATGCTCCCTCCGGTGCGTCAGGGACCTTTTCACAAGGACCGGTGTTGCCGGCCATCGAGTAGTTGAGCGACAGCGCGCTTTCCGCCACGAAGGCGGTGTTGGTGTAGAAGCAATACGAGTTTTCGTCGATCGTGCCGCTTTTACGGAGCTGTGCGGTGGTATCATCCGCCGGGGTGATGACTGTTTTGACCCAGGTGTACTTATATTTGCTGCCAGCGGTCACGTTCAGCGCTGCACCGTAGTAGCGGTCCGCCCACTGCTGCGCGGCCTCCTGCCACGAAAGGCTCTTGTCGATCGGCTCGATCGCATTGTGCAGCGCGAAATACTCTGCCTCGTCGTACCAGCTGCGCACCGCGTCGAAGAGCGTGCGCCCATCGTTGTCCATGATGCTGAAGTCGCCTTCCGCCAGGTAATACTCCGCGGCGTTCTCCCCGCCGCGGCGGTAGGCCACGATATTCGTTCCCTCGTAGAAGGTGAACCGCGACTGATCGTTGTTGCTGAGGATCATGTCGAGCTTCAGGCTGTCCTGCGGCGCATCGTAGGCATCACAGGGCGTGTAGCTGCAGCTGCCCAGCCAAACGGGATTCCACGTCGCTGCCGTTGGATAATAGTACGATCCGGCGTCTGCCGGGTCCATATAGAGCGCCAGACCGCTTACAAAGGTGAACGGGTCCGCTGTCTGCTTGCTCACATCTGCCTCGAACGAGGGAGTGTAGGACGCATAGCAGCTCTCGGGAGAGACGGCCATGAAGCTCTGCGCCATCGCGCGCAGCATCACCGACTCGTTCGTGATCTGATTCTTTTTGCTGTAGCCCCACTGGTTGCGCGAGGCGTCGTCCGTTGGCTGCCAGTAGGCCGAGATGATGTAGCAGCCGCCCTCCTCCGCGTTAGGGGCAAGATAGTTTGCAAACTGCGTGCCGCTGTCCGCGTCATAGCGCAGCCACGGACCGCTGAGCGACGAGCCCTCACGGTACTGCGCAAGCGTAAAGCCGTTATCGCGGTAAAATGTCTCCATCATCTCCGTGCTGTCCGTGCTCTTGTCCACACACAGGGCGCTGCCGGTGGAGTAAATGCTCTCCCAGCGGTCGGCTCCGGGCTCACCGGCATAAGTGAACAGGCGTGTGGTATAGAGGATGTACGCGCTGCCATCATAGCGGTAGCCCACGGTATCCTCGCTGGTGCGGGTCACGCCCTCGGAAAGCAGGTCATCTTCGCTGAGAAAGTCGGGTATATGGTAGCGCGGCAGGTCAAGCATCGCGTAGTCGGCGTAGAAATCGTAAAGGTATTCCTCGCAGGCATCGCTATAGCTGCTGCCGTTGTACCACAAGCCATCGTTCGTCAGGGCGGTGCGCAGGATGGTGTAATCGTCCGTCGCGCTGCGGTGCAGCACAGTGAGGTAATAGTAAAGGCCGTCATCAATGTAGCCGTCGCCGGAGATGCTGTTGCCGCCGACCCAGAAGAAGCGCTCGGGCAGCGCGCCCGCGCTGTCCACGGGCTTGACAGCATAGTCGAAGTACCACAGCTCGATCGCGCCCTCAGGGCACACGCTGCCGCACGAGGCCTCGAGATACAGGCCCGTGATGCGCACATCCTCGGCGGCCTCGATTACAGTTTCGTAATTGCCGCTGTCGCTGCGGCTGCCAGCGGGAACGATATCGTAGGCATAACCGCCAGCCTCTGTAAGCGCGCTGACGATGTCTGCGGCGTAGTCGTCCATGCTTGCATACACGCCGGTGCTGTTCCGATTGTTCAGCGGGTCGTTCAGACGGAACATCCAGCGGAAGAAGCGCAGGCCGTCCGGGAATCGTTCGGAGGCATCCCAGTCATAGCCCATGATGAGGTAAAGCGTGCCGTCCTTCTGCTGGAGCAGGTACAGCTCCTCCGGCCATGAGATGTCGCCGGTGGCCGTGCAGTGCCAGGCCTGTGCATTTTCGCGGCGCAGCTTTGCGGCGTTCAGCGTGCCGTCCGCCCAGCCGGAGGTGCCGTCCTCGGCGGTGCGGAAGCGGTCGTCAAAGCTCGCCTTGGTCAGGGAATAGTCCTCAAATGCGCCGTAGGTGCGTTCCAGGTCGGGCGCGGTATCGTCTACGCTCCCGATGACCACGGTGGCCTGCCCGTCTTTTTCAAAACGGAAGGAGGGGGCGGTACCGGCCGTCAGCGTAAGGTCGTATTCGGGGGCCTGATACACGACTTCGGCGGTGCGGTACGTCCGCCCGAAGGGGCTGGGCAGATCGCTTTCCGTCTTTCCGGTGAAGGTGCAGGCCACGGCCGTCACGGCCACCAGCACCAGTGCGACCGCTGCGTAGGCTGCGGTCTTCGGCTTTTTTACCAGCAGCGTGATGCGCTCGCGCAGGCCGCGGCCGCTGTCGGTCATCATTGTGGCGGTCACAAGCAGCGCGGGACGCTTTTCGCACGTCATGCGCAGCAGCGTGCGGCCATAGGACGCGCGTTCGCTCTCGCCCAGATGCCCAATAGTCGATTCGTCGCAGGCCAGCTCCGCGTCACGGCGGGAAAGCTCTGCCGCCCACCACACCAGCGGGTTGTACCAATGCAGCGCAAGGCACACGCCGCGCAGCGCAGACCAGAGCTGGTCGTGGTGGAGATAGTGCGTCTGCTCATGAGCGAGGGAATAGCGCAGGGCGTCTCCGTCCGTGAGCGTCGAGGGCGTGAGGTAGATGGCGGGGCGGCAAAGCCCGAACAGGCACGGCGTTTCGGTCGCGCCCGATTCGTATACCGGCAGCAGTGCGGTCAGCTCCGTGCGCCTGCGCGAGCGGCGCAGGGCGCGCGCAAAGCGCAGGTTGGAGGCGAGAAAGACGAGCCCCAGCGCCGCTGCGCCCGCGAAGTAAACGCCCATGCCGAGCCTTGCCCAGTCAATCTCCTGCGGTGTCTCCGGCTCGGGCGCGGCAGGGGCCGTGTTCTGCGCGGGCTGCTGTACCGGATCGCCCGCACTCTGCACCGGTGTTTTCGGTCCGGCCGCCGATTCATAGCCGGCGGGCTGTGCGGGCTGCGAGATGACCGGTACGTTTGCCGGAACGGCGTTCATCACGCTCACATCGCTCGTGCCGAAGCTCACGGGTACCAGCAGCCGCACCAGCACCAGCAGCCACAGCGCATACTGCATTTTCAGGCTGATCTTTCCGCGCAGCAGGTAGCGCAGCGCGATCACGACCAGAATAAGTACGCTGGAAGTGACGATCCACTGTATCATTTTGCACCCTCCTCCATCTGCCGCAGCAGCTCATAGAGCTCGTCGAGTTCCTCCTTGGAGATGGCCTGACGGCGCGTCAGCGCGCTGACCATCATGCTCAGACTTCCCTGATAGACACGGTCGAGAAATGTCTCCGTTTCGGCCATTGCTGCATCCTCGCGCCGCACGGCGGGGGAGTAGGTGTTTTTTGCACCGTTGCTGTCGCACAGCACGATGCCCTTGTCCTCAAGACGCTTGAGCAGCGTCAGCGTTGTGCTGCGGTTCCAGCCCATGCGGGCGGTCATGCTCTGCGTTATCTCGCGCCCCGTGCGGGGAGACTGCTCCCAGAGGCACTCCATGATGTTCCATTCGGCAGGGGTCAGGTTGATCCGGTCCATAGCGGTCACGCTCCTTATACGAAGTGTTTACGTCTGTAACCAGAATATAGCATGATTGTTTACGGTTGTCAATAAAATTTCGGCGCAGCGGCTTCAAAAAATATTCCGAAGGGGCTTGACAAATAAAGAAATGTCGTTTATATATAAATCATATGTTTCAAAACAAATAATTTATAAAGCGGATGCGTCGGCGGAGCGCATCACAGGAGGAAAGCATGGATCAAAAAACGATCAGCAGGCTGCTCATCATTGCAAGCCTTGGCCTGTCGGCGGCGGGCATTATTTTTCTGGTGCTCTCGCTGCTGAAGGTATGGGAAGGGAACACGGCGCTGACGCTCGCGCTTGGCTGTATTGTGCTGGCCAACCTTTTTAACGTCCTCCAGATCCAGCGCAGGAAGAAGGAAAAATAAAGCGCGCGATAAGGGAAGAAGGCGCTGCCGTTTGGCAACGCGCTGCGGACTGGGGCCGCCTGATTGGAAGAAAACCGCAAAGCCGTCGAAAAAAGGCGGCTTTGCGGTTTTTGTTTTTCATTCTCCGCCGCGGTTGCCCACGAGCAGCATATTGAGCTGCGCCCAGCGCCGCAGCTCCTGAGGCGAGAAGAGCAAACGCTTTCGCAGCGCCTCATCGAGCGGCTGGGGCGAGAGCGTGACCAGACAGCGGAACGCGCAGGGCATCAGGTCGGCGCTTGAAATGCCGCACAGCAGCCCGTCGGTAAAATCCCGCAGCTCCAGAGGATTGAAGATGTAAAGCAGATCCTCCTCCAGCGGGTTGAGCTGGTTGACAAAGGTGAAGCGGATCAGCATGTCGCTGTAGAGCACGCTGCCGGTGTAATACGACTCGCCGCTGCGTCCGTTGCCCGAAACGGAACTGAGCGTGAAGCTCGCTTCATACAGGCCGGACTGGCCCAGCGGCTCATGAATGTCGATCACGCCGTCCTTGAGGCGCTTGTAGCGCCCGTCGTAAAAGTAGAAATACAGCCGCCGTGCCTGAAAGAACGGACTTTTCTGCACGCTGCCCACCGCGGGGACCTCCCGGGGCGGTACCCGGGGCGAAAAGCTCACGAGCTGGGAAAGCGAGACCTGCAGCACCTGCGAGATCTCATACAGCGTGGCGATGTCGAGGGAGATCTCGCCGCTTTCATATTTGCAGACGGTGGCGCGGCTTTTGTGGATGGCGGCGGCAAGCTGCTGGAGCGTCATGCGCGCGGCCTTACGGTATTTGCGGATCTGCCCGCCGATGTGGAGGTTGATGTCGTCCATGATTGTTTCCGTAAACTATCCTTTTTGTCAAGATTCGCGTATCTTCTGACAGTATATCCGCTTTTTGGACAAAAGTATATAGCGAAATGAAATTTTTGCAAAAGAAATTTCGTGAAAAGAAACTTTTGAAACTTGCGCTTTTTTCACTTTCTGATACAATGCCACCTTAGTTGTTTGTGCAGCGAGAAGGAGAGAAGAATGATGAAGAAAAAAAGCGGTTTCAGCGGTTCGCTCGGCTTTGTGCTGGCGGCGGCAGGCAGTGCGGTGGGTGTCGGCAACATCTGGCGCTTCCCCTATCTCTGCGCCAAGGATGGCGGCGGACTGTTCCTGCTTGTGTATCTCGTGCTGGTGCTGACGTTTGGCTTTACGCTGCTCACGACCGATGTGGCCATCGGCCGCCGCACGAAGCAGAATGCGCTGGGCGCCTTTGCGGCGCTCCATAAAAAGTGGAAATTCCTCGGTTATCTTACGTTTCTGGTCCCCACGCTTATCATGACCTATTACTCGGTCATCGGCGGCTGGATCGTCAAATATTTTGCCGTTTACCTCGTCTCTGACGGCACGCGCGCGGCGGAGAACGGCTTTTTCACGTCGTTTATCACCTCGTCCGTCTCGCCCATCGTCTTTATGCTGCTCTTCCTTGCGCTTACGGCGTGGGTCGTGTACTGCGGCGTGGAGAAGGGCATCGAAAAGTATTCCCACTATATCATGCCCGGTCTCCTGCTGCTGATCGTCGGCATCGCCGCCTTTTCACTCACACTCTCGCGTACGGATGAAAGCGGCGCGACCCGCACGGGCCTGCAGGGCCTTGCCATTTACCTGAAGCCCGATTTGACGGGCATGACGGTCCAGCGCTTTCTCGGCGTGGTGCTCGACGCGATGAGCCAGCTCTTCTTTTCGCTCAGCGTCAGCATGGGCATCATGATCACCTACGGCAGCTACGTCAAGGATGATGTGGACCTCAACCGGGCCAATAACCAGATCGAGCTTTTCGACACCGGCGCGGCCTTCCTCGCTGGCATGGCCATCATTCCCGCCGTGTATGTCTTCCTTGGCAGAGAGGGCATGGCCAGCGGCCCGAGCCTGACGTTTATCAGCCTGCCGAAGGTCTTCGCCGCGATGGGCGGCGTGGGGCGCATCGTGGGAGTGCTGTTCTTCCTTGCCCTCGGCTTTGCCGCGCTGACGAGCTGTGTGTCCGTGATGGAAACGCTCGTCGCAAACTGCATGGAGATATTCCACAAGTCGCGCAGGGAGATGTGCGCCGCTGTCGGTGTTTACTCGCTTGTGACGGCCGTGATCATTTGCCTGGGCTACAATGTGCTCTACTTTGAGCTTCCGCTGCCGAACGGCTCGACCGCGCAGCTGCTCGACGTGATGGACTACATCAGCAACAGCTTTCTCATGCCGTTTATCAGCCTGCTCACCAGTATCCTGATCGGCTGGGTCGTGGGGCCGAAGTGGATCATTGCCGAAGTGGAGAAAAACGGAGAGCACTTTGGCAGAGCGGGACTCTACAGCGTGATGATGAAATACGTCGTTCCCGTCGTTATGTTCATTTTGTTCCTGACCTCCACGGGACTTGGCAGCCTGATCTTCGGGAAGTAAAAAAGTAAAGCGGCCCGCCTGAGCGGGTCGCTTTTTTGCGATTATTCCTGATGAGGGCCTTTCTTTTCGACCAGCGCGCGCAGCTCCTCGTGTGCGCGGATCAGCTCGCCGGCCTTTTGCTCGAACTGCGCCCAGCTCTCGTCTGCCTGCCGTTCGGCGTCCGCGGTGATCTGTGCGGCCCTTTCCTCAGCGGAGCGAACGATTGCGGCGGCCTTTTCCTCAGCCTCGGCGATCTTCTGCTCCATGCCCTCATTCGCGGAATGGATAGACTGCAAATACTGGTCCGCGGCGGCCTGTGCGGCCTCGAACACGCCGTTCACGCGCAGCGCGGCCTCGGCAATGGAGCCGGCCTCGGACAGGCGGAGCTGCTTATCGTCCAGCGCGGCCTTCAGCTGCTGATTCTGAGCCGTCAGGTCGTCATTGCGCTTTTGCAGCTCATATAAGATGTCGATCAACTCGGCCCTGCCGAGATGCTTGAGTTCCTTGTCAGTCATGATCTTTCACCACTTTAACGTTTTTTGGCGCGGGGCGCTTGGCGCGGCGCGCACGGCGGTTTTTGGAATAGCGGTATGGGAAGAGGGGGCGTTACTGCTCCTCCGGCAGAAGATCCGTCATACTCTTGAGGCTGATGCCGAGCGTGGACATGTTGTGGAGCAGGGCCGAGGTCGTAGGCGGCAGGATGCCGAGCACGCCCAGCACGATAAGCGAGAAGTTGAAGCCTACAATGAAGCGGTAGTTGCGGTGGATGCGTGCCATCAGCGCCTCGCTCAGCTCGCGCAGCGTGACGAGCGCGAATAGATCCTCCGACGCGACGGTGATATCAGCGATCTCGCGCGCGATGGCCGCGCCGGTTGAAATCGCGATGCCCGCGTCGGCTTCGGACAGAGCGGGGGAGTCGTTCACGCCGTCGCCGATCATGATGACGGTGCGGCCCGCGGCCTTTTCGCTGCGGATGAACGCGGCCTTGTCCTCGGGCAGGACCTCGGCATAGACTTCGTCCACGCCGACCTCGGTGGCGACGGATTCGGCGGTCTTGCGGTTGTCACCGGTCATCATCACGACCTTGTCGATGCCGAGCGCGTGCAGCGCCTGCACGGCGGCCTTCGCTTCCTTCCGCAGCGGGTCGTGGATGCAGATGACCGCGGCGAGCTCGCCGGCAATGCAGAGGTACAGGTGAGAATACTCGGCGGGCAGGGAGTCAAACTTTGCCTGCTCACCCGCGGGCACGCGGCAGCCTTCGTCCTCAAAGACGAAGTGCGCACTGCCGATGAGCACCTTTTTCTCGTCTACCATGCTCGAAATGCCATGGGCGACGATGTACTGTACCTGCGAATGGTATTCCTCATGTGTGAGACCGCGCTTTTTTGCCTCCTCGACCACGGCGTTGGCCATGGAGTGGGGATAGTGCTCTTCAAGGCACGCGGCGAGCCGCAGCATCTCGTTTTCCTCATTGCCGCCGAAGGGTACGACTTGTGCCACTGTCGGCGTTGCGTAAGTGAGCGTGCCGGTCTTGTCAAAGACCACGGTGTTTGCCTGCGCCACGGCGTCGAGGAAGCGCCCACCCTTGACGGAGATGTGGTGCGCGCTGCTTTCGCGCATGGCCGAGAGCACGGCGATGGGCATGGAGAGCTTGAGTGCACAGGAAAAATCGACCATCAGCACGGCGAGCGTCTTGGTCACGTTGCGCGTGAGCAGATACGTCAGCAGTGTGCCGCCGAGCGTATAGGGCACGAGCCGGTCGGCAAGGCGGGAGGCCTTGTCCTCGGCGGTGGACTTGAGCTTTTCGGATTCCTCAATCATCTTGACGATACGGTCGTAGCGGCCGCTGCCGAGCGCCTTTTCCACGCGGACGACACATTCGCCCTCTTCGGCGACGGTGCCCGCGTAGACAAGACTGCCCGCGTGCTTGGGCACGGGCAGAGATTCGCCGGTCATTGAGGCCTGGTTGACCATCGCCTCACCCGAGATGACACGGCCGTCGAGCGGGATGAGGTTGCCCGTGCGCACAACGATCTCGTCGCCCGCCGCTACCGCGCTGATGGGGACGAGCGTTTCGCTCCCGCCGGTTTTGAGCCAGACGTGGTCGACGTTGAGCGACATCGCACCGGCAAGGTCCGCGACGGACTTCTTGTGCGTCCATTCCTCCAGAATCTCGCCCAGACGCAGCATGAACATCACCGAGCCTGCGGTGGCAAAGTCGCCGCGGAGCATTGAAACGGTGACGGCGGTGGCGTCCAGCACGGTGACGGAGAGATGGCCATGCAGCAGGGCGCCGAGCCCCTCGCGAATATATTTGACCGAGCGCACGAGCGAAATGGCGGTCGTCACGGGCGTGGGCAGAAAAAGCTTCGAGACCATACGGCGCATGACGGTGGCGGCGAGCTTGTCTTCAAACTCGCGGTTGAGCGCGCGCGTCGTGCGCTCGGGAACGAGGTCGAGCTTTTCGGCCTTTTCAAACGAAAAGGCCGCCAGTGCGCGGATGACGGCCGCGCGGTCCTTGTCGTAGACGATCACAGCGTCGCAGGTGCGGTCATAGACCGAGACCTCGCGCACGCCCGTGGCCGCTCTCATATAGTATTCCAGAACATCTGCCTCCCGCAGCGTCATGCGCGCGCAGCAGAGATGGACGCGCAGCCGTCCGCGGGATTCATGCAGAATGGTGCATTTCATTTGCTGTTCAGTCCCTTCCAGAAAGAAAGAGAGCCGCATCCTCGCGGCTCTCGCGCGTTATTCCTCGGATGCGTCCTCGACCACGGCGGCCGCTTCGGCCTCGGCGCGGCGCTCGTTGATGTCCTTGGCGTCAGCGTAGACATCCTCAGCACTTTCGCGCACGGCGGTGACGGTCTGCATCACACTTTCCTTGGCGCGCAGCGCCGCGGCGGTGGTGTGGGCATAGACCTTCTTCGCGTCCTTGCTGCCGAGGATCTTAAGACCAGCGGTCCCAAACAGGACGCCCGCTGCAAACAGACCCAGATGCTTCATGATGAAAAACCTCCTCTTATCTTGTGTTCGGCCGGATCGGAACTGCCTTATCTCAATGCGCTTGCAATATAGCATGGCCTGACAAAAAATGCAAGTTCTTTTTGTGAACAATTACGAAAAAAGCGAAAAATTTTATACAATATCGACAGTAAACGACTGCGAGGCGAAAAAGGTGCACCGCAGCGGTACAGACCGCCGCGGTGCGCCTGACAGAACGGGAGAATAGGCGCTGCTCAGGCACCCTTTTCGCTGCCGCGCGCGCTGCGCGCGTAGCTTCTGAGGGAGTTGACCACGATGGTCAGCCCCAGTACGATGAGCAGCACCGCAATGATGAGCTGCAGGCCGTTGGCGATAAACACCGCGCCCCAGGTCGTCTCGCCCGCGGGGATGGTGACGGCAGCGGCATTTTGGATGGCGC
>CAKTLD010000008.1 GCA_934572445.1 uncultured Oscillospiraceae bacterium
ATCGAGGTCTGCGTGCAGATGAAGCGCGACATCGTCGGCGCGGACGAGTACGACCTCGGCCGCCGCCGCACGCTGAACCTGGGCCACACCTTCGGCCACGCGGTGGAGCAGTGCAGCGATTTTTCTCTTCTGCACGGCGAGGCGGTCGCCATCGGCATGGCGACGGTCACGCGCGCGGCGGTCAGGCGCGGCATCTGCGGCGAAGAGACGCTGACGCGCCTGCTGGACATCCTGCACCGTTACGTCCTGCCGACCGAGACGGGCTACGAACTCGACAAGCTCTATGAAGCGGAACTCGTCGACAAGAAAATTTCCGGCGGCAAAATGCACCTCATCGTGCCGGAAAAGATCGGTCAGGTGCACATGGAGACGATCCCCGTCGAAGCCCTGCGCGACTGGATGCGGGACGGTGGCATCCGATGAAACGAACGATCACGCCCGGCGCGCGCACGGGCTGCGTGCGCATCCCGGCTTCTAAATCGCAGGCGCACCGGCTGCTGATCTGCGCGGCGCTCGGCGAAGAGAGGACCGAGGTCGTCTGCGACGGCATCTCCGCCGACATCGCGGCAACGTCCAGGTGCCTGCGCGCGCTCGGCGCAAAAATGGAGGAAACGGAGACGGGCTTTCTCGTCTCTCCCATTAAAAAAGTACCTGAGGGGCGCTGCGACCTCTACTGCGGCGAAAGCGGGTCGACGCTGCGCTTTCTGTTGCCCATCGTCGGCGCGCTCGGCGCGCAGGCGGTGTTCCACCGCGAGGGGCGGCTGCCCAAGCGCCCGCTCGCCCCGCTGGATAGCGTTTTAAAAGAGCATGGCATGACGCTCCGCGAGGACGGCGACCTGCTGTATTGCAGTGGACAGCTGATCGGGGGGAACTATACGATCGCAGGAAACGTGTCCTCACAGTACATCTCGGGCCTGCTCATGGCTCTGCCGCGCCTACATGCGGACAGCACGCTGACCGTGACCGGCAAGCTCGAATCCGCGGCCTATGTCTCAATGACGGAGGACGCGCTGCGCTTGTCGAAAATCGAATTCCCGAAAAACGGCAGCACATACACCATCTTCGGCGGACAGAAATTCCATCTGCCGGCGCGTACGGTCGTCGAGGGCGACTGGTCGAACACGGCGTTCTTCCTCTGTATGGGCGCGCTGTCGAAAGAGGGCGTGACCGTAGAGGGGCTGAATTTGCAGTCCTCGCAGGGCGACCGCGGCGTGCTGGACGTTTTGCGCGCCTTTGGCGCGGAGGTCACCGAGCACGGCGACGCCGTGACGGTCAGGCGCGGCGCGCTGCACGGCGTGACGATCGACGCGTCTCCCATCCCTGACCTCATCCCCGTGCTGAGCGTTGTTGCATCGGTCGCAGAGGGGGAGACGAGGGTCGAAAACGCCTACCGCCTGCGGCTCAAGGAGTCTGACCGCCTCAAGAGCACGGCAAATCTGCTGCGCGTGCTCGGCGGACAAGTTGAAGAGAAGGAAGACGACCTCGTCATCACGGGCGTTCCCGCGCTGCACGGCGGGAGTGTCGAAACGCAGAACGACCATCGCCTTGCGATGTCCGCCGCCACGGCGGCCTGCGCCGCGACGGGTGAGATCACAGTCGACAACGACGGCTGCGTGGCAAAGTCCTACCCCCGCTTCTGGGAGGACTTCGGCAGCTTGAAAGGAGCGGGGTTATGAGCAGCACCTACGGCGAAAATCTGCGGCTGACTATCTTTGGCCAGTCGCATTCTCCTGCCATCGGCGTGACGGTCGAGGGCATCCCCGCGGGTGAGAAGGTCGATCTGGACGAGCTCCAGCGCTTTCTGAACCGCCGTGCGCCGGGCAAAAACGCCTGGTCGACGCCGCGCAAGGAGGCCGACGCACCGGAAATTCTCTCCGGCCTTGTGAACGGCTATACCTGCGGCGCGCCGCTCACGGCCATCATCCGCAACACGAACACGCGCTCGCAGGATTACGCGAATCTTGCCATCACACCGCGCCCCGGCCACGCGGACTACACCGCTGAGGTCAAATACGGCGGCTGGCAGGACCGCGCGGGCGGCGGACACTTTTCCGGACGCTTGACCGCGCCGCTGTGCATCGCGGGCGGCATCTGCTTACAGATTTTAGCGCGCGAGGGCATCACGGTCGTGAGCCGCATCGCCTCCATCGCGGGCATTTCTGACGAAGGTGAGCTGACAGGCTCGCTTGCAGGCAAGGAGTTCCCCGTCGTCAGCGATGCGCGCGGTGAGGCGATGCGCGAAGCCATCGCGGCGGCGCGCGAAGCGGGGGACAGCGTCGGCGGCGTCATTGAATGTGCGGTTTTCGGCGCGCCTGCGGGTCTTGGCGACCCGATGTTCGGCGGCATGGAAAATCGCATCGCCGCAGCGGTTTTCGGCATCCCCGCGGTCAAGGGCGTCGAGTTCGGTACGGGCTTTGGCGTATCAAAGCTGCGCGGCAGCGAGGATAACGACGCCTTCACGGTGGAAGACGGTAAAGTCGTCACCGAGACGAACCATTGCGGCGGGATTCTCGGCGGCATCACGAACGGTATGCCTATCGTGTTCCGCGCGGCGTTCAAGCCGACGCCGTCCATCACGAGAGAGCAGAAAAGCGTGAATCTGCGGACCATGACACAAGCGCCGCTCGTCGTTTCCGGGCGGCATGACCCCTGCATCGTACCGCGCGCCGTGCCCTGCGTGGAGGCTGCGGCGGCGATCGCCGTTTATGACGCGCTGCTCGCGCGCAGAAAGGAAATAAGGTGAAGCGCTATGGATCTGAACGATTATCGTAAGGAGATCGACGGCATTGATGCACAGCTTTTGTCGCTCTTTGTCCGCCGTATGGAGGTGGCGGGTGAGATCGCTGCTTACAAGAAGGCCAACGGCCTGCGTGTGCTCGACGCGCGCCGCGAGAAGGAAAAGCTGCGCGAAATTGCCGAAAGAACGCCCGCGGATCTGCGCGAATACACGCTCTCGCTCTATTCGCTGATCTTCGAGCTCAGCCGCAGCCGTCAGGGGCGCCTGCTCGGTACGACCGGTATGCTGCCCGAGCAGATCACCGCCGCCATTGAGAATACGCCGCAGCTCTTTCCCGAGGACGCGGCCGTTGCCTGCCAGGGGGTGGAGGGCGCGTATTCCTCGCAGGCGTGCGAAAAGCTCTTCAAGCGCCCGAATACGTTCTACTTCAGTTCTTTCGAGGCGGTGTTCTCCGCCATTGAAAAGGGCCTCTGCCGCTACGGCGTGCTGCCGCTGGAAAACAGCACGGCCGGCAGCGTGAACGCGGTCTACGATCTGATGATGCAGCACAACTTCCGGATCGTGCGTTCCGTGCGCATCAAGGTCGACCACAATCTGCTGGCCAATCCCGGCGCGAAGCTGGAGGATATCCGCGAGATCTACTCCCATGAGCAGGCCATCAGTCAGTGCGCCCGCTTTTTGCAGGGTCTTCCGAACGTGACGGTCGTAAGGTGTGAGAATACTGCGGCCGCGGCCAAGATGGTCGCCGAGTCCGGACGGAAGGATGTGGCCGCGCTTTCCTCGCGCGCGTGCATGGAGTTTTACGGGCTTGACTGCCTTGCCGCCGCCGTGCAGGACCAGGGCAGCAACTTCACGCGCTTTATCTGCATTGCGAAGGTCCTCGAAATTTACCCCGGCGCGGACCGCACGAGCCTGATGATGGTGCTGCCGCACCGTCCGGGTTCGCTGTATAAGGTGCTCTCGCGCTTCTACGCTCTCGGTGTCAACCTCAACAAGCTCGAGAGCCGCCCCATGCCCGAGCGCAACTTTGAGTTCATGTTCTACTTCGATCTTGAGACCTCGGTCTACTCCCCGCAGTTTATTCAGCTCATGGGCGAGCTGCCGGAACTGTGTGAGGAATTTACCTACCTCGGTTCCTACAGCGAGGTGGTGTGAATGAAGCGCTGCGGCTTACTGGGCGAGCGGCTCGGACACAGCTATTCACCCGCCATCCATGCCCGGCTTGCGGACTACGAGTACCGGCTCTATGAGGTCGCGCCGGAAAAGCTCGGCGAATTTTTGACGGGCGGGGGCTTTGACGGCCTGAACGTCACGATCCCCTATAAAAAGGCCGTCATTTCGTACTGCGCGGAGCTCTCGCCCATTGCGCAAAAGCTCCAGAGCGTGAATGTGCTCGTGCGCCGCGAGGACGGCACGCTGTACGGGGATAACGCCGACGCCTACGGCTTTGCCGGTATGGTCAGGGCGAGCGGCATCCAGATCGAGGGCAAAAAGACGCTCGTGCTCGGTTCCGGCGGCGCGTCCTCGACGGTCCACGCCGTGCTTGAGGAAATGGGCGCGCGCAGCGTGACCATCATTTCCCGCAAGGGGGAGGACAACTATAGCAACCTGGGTCGTCACGCGGACGCGGAGGTCATCGTGAACACCACGCCCGTCGGCATGTATCCGAACTGCGGCGTGTCGCCGATCGATTTATCGCTCTTTCCGAAGCTCGAGGGTGTGCTCGATATCGTCTACAACCCCGCGCGCACGGCGCTGCTGCTGCAGGCGGAAAAGCTGGGCGTGCCGCATATGGGCGGGCTCTATATGCTTGTCGCGCAGGCCAAGCGCACGGCGGAGGTCTTTGAAAACCGTGACATTCCCGACAGTGAGACGGAGCGCATCTGGAAAGAACTCGACGCGGAGATGCAGAACATCATTCTCGTAGGGATGCCCGGCAGCGGCAAAAGCACCGTCGCCGCGCGCCTTGCGGAAGCGATCGACCGCGTCGTATTCGACAGCGACGCCGAGATCGAGGAGAAAAACGGTGCGACCTGCGCCCAGCTCATCGAAAAGCGTGGCGAGGCGGCGTTCCGCGCGCTCGAAAGCGAGGTCCTTGCAGAACTCGGCAAGCGCTCAGGCGCGGTCATTGCCACGGGAGGCGGCTGCGTGACGAAAGAGGAAAACTACGATCTTCTGCACCAGAACGGCGTCATCTTCTGGCTGGAACGCGACGTTGACAAGCTGCCGCGGGAGGGACGTCCTCTTTCCGCGGGCGATCTTGCGGCGATGTATGAAAAGCGCCGCGCGCACTACGCGCGTTTTGCCGACCGGGTGATCGACAACAACGGCACGGTGGAGAGCGCTGTGCGGCAGATCCTTGACACGCTGAAATAGAACGAGGGTGGGACGCAGGCGAAAAGCCTGCGTCCCACCCTTTCCTGCGGCGGGGGCCGTGTACCTACGGCATGGGCCGCCGCGCGCGGCGCGCCATCAGCGCGTCGTAGCGGCGCTCGCTGCTGCGCCAGTCGATCACGCGCACGCGCAGATCGAGCAGCGCGTCCTCCACCGGTGCGCCCGGCGCGGCGAGCTCCAGCAGCACCGCGCCGCCCGCGGGCGCGCCTGCGCGCGTGCCGACGAGCCAGAGCGCGTCGTCCGGCATCAGCATCAGATACACACGCCCGCCCGCGCCGCGCCGCAGCGCATGAACAAGCACGCGTTCCAATTCCGTGCGCGGACCGAAATCGCGCAGCAGCGCAGCCTCAAAACCCTTCAAACTGACCACCTCGCGCCATCCTATGCGGGAGAACGGAAAAACAGCACAAAAAAGCGGAGGGTATTCCCTCCGCTTTTTCCGGTGATACTCAGATGTGGACGACCTTCAATTCGCTGGCCTCAAACAGGCCGAGACGCTTGCCTACGTTGACATACACCTGCGGGTCGCCGCTGGTGCAGATGATGAACTTGCCCTTCTCCTGCGGATTGAGGGCACCCTGCCCGCCAAGGTACGCCTTGACGGCGTTGGCCTGCTCAAGTGCGGGGTTGATGAGCTTCATCTCGGGGTAGCACTCGCGGAAGTTGTCCTCCACGATGGGGTAGTGCGTGCAGCCGAGGATCAGGCTGCCGACCTTTTCGCGGCTGAGGATGTTGTCCACCTGCGTGCGGATCTCGGTGTTGATGTCGTGCTGGTTGAAGTCGCCGCGATCCACGAGTGCTGCCAGCAGGGGAGAGCCCTTGCCGACCACATGGCACTCAGGCAGGCCCTGGTGGATGAGCTCTGCATACTTGCCGGAGGCCACGGTGAATTCCGTTGCGATGAGGCCCACGCTCGGGAGCTTTTCGCGGATGACGTACTTGGCCGCTTCCTCCACGATGCTGATGATCTGATAGTCGAAATGCGGGCGCAGGCGGTCGGCCATCGTGGAGATGGTGTTGCACGCGACAGCCGTGCACTTCACGCCGTTGTCGCCCAGGAACTGGAGCATGTGGGAGCTCAGCTCAAAAATCTGGTCGCTCGTCTTGTTGCCGTAGGGGCAGTTGGCGCTGTCGCCAAAGTAAATGATATCCTCGCCCGGCAGGATGCGCTGCAGCTCGCGCACAACGGTCAGTCCGCCGATGCCGCTGTCCATCACGCCGATGGGGTTGCTTTTGTTCAGCATGGGATCAATGCCTCCTTTTTCATTCTGCGCTTATTGTATCACGGGTGCGGAGAAATGCAAGAGTCAAATCATCTCCGTAAATTTCCGTCAAAGATCACGAAAAGGATTGCAATTTCTGATGCAGCTGTTTAGAATGGTAAACGGTGAGAGTTGGGCATTGGCCCGAAGGAGAACGCGCCGCCTGTGCGGCGCGGAGAGAACGTAGGATAGAGGTTTTGCGGCGTATGACGATTTTTAACATCATTACCCTTTTCGGCGGCCTTGCACTGTTCCTTTACGGTATGCGCCTGATGGGCGACGGACTCAAGCGCGGCTCATCCGATGCCTTCAAGCGTGCGATGGAGAAGGTGACGAACAACCCGCTCGTCGGCTTTCTGCTCGGCCTTTGCGTGACTGCCGTCATCCAGAGCTCCACGGCTACCATTGTGCTTACATCGGGCCTTGTCGGCGCAGGTGTAATGACGCTGCATCAGTCGATCGGCGTTATCCTTGGCGCAAACGTCGGTACGACCGTCACGGGGCAGATCATCCGTCTGCTCGACGTTAACGCTTCGGAAACGTCGCTGCTCAACTTCTTCAAGCCCTCTACCCTTGCGCCTCTCGCGGCGATCATCGGCATCGTGTTTCTCATGGCGGTCAGGAGCCGCAAGTCCGATACCATCGGTTCGATCGCCATGGGCTTCGGCATCCTCTTCACGGGTCTTCTCAGCATGACGGCGGCCGTCAGCCCGCTGTCGGAATCCGAGACCTTTGCGGCGATGTTCTATCAGCTTTCCGGCCAGCCGGTGCTTGGATTCCTGCTTGGCACGGGTGTTGCTTTCCTGCTGCAGAGCTCGTCGGCGACCATCGGTATCCTGCAGGCCATCTCCACCACAGGCGCGCTGACATTTTCCTCGGTCTATGCCATTATCATCGGCGTCAACATCGGCGACTGCGTTACCACCGCCATCGTCTGCTCCATCGGCTCCAAGGCCGATGCCAAGCGCACGGGCGTCATCCATATCCTCTTCAACGTTGCAGGCTCGGTCCTTATTATCGTGGGACTTCTGCTGCTGCACTCGTTCGGCATGCTTGATCCCCTGTGGGACCGCGTGCTGACCTCCGGCGGCATCGCCAACGTCCATACGGTTTTCCGCCTGATTTCCGCCGTTGTGCTGCTGCCGGTGTGCAGCCAGTTCGAAAAACTTTCACGCAGGCTAGTCAAGGACGATGTGCGCCTGGGCGAGAATGTCGATCACGAGCTCTCGCTGCTGGATGAAAAGTTCTATTCCTCGCCCGCCATCGCCCTTTCCGGCGCGGCGGAGGCCATTACCACCATGGCGCGCCTTGCGCGCGCGGGTGTTTTGAGCGCGATGGACGTGCTCGATCAGTACGACAAGCATACCATCGACGTGATCAACGAGAATGAGGATCATATCGACAAGCTTGCCGACCATGTGGACAACTACCTCATCCGCCTTTCGCCCCATGTGCCCACGGGCCACGCCAATGACCTGCTGAATTACTATATCCAGTGCTTCGGCGAATTTGAACGCATCGGCGACCATGCCGTTAACCTGACGGAGAACGCGCAGGAGTTTATCGAGCGCAATGCGAGTCTTTCTCCCGTGGCGCATCAGGAGCTCAAGGTGCTGCGCCGGGCGCTCGACGAGATCCTCGGCTACACCTACAGCGCCTTCGGTGCGACGGATTACGAGGCTGCGCGCAAGATCGAGCCGGTGGAGGAGGTCGTGGATGACCTTGTCGCTACGTTGCGCTCCAACCATATCCGCCGCGTGCGCGACGGGCAGTGCACCGTTTACGCGGGGCTGACCTTCCTTGATATTCTCGTCAACGTGGAGCGCATCGCCGACCAGTGCTCGAATGTCGGCGTTTTCACGCTCTCGATGTTCGACAAGCACATCATGAATAACCACCACGACTATATCCACGAGCTGCATCAGGGCAAGGACCCGAATTTCAACCGCGCCTATCAGGAGACGCACGACAAGTATTTCGGGGAACTGAAGCGCATCGAGCGCGAGAAATAAGACGACAGGAGCGCCGCAGGCGCTCCTTTTTCACGCCGCGGCTTGCTTTTGCCGCGGCGGTTTGCTATAATCGCATACAGCGTAATACTTTTGAAAGGATAACAGCGATGAAAGAGATTCTTGACGCCATGCTTGCCGCGCTTGACCGCGGAGAACGCACGGTGCTTTGCAGTATTTTCGCCTCATCCGGCTCCTCGCCCCGCGGTGCGGGCGCAAAGATGGCCGTCTTTCAGGACGGCTCTGCGCGCGGCACGGTCGGCGGCGGCGCGGTGGAGCTTCTGAGCGTGCAGCGCGCGCTCGAAGCGATGAAGACCGGTGATAACGAGCTCAAGGGCTATGACCTGCACCCGAACGATGTGGCCGATATCGGCATGATCTGCGGCGGAAAAGTAACGGTTTACTTCCAGCTCTTCACGCCGGAGAAAACGGATGATATCGCGGTGCTGCGCCGCTGGCGCGCGCTGCTGGAGCAGGACGTGGACCTGTGGCTGCTGCTCGCGCTCGATGGTGAGCGAGTCAGCGAGTTCCGCGTGCTCACGCGCGGGGAGCTGCCGCGGGAAAGATGCGATTATTTCAAGGCAAAGGCCGTCTGGCGAGACGGGATCTATGTTGAGCCGCTTGCTCGCGCGGGCAAGGTCTGTATCTTCGGCGGCGGCCATGTGGGCCGCGCGCTCGTGCCGGTGCTCTCGACGGTCGGATTCCGCGTGGTGATGTTCGACAACCGAGAGACGCTTGCAAGGCCGGAGAATTATCCCTCCGCCGACGAGGTCATTTTCGGCGATTTCCAGCATATTTACGATAAGGTCACGCTCACGCCCGACGATTACGCCGTTATCATGACGCCCGGCCATCAGGCCGATTTTGAGATCCTGGCGCAGGTGCTCAAAAGCCGGGCGACCTATGTCGGCTGCATCGGCAGCCGCAGCAAGGTGGCAAAAACGCATGAAAAGCTGTTGGCCGCAGGCTTTGCGGAGACAGACCTTGCGCGAATCCATTCCCCTATCGGTCTTCCCATCCTTGCCGAGACGCCGGAGGAGATCGCCATCAGCATCGCGGCCGAGATGATCGAGCACCGCGCGCGCCGCCGTTGAGGGAGCGCCATGCAGATCGCACCGCTTTTGCATATCGGCCGCGGCGTTACCGCGCTCATCGGCGGCGGCGGGAAGACGACGCTGATGGATACGCTGGCCGGTGAACTGAAAAAAACAGGACGGGTCGTGCTCACGACCTCGACCCATATCCGGCGCCCCGCGCAGTGTGAAACGCTGCTGGGGGCGGACGAGGACGCCGTGCGCGCCGCGCTTGCGCGCTCGCCCATTATCTGCGTGGCGGAGCGGGCGGAGGATGGCAAGCTCTGCGCGCCTGCGCTGTCGTTTGAGGCGCTTGCGCAGCTTGCCGACTATGTCATTGTGGAGGCGGACGGCGCAAAGCGCCTGCCGCTCAAGGCCCATGCGCCGCATGAGCCGGTCGTTCCTGCCTGCGCGCAGCGAGTGGTGCTGGTGATGGGCATTGACGGGATCGGAAGGCCTGTACGCGAGACCTGTCATCGCAGCGCGCTCTACGCCGCCCTTGCGGGTACGGATGAGGATGCCGCGGTTACGCCGGCGCTCGCCGCCCGCGTTGTGACGGCCGAAGGCTATGGAGACCGCGTTTATATCAACAAGGTGGAGTGCGCCGGCGACTATGAAGCAGCGCTGGTACTGGCGCAGCACCTGACCTGCCCCGTCGTTGCGGGCAGTCTGCACAAGGGGGTATACACATGCTTGCATTGATCCGCGGCGCAGGCGATATCGCCAGCGGGATCGCGCTGCGCCTGTGGCGCAGCGGCATCGACGTGGTGATGACCGATCTGGCGCGGCCAACGGCCATCCGCCGTACCGTCGCCTTTTCCGATGCCATCGTCCACGGCGAAACGACGGTCGAGGATCAGCGCGCCGTGCGCGCGAAGGATGCTGCGCAGGCGAGGACGCTTTTGCGGGAAGGCGTGATTCCTGTGTTGGCCGACCCTGACTGTCTCTGCCGCGCTGCACTTGGGCCGGATGCGCTGGTCGATGCCATTCTGGCCAAGCGCAACCTCGGCACAAAGCGCACGGACGCGCCTATCGTTGTGGGGGTCGGCCCGGGCTTCACGGCGGGGGAGGACTGCCACGCGGTCGTGGAGACCATGCGCGGCCACACGCTGGGCCGTGTCATTTACTCCGGCAGCGCCCTGCCGAATACCAATATCCCCGGCCTGATCGGCGGTTTTGCGGGCGAGCGCGTGCTGCGCGCCCCCTGCGATGGTGTTTTTACCGCGGTGCACCGTATCGGCGATACCGTCACGGAGGGGGAGACCATCGGCTATGTCGGCGGCCAGCCGATGAAATGCACCATCAGCGGTGTGCTGCGCGGTGTGCTGGATGACGGCGTGAGCGTCCATAAAGGCATGAAGTCCGGCGATGTCGATCCGCGCTGCAAGCCGGAATACTGCACGACGGCCTCAGACAAGGCGCTTGCCGTCGGCGGCGGCGTTTTGGAGGCGGTGCTGTATCTGCGCGCCAGAGCGGCCGGCCTGCGGGAGTGAAATAGAAAAGGAACGGCTGCGGCCGTTCCTTTTTTCTTAATCGTGCTTATAGACCCGCTTGTTGTCCAGCGCAAAGATGCGCGGGCTGAATTCGCCCGCATGCAGCGGTTCAAGCGCCTCGCGGTAGATTTCCATGCGGCTGTCGATCTGGTCGATGAGCGATAAAAGCTCCGCTTCCGCGCATTGGGGCAGCACTGCCGCGCCGAATTCCGGCTGGCCGTGGTGCGAGAGCAGCAGGTGCTGCAGGAGCATCGACTTTTCCTCCGGAATACCGAGCTGCGCCGCGGCCTCCGCCGTTTCCTGTGCGCCCATCACGAGATGGCCAAGCAGCTGGCCGCGCGTGGAGTAATCCGTCACGAGTCCAAGCTCGGAGAACGTGAACTCCCGTTCCTTGCCAAAGTCATGCAGCAGTGTGCCCGCGAGCAGCAGGCTGCGGTCCACCGTGTCTGCGTACTGCGCGGCAAGAAAATCGGCGAGACGCAGCATGTTGAGCGTATGCATCAGAAGGCCGCTGAGGAAGCTGTGGTGTACGCTCTTGGCGGCGGGAATGGTGCGGAACGCCGTCTTGTGGCGGTGCAGCATCTCCTCGCACACGGCGCGGTAATCTGCGTCCCCAATGGTGGCGACGAGTGCCTTGACTTCGTCATAGCCCGCCTCGCGGTCAATGGGAGCAACGCTCACGAGCGCGGAAACATCCACGTTGTCACCCTCCGCGGCAAGGCGCAGCCGGTCGACCGTTACCTGCGGCACGCCGCGATAATCCGACACGCTGCCGCGGATCTTGATGGCCCTGCCTTCGTCCGCCGTGCCGATGGGACCGCTGTAATCCCAGACCTTGGCCTCGATCGTGCCGCTCGCGTCGGCGAGCACAGCGCTCAGAAACGGCTTGCCGCTCGCCGTCACCTTGGGAAAGGCGGACTTGAGCAGGTAAAAGCCTTCGATATCCATGCCGCGCGCCATACGCGCGATGGGAACGTTGTATTCCATGAAGCTTTCCTCTTTCTGCCCGCGCAGGGGACCGGCGCGGACGGTTCTTTTGTGATCTTCTGGATTATAACACGCCTGCGTGCAAAACGCACGCGGAAATTTGCGCTATCGCCGTGCGCTCTGCGCGCGCTCCAGCCAGTCCCTGCCGTCGGTGAAGCGTGCGACGATGAAAGAGACCACATAGTCGCCCGCGGAGTTGATCATTGTTGCAGGCGGGTCGACGAGGTTGCCGATCGTGACGGCGATGGGATAGGCAATGGCCATCTGCGTGGGGAAAAAAAGCGTGCAGATGATGTATTCTCCGATATAGCCGCCGCCGGGGATGCCGCTCATAGCCACCGAACTGAATACGGCCACGAGCAGGATCTTGACAAAGAGCTCCGCGCCCTCGAACGGGATGCCGAATACGCCGAAGAGAAACGCGATCTTCAGCACGCAGCTGAAACACGAGCCGTCCATGTGCATCGTTGCGCCCAGCGGCAGCACAAGATCGGAGACCTCGCGCGGCACGCCGCTGTCCTCCGCGGCCTCCAGATTGGTCGGGATGGTGGCGACGGACGAGCAGGTGCCCAGCGCCGTGACCGCGGGACGCAGGATGTGCCGCCGCATGACAGAGATGCCCGCCCTGCCGCCGCCGAAGCGCGCATAGAGCGGGAAGGCGATCAGCGCATAGGCAAGGCACAGCGGGTAATAGACGATCATCGCACGGCCGTAGGCGGCGGTGATCTGCGCGCCGTAGGTCGCGACGAGCGAAGCGAAGAAGCCGAAAAATGCGATAGGGGCATAGTAGGAGATGAGCGAGACGACCTTCAGAAGGCAGTTGGTCATATCCTGCAATACCCTTGCTGTCAGGCACTCCGGTCCGCCGCTCAGATTTACGCCGAAGCCCGTGAGCACGGAGAAGACGATCAGCGGCAGCATTGCCCGCCGCGAGAGCAGCGCGGCAAAGTCCTCCACGGTGAAGAAGTTGACGATCAGCTGCGCGAGCCCTATCGGCTCATCGATCGTGCCCGCCGCCGCGTGTTCCCATGGTACGGGCACCGGCGGATAGAGCCGCATGGCCAGCAGCATGATGAGCGCGGCGATGAGCCCTGTGATGACAAAGACCGCGAGCGTGACGCCCATGATCTTTCCCGCGCGGCGGGGGCTTTTCATGCAGGCGATGGAGCTTGCGAGCGAGCAGAACACGAGCGGCACCACGATGCAGAACATGAGGTTGATGAAAATTGTGCCGAGCGGTGCAAGGCAGGCGGCCTGCGGCCACAGCGCGCCGACCGTACACCCGAGCATGATGCTCAGCAGCATCGCCCCCAAAAAGCCGTAGGTGCGAAAAAATGAACGAGACATACCATTCCTCCCTCAAAAAATGCGTTCATCACACTATAGCGGGAGGACTTGACCGAATATGCCGAAAAGCGCAGGGAAAAAGGCGCGCCCTTTCGGACGCGCCTGAAAAGCGCCGCAGACGTTTACCCGCGGGGTACGCGGCATCCGCAAAGCAGCAGAGCTGCCAACGGCTGCCCAGGGCTGCCGCACACGGCGGGAAATACTTTGCGCGGAGCGCAGCGGATCTTTTCAAAAACGCGGCATCGCCGCGTTTTTGAGTTATTCGAGCTCGAATGCACCGGTGTAGAGCTGGTAGTAGGTGCCCTTTTCGGCAATCAGCTTTTCGTGGCTGCCGCGCTCGATGATGCGCCCGTGGTCGAGCACCATGATGACGTCGGAGTTCTTGACGGTGGAAAGTCGGTGCGCGATGACGAACACCGTGCGCCCCTCCATCAGCTTATCCATGCCGCGCTGGACGATGGCCTCGGTGCGTGTGTCGATGGAAGACGTCGCCTCGTCGAGGATCATCACCGGCGGATCGGCCACCGCCGCGCGGGCGATGGAGATGAGCTGGCGCTGGCCCTGCGAGAGATTCGCGCCGTTGTTGGAAAGCTCGGTATCGTAGCCCTGCGGGAGTCTCGTGATGAAATCGTCCGCACCCGCGAGCTTTGCCGCCGCGATACATTCCTCGTCCGTTGCGTCAAGCTTGCCGTAGCGGATGTTTTCCATCACCGTGCCGGTGAAGAGGTTCACATCCTGCAGTACGATGCCAAGGCTGCGGCGCAGGTCGGCTTTTTTGATCTTGTTGATGTTGATGCCGTCGTAGCGGATCTTGCCGTCAGCAATGTCGTAAAAGCGGTTGATGAGGTTGGTGATGGTCGTTTTGCCCGCGCCTGTCGCGCCGACAAAGGCGACCTTCTGGCCGGGCTCGGCATAAACGCTTACATCGTGCAGGACCTCCTTGCCCTCTTCATAGGCAAAGTCCACGTCGACAAGACGCACATCGCCGCGGAGCTCGCGGTAAGAGGCCTTGCCATTGTCGTTCGGATTTTTCCAGGCCCAGTGGCCGGTGTGAGTGTCGCTTTCGGTGATCGTGCCGTCAGGCGCAATGTCTGCGTCCACGAGCGTCACATAGCCGTCGTCGGTCTCCGGCTTTTCATCGATCAGCGAAAACACGCGCTGCGCGCCCGCACCCGCCATCACGATGGAGTTGATCTGCTGGGAGAGCTGGTTGACGTTGCCGGTGAACTGCTTGGTCATGTTCAGAAACGGCACAAGAATGGAGATATCAAGCGCCTTGCCGGAAAGGCTGATATTCGGGAGCCCGATGAGCAGGAACACGCCGCCTACCAGCGCAAGGGCCACATAGAGCAGATTTCCGATGTTGCCGATGATGGGGCCCAGCGCGCTGGCGTAGGCGTGGGCGCGGAAGCTGTCTTCAAAGAGCGCGTCGTTGATCGTGTCGAAATCCTCGATGGAGCGCTGTTCATGACAGAAAACCTTGACGACCTTCTGGCCTGTCATCGTCTCCTGAATGTAGCCCTCGGTCTTGGCCACGGCCTTCTGCTGGCGCAGGAAGAATTTGGCGCTGCCGCCGCCGATGCGCTTGGTCACAAGCGCCATCAGCACGATGCCCACCACCAGCACCAGCGTCAGCCATACGCTGAAGTAGAGCATGATGGCAAACACTGCCAGAACGATCGCACCGGACTGGATGAAGGCGGGGATGGACTCGGAAACGAGCTGACGCAGCGTGTCGATATCGTTGGTGTAAAAGCTCATGATATCGCCGTGCTGGTGGGTGTCAAAGTAGCGGATGGGAAGGTCCTGCATGCCGCCGAACATCTCCTGACGGAGCTTGTTGAGGAAGCCCTGCGTCATATAGGCCATCAGCTGCTTGTAGACGAGGATGGCAAGGATCGAGAGCACATACAGCACCACGAGCAGCGTCAGGATCGAGATGACCTCGGGCTTTGCCGATGCCCAGTCGCGCGAGACGTACCACTTCTGGATTACCTGAATGACGTTCTGCACGAACAGAGACGGGATCGACGACACGATCGCTGAGAACAGGATGCACGCGAACGTGAGCGGCGCGAGCACGGGATAGTAGGAAAAGAGCTTTTTCACCGTGCGGCCGAGCATTTTGAAGTTATCGGCGCCGACGTTGGGGCCGGGGCCGCCGTGGGGAGCGTCGGAACGTTTTTCACGCTTCATCCTGCTCACCTCCGTTCGTCTGAGATTCGTAGACCTCGCGGTAAATGGGGCTCGAGGCCAGAAGCGTTTCGTGTGTGCCGGAGTCAACGATGCGGCCGTTGTCCATCACGAGGATCAGGTCCGCATCCTGCACGGAGGCAACGCGCTGGGCAATGATGATCTTCGTTGTCTCGGGAATATAGGTGCGGAAGCCCGCGCGGATCAGTGCGTCGGTGCGCGTATCGACCGCGCTGGTCGAGTCGTCCAGAATGAGGATCTTCGGCTTTTTGAGCAGCGCGCGGGCGATGCACAGGCGCTGCTTTTGCCCGCCGGAGACGTTTGTGCCGCCCTGTTCGATATAGGTGTCGTACCCGTCGGGGAAGGAGCGGACGAATTCATCTGCCTGCGCGAGCCTGCACGCCTCCTCCATCTCCTCGTCGGTGGCGTTCTCGTTGCCCCAGCGCAGGTTATCCTTGATGGTGCCGGAGAACAGCACGTTCTTCTGCAGCACGACGCTCACTGCGCCGCGCAGCGCTTCGAGGTCATATTCACGCACATCGCGCCCGCCGACCTTTACGCTGCCCTCGGTCGCGTCGTACAGGCGCGGGATGAGCTGTACGAGCGTCGATTTGCTCGAGCCTGTGCCGCCGAGGATGCCGACCGTCATGCCGGAGCGGATGTGCAGGTCGATGTCCTGCAGGGCAAATTTTTTCGCCTGTGCGGAGTACTTGAAGCTCACGCCGTCAAAGTCGATCGAGCCGTCCTTTACATCTGTCACGGCATTTTCTGGGCTGGTGAGCGCGGGCTGCTCGCGCAGCACCTCGCAGATACGCACGAACGATTCGTACGACATCGTCAGCATGACATAGATCATCGATATCATCATCAGCGCCATCAGGATCTGCATACCGTAGGTCAGCATTGCCGAGAGCTGGCCGACGTCGATGGTCGTGCCGCCATTGGTGATGATGAGCTTCGAACCGACGTAGAGCACGAAGATAATGTTGAAGTACACGCAGAACTGCATCAGCGGGTTCGTCAGCGCCACCACGCGCTCGGCGTAGGTGAAGTCCTTGGCGATGCTCGACGAAGCGGCGGCAAATTTCTGCTTTTCATACCCCTCGCGGGCAAAGCCCTTGACCACGCGCATTGCACGCACGTTTTCCTCCACAGACTCATTGAGCCTGTCGTACTTGCGGAATACCGCGCGGAATGCGGGCATTGCCTTGCGCGCCACAGCCAGCAGTCCCACGATCAGCACCGGAATGACGACCACAAAGGTCGCCGCCAGTGCACCGCCCATGATATAGGCCATGATGATGGCAAAAACGAACATCAGCGGTGCGCGCACGGCGATGCGGATGCACATCATGAACGCCATCTGCACGTTATTGACATCGGTGGTCATGCGCGTGACGAGAGATGCGGTGGAGAATTTGTCGATATTCTCGAACGAAAAGTTCTGCACGCGGGTGAAAATGTCATGGCGGACGTTTTTGGCAAAACCTGCGCTGGCCTTCGAGCCGAACAGTCCACCTGCCGCGCCGCACGCGAGCGACACGAGCGACATCAGAAGGAGGATCAGCCCCACACGCACCACGCCGTCCAGCGCGGCACCGGCCTTGACCTCATTGATGAGGTTTGCCGTGTAGAAGGGGATCAGCACCTCAATGGAGACCTCACCGACCATGCACACAAGCGTCAGTATGGTCGGCTTTTTATACTCTCTGATACATTTGCTGAATTGCCGGATCATGCTCATTGGCATCGGCCTCCTTTCCTTGCTTCAAGCGGGCAGAGCGGCTTTTCGCCGTGCCGCTGAAGCTGCGCGTGGAAGATCTCGTGCATCGTGCACAGCGCCGCGCAGAAGCGCTCGCGCTCATCCTCACTCAGATCCTCAAAAAACTGACGGTAGGGCGCCGCGTCCTGTTCAAGAAACTGCTGCACATATTCGTCGGCCTTTTCTGTCGGGCGCAGGCGGATAATGCGCCGGTCACCCGGGTCGCTCAGCCGCTCGGCAAAGCCGCCGTCGACCAGCCTGTCCACGATCTTGCTCATCTGCTGCTTGGGCATATTGGCGAAATTCGCAAGCTCGGTCATCGTCATGTTGCCATTGTGGCGGCGCAGCGTCTGGATGCAGTAGTACATGTCAAGGCTCACACCGTCGTGCAGCATCCGCTTGAACGGGCGGGCGAACCAGTAATGCCACGCGGGGATGATATCGAGCAGCAGCTCCTGGATCTCATTTGGCTGCATGGACCGTCCTCCTTTTTACAATAATAGTAAATAATTGCTGACTATCAACACAAATCAACAGTGGTAAGGATACAACAATTAAAAATGAATTGCAATAGGCGGTTTGTGAACTTTTTGCGAAGAAATGCGCCGGCGGTTTGTGCCGCCGGCGCATGGGGTCATGATTTGATTTTCGCGTTGCTGCGCACGCTCCGCTCAGGGTGCGGTCGGTCGAGATACGCGCTGAGCAGCGCGCTGATCTGGCCGCGCGCCGCTTCGACCTCGGCATGAAAGGCCCGCGCGGAGACGCGCAGCGCACCGTGGCCGAGGATGATGACCTGCTCGGGGCCGTCGGAGGTCGCCACGCGCACGCGCCGCTCGCGGCGCAGCTCGTAGGTCGCGCGCTCGATATAGGTGTCGGCAGTCTCGGCCTCCTTGGTGTAGACGACCTTGACGCCATGCACCGTCTGCACGCTGCCGGGATTTCCCTTGACCTTGTAGGCGTCGAACACCACGATGACACGGCACCTTCGGAAGCCCTGGAAATTTGCCAGAATGTCGATCAGCGCGCTGCGCGCGGCGGCGATGTCCTGTGCGGCAAGGCGCTGGAGCTCGTCCCAGGCGAAGATGATGTTGTAGCCGTCGACAAGCAGATATTCCGTCTCCTCATTTCGCAGCGTCACGCGGTAGCTGTCGGAAAGCTGTGTGCGGGCGGGGCTTTTTGCGGGTTCAAACGCGCGGCGCTCGACCTTGCCGTAGGTGCGCTCAAAGATGCTTTGCAGTTCTTTGTCGTCCGCATGGCCCGTGCCGCGGCGGGGGAGCGGCTCGTCCTCTTTCGGAGCCTCCTGTCCGAGACGGAGACCGCTGTCGCAGTGGACACGAGCGGGGACCTCCTGCCACGGAACGGTGATACTGCCGCCGTGGTCGCAGAAAACGGAGGAGGAAGGATTTGCCGTGTCGCGATCGGCATCGTAGCCGAGTGCGGCGACGATCTCATCCTGCGTGGGGCAGACCTCGTAGCCGCGCACGGTGCAGCTGAGCTGTCCCCGCCCACGGGTATAGGCTGCCACATCGGTAAAATAGTCGCGCAGGCCGCGCACGGGGGAATAGCCCGTGAGCACGGCGTTTTCGCCCTCATTCTGCGGCGGTTCGACGGTCCCGCCCATGTTCTGCAGGTCGGTTATCGCACGGCCGACACATTCGGGCGGGACTTCAAGGCGGAAGTCGTAATACGGCTCGAGCAGCACGTTTTCCGCCTGCATCAGCCCCTGCCGCACGGCGCGGTAGGTCGCCTGACGGAAGTCGCCGCCCTCGGTATGCTTCAAATGTGCGTGGCCCGCGACGAGCGTGAACTTCACGTCCGTCAACGGCGAACCGGTCAGCACGCCTGCGTGCTCGCGCTCTAAAAGATGCGTAAAAATCAGTCGCTGCCAGTTGAGGTCGAGCGCGTCCGTCGGCACGCTTGACGCAAGCTGGATGCCCGCCCCGCGCGGGAGCGGCTCCATCAGAAGCTGAACCTCCGCATAGTGGCGCAGGGGTTCGAAGTGCCCCATGCCGAGGACCGGGGACGCGATGGTCTCGCGGTAGACGATGTTGCCCTCGCCGAAGGTCACGTCGAGGCCGAAGCGGTCGAGGATGCGGCGGCGCAGGATTTCGAGCTGAATTTTGCCCATGAGCTGCACATGGATCTGCCCGCAGCGCTCGTCCCAGACGATGCGCAGCATCGGGTCCTCCTCTTCAAGCTCGCGGAGCTTAGTGAGCGCGCTGTGCGCGTCCGCGCCGTCAGGCAGAATGAGCTGGTAGGTCAAAACCGGCTGCAAAAGCGGGGCGGACGCCTCTGCCTCCGCGCCGAGCCCGAGTCCGACATAGCTGTGGCTCAGACCCGTGACGGCGACGACGCTGCCTGCGCCGGCCTCTTCGAGTGCGCGGAACTTGATGCCGGAGTATACGCGCAGCTGGTCAGCCTTTTCGCTGTAGTCCTGATCCTGCGCGCGGTAGCGGAGCGGCGCTTTTACGCGCAGTGTGCCGCCCGTGACCTTGAGCCATGTGAGCCGCGCGCCCTGCGCGTCGCGCGAGATCTTGAAGACCTTCGCGCCGAATTCCTTGGGATAGACCGGCTCGCGCGTGAAGCGAGAGAGCGCGGCGAGAAAGTCCTCCACGCCGTCCAGCTTGAGCGCCGAACCAAAGAAGCAGGGGAAGACTCTGCGATTTTTGACCATCTCGGCGATCAGTTCATCACCGATCGCACCGCGCTCCAGAAGCTGCTCAAGCGCTGCTTCGCCGCAGAGGGCAAGCGCTTCATCGCGCTCGTTTTCAGGTGCGGAGAAATCAATACATTCGGCGCTCAGCGCGGCGGTCAGCTGTGCCATCAGAACATCTTTCTCCGCGCCCGCAAGATCCATTTTGTTGATGAAAAGAAATGTCGGCACCTCGTAGCGCGTCAGGAGCCGCCAGAGTGTGCGCGTATGGCTCTGCACGCCGTCGCTGCCGCTGATGACGAGCACCGCGTAGTCAAGCACGGAAAGCGTGCGTTCCATTTCGGCGGAAAAGTCGATATGACCCGGCGTGTCGAGCAGCGTGAACTCCGTGCTGCCCGCGAAGAGCATCGCCTGCTTGGCAAAGATCGTGATACCGCGCTCGCGCTCGAGCGCGTCGGTGTCAAGAAAGGCATCGCCATGATCCACGCGGCCGAGCCTGCGCAGTGTGCCGGAGGAGTATAGAAGCCCCTCGGACAGGGTGGTTTTACCCGCGTCGACGTGAGCGAGGATTCCCAGTGTGACCTTTTTCATGGTGCGCCTCCTTTCAGCAGCGGGTCGGGCGGAAATGTCAGAAGGAAGCGCACCGCGAAACGATGCGCTTCCTTTTCGCTGTGGTGCGGGCATGGGGACTTGAACCCCAACGCCTTGCGGCACAGGAACCTAAATCCTGCATGTCTGCCAATTTCATCATGCCCGCATACAACAACACTATACCATATCCTCCGCGCGGCGGCAAGAAGAAAATTCATTGCAAAGCGCGGTGCAGCGGGCTATAATGAAAGACACGAAAAAGAGGAGGGCACCGCCGTGCAGAACGTTTATCCCGATTATTACCCGCTTTTCCGCTGCATCGCCGGCCGCTGCCGCCACAACTGCTGCATCGGCTGGGAGATCGACGTGGATGAGGACACACTGGCTGCTTATGACGGCATTGACGGCGAGATGGGTGAGCGCCTGCGCAAAGAGATCGACCGCAGCGGCGAGACACCGCATTTTATCCTCGGCGAGCACGAGCGCTGCCCGTTTTTGAACGGCAAAAACCTCTGCGACCTCATTTTGTTCGGCGGGGAGGATATGCTCTGCCAGATCTGCACCGATCATCCGCGTTACCGCAGCTTTTTCTCCGGACGCACGGAGACCGGCGTGGGACTCTGCTGCGAGGCGGCGGCGCGCCTCATTCTGACAAAGCAGGATAAGATGGCGCTCATCGTGACCGGAGAGGGGGAGCTTGACGAAGAGGAAACGGCGCTGCTCGCGCTGCGTGACCGGCTTTTTGCCGCCGCGCAGGATCGCGCGCTGCTGCTGGAGCGGCGGATGGAAGCTGTGCTCGCGCTCTGCGGCGCGCAGGTGCCGGAGGTCCCGCTCGCGCAGTGGGCGGAGTGCTTCCTTTCGCTCGAGCGCATGGACGAAGCATGGACGGGCATCCTTGACTCGCTGCGTGAGCACGCGAACGATTTGCCGCTCGACGATTTCGCCGCGCACATGAAAGACCGCGAGACGGAGTACGAGCAGATGCTTGTTTACTTTCTCTGCCGCCATGTGCCGACGGCGCTCGACGATGGGGATGTGAGCGGCAAGGCGGCGTTCGCCGTGCTGTCGGTCCGGCTGCTTTACGCGCTCGGTGCGCTGCATTTTCTGCTGCACGGGGACTTTACCGCGGACGATCAGATCGAGCTTTGCCGTCTCTACAGCGCGGAGGTCGAGTATTCCGACGACAATCTGAACGCGCTGTTTGACCTTTTGATGGGATGACAGATCCCGCGCACCGCTGAAAATGGCGGCGTGCGGGATTTTTGCATTGATTCTTATGTAAACCTGTGATATACTGGCTCTGTCGAATTCGGTCGAACGGGGGCGCAGGCCCTTATCCCGACAAAAGGAGAATGAAACATGAAGCATTTCAACTGGAAACGAAGCATGTGCAGCGCGCTGCTGGCGCTGTGCCTTGCGTTTCAGCTCGGCACGCCTGCGATGGCACGCGGCGAACTGATGACGGCGGGCCAGGACGCGCTGGACCTCATCGAAGAGGGCGAGGGCTTTCGCTCGCAGAAATATCTGGACGGCGGCAAGTGGTACATCGGCTACGGCACGCAGTGCGACCCCGAGGATTATCCCGACGGTATCACGCGCGAAGAGGCGCAGCTGCTGCTGCAGGGGAAGATCGCCGACTATGAGGTCAAGCTCAACGAGTTCTTTGCCCGCTATGATATCGAGCCCACGCAGGGGCAGTTCGATGCGCTGATCAGCTTCAGCTACAACTTCGGCACGGGCTGGATGAGCGGCACGAGCGACCTTGTGAAGATCGCCCGCGGCGAGATCGAGGCGACGCGACTTGAGGTGGCACAGGCGTTCGGCGTGTGGTGCCACTCCGGCGGGCGCGCGCTCAAAGGACTGGCCGAGCGGAGACTGCAGGAGGCTTCGCTGTTCCTTGACGGCAGCTTTTGGGCTGCCGAGCATGAATTTGCCTACCTGATCATCAACAAGGAGGAGGACGCTTCCTACGAGACGGACTTCGCCGTGTATGAGATGGGCGGATATTACGATGCCTTTCCCGCGATGGAGAAGCTGGGCTATCGTCTTGCGGGCCTTCAGACCAGCGACGGCGTTGTGATCACCGAGAACAGCCCTGTGCGCGGCAGTGTCATCGTGACGGCGGTGTGGACGAAAAACACCTACACCGGACGGAGCTATTCCGATGTGCGGCGCGGGGACTGGTACTATGACTATGTGATGGAACTGAGCGACCAGGGTATTATCAACGGCAATGACGATGGCACCTTTGCACCGGACCGCGCCACGAGCACCGGCGAGATGCTCAAGCTCGTGCTGCTGGCCACGGGGCACAGGGAGCAGGCTGCCACAGGAAAGCACTGGGCCAGCGGTTACGGCACCTATGCCCTTTCGATGGGCTATCTTTCCCGCGACAAGGCGGAGGCGCTCGACGCGCCCATCAGCCGCCTTGATGTGGCACGCATGGCGGCCAAGGCGCTGGGCTACGGCGCGTCCAATGCCGCCACACCCTTTGCCGATGTGAACGACGGCTATGTCACCGCGCTTTATGAGGCGGGCGTATTTATCGGCAGCAACGTGGGCGACAGGGTCATGTTCTATCCTGACAGCAGCATTACGCGCGCGGAGGTCGCCACGATCGTTTACCGTATCTACCGCATCAGCGAGCTCAATCAGGGCCAGAAGATCCACTATCTGGACTATACGCTCGATGTGCTCGAAGGAGTGCCCGTCAACAGTTACGACAAGTCTGCCTTTTACCGTGACGGCAGTGTGATGTACTACAACGATCCCAGCGTGCGCACGCTTCTCGGCATCGACGTTTCGCACTATCAGGGCGATGTAGACTGGAATATGGTGGCGCGCAGCGGTATCAGCTTTGCTATCCTCCGTGTGGGCGGCCGCGGCTATACGGAAGGCAGGATCTACGAGGATACGAGATTTGAAGAGTACGCGGCGGCGGCACCGCGCGCGGGACTGATCACGGGTGCGTACTTCTACTCTCAGGCCATCAGCGTGGCGGAGGCGCAGGAGGAGGCGTACTTCGTGCTCGATAAGCTGCGCGGCTATGATATCGATGGCCCCGTTGTGTTCGACTGGGAGGTCGTCGGCAAGTCGAGCGCCCGCACCTACGGCATCGAGACCGGTGTGCTCTGCGCCGCGGCGAACGCCTTCTGCGAGATCATCGAGGACGCGGGCTACGATGCGATGATCTATATCAACAATTACGCCGGCTATGTCAAGTACGACCTCAGAGAGATCGTGGACTATCCGCTCTGGTATGCCAACTATGACAAGGCTGCGCCGGAGTTCTACTACGATTTTGCCATGTGGCAGTATACGGATAAGGGCAGTGTGCCCGGCATCTCCGGTGATGTGGATATGGACCTGTGGTTCCTTCGCTGAGCGGAACGGCAGAGAATAAAAAAGAGCGTGCCTCCGGATTTTCCGGAGGCACGCTTTTTCGCGCCCGTGTGGTGGTGAGAAAGAGATGGGGAGAAGCGGGCGCGCTCAGACGCTGGGGGACTGTGGGGCGCCGAGCCGGTACTTGTCTGCGTAGGCGTGGAAGCGGCGGCGGAAAGAACCGTCCGCGCCCCGCGCCTCACGCAGCGTTTCGTGCAGGCTCAGGCTGTGCTGGGCCGCGTCGATGACGCAGCCGGCGATATTGGAACAGTGATCGGAGGTGCGCTCCAGATCCGTCAGCAGGTCGGAGAGCACAAAGCCCGCCTCGATGCTGCAGGTTCCCTGCTGCATACGCAGGATATGACGCGTGCGCAGCTGTTCCTTGAGTGTGTCGATGACTTCCTCGAGCGGCTCTACGTCGGAGGCCAGAGCGATATCCCGCTGCTCGAACGCGCGCAGCGAGAGCGAGAGGATCTCGCGGATAGCGGCGGTCAGCGTGGAAAGCTCATTCTGCGCGGCGGGGGAGAAGGTGAGCTCCTTTGCGCGCAGTTCTTCCGCCGATTCCAGAATGTTGACCGCATGGTCGGAGATACGCTCAAAGTCGCCGATCGTCTTGAGAAGCTCGGTCGCCTCCTCGCTTTCGGCGCTGCCCATCTTCTGGGCGCTGAGCTTGACGAGATAGGTGCCGATGATATCCTCGTAATGGTCGCAGCGCTCCTCATCCTCGCGGATGTGCTGTGCGAGCTCGGGCGTATAGACCTCCAGTGCGTCCAGCGCGTCGCAGAGCGACTGCACCGCACATTCTGCCATCTCGCGTCCGACGGCACGGCTGCGCTGCAGCGCGAGCGAGGGTGTGGCCAGCAGACGCTCGTCGAGCTCCACGGTGGTCTGCGTGCTGCTTTTGCCGTCCGGCACAAGGCGGATGGCAAGCTTTTCAAGCAGGTCGCCCGCGGGCAGCAGCAGGGCGGTGCAGAGGATGTTGAAGACCGAGTGCGCCACGGCGATGCCGGACATCGTGGCGGATTCTTCCAGCAGCGCGGGGGCAAACACCGCGCGCACGATGCAGAAGACCGTCAGCAGTACCACGACGCCGATGACGTTGAACATCAGGTGGACGACGGCGGCGCGCCTGGCGTTTTTATTTGTGCCGATAGAGGAGAGCATGGCCGTGACGGTCGTGCCGATGTTCTGCCCCATGATGATGGGGACGGCCGCGGCATAGCTGACCGCGCCGGTCGTGGCAAGCGCCTGCAGGATGCCGACGGAGGCGGAGCTGGACTGGATGATGCCCGTGAGCACCGCGCCGGCGAGCACGCCGAGTACGGGATTCTTGAACGCGAGGAAGAGATCGGTGAACGCGGGAACATTTTTGAGCCCCGCGACCGCGCCGCTCATCGTCTCCATGCCGAACATCAGCGTTGCGAAGCCGAGAAGGATGACGCCGGTATCCTTTTTCTTGTTGTCCTTGCAGAACATGAAGTAAATGATGCCGATGAACGCCAGCACCGGCGTGAAGGAACTTGGCTTCAGGAGCCGGATCCACACGCTGCTGCCATCGATGCCGCCAAGGCTCAGGAGCCACGCCGTGACGGTCGTGCCGACATTTGCGCCCATGATGACGTTGATGGCCTGCCGCAGCGTCATAAGACCAGAGTTGACAAAGCCGACGACCATAACGGTCGTGGCGGACGAGCTTTGGATGATGGCCGTGACACCAAGGCCCGTGAGGAAGCCTGTGAGGGGTTTCCCCGTCATCTGGTCAAGCAGCGAGCGGAGCCTGCTGCCGGCGCGGCGTTCCAGCGCCTGTCCCATCAGGCTCATGCCGAAGAGAAACAGGCACAGCCCGCCGAGCATTGTCAGTGCATTAAAAATATCCATGGCAATATCGTTCCTTTACATTCTCTTTCTCATTCGTGACCAAAATAAAGCGTAAGGGAGAAATGTCAAATCCGTCACCAGAGCTTTGTAAAATCCGTGTAAAATCGTGCGATCTTTTTGTTCTGCCGCGTGCGTAGAACAGGAAAAAGCTGCAAAGACTAAGAGCGACGTCCGCCGCATGGCCTGCATGAGCGCGGCGGAAGCGCGAAAATCGGTTTTCGGAGGAATGACATGAAAAAAGACTTTATCGACACCAATGAATTCACCAAGCAGGAGCTGCTGGATATCATCGAGCTGTCCCTCGCTATCAAAAAAGCCATCAAAGCGGGCTACTATCCGCCGCTGATGCGCAACATGACGCTCGGCATGATCTTCCAGCAGTCATCAACGCGCACGCGCGTCTCGTTTGAGACGGCCATGAGCCAGATGGGCGGTCACGCGCAGTATCTTGGCCCCGGCATGATCCAGCTTGGCGGGCATGAGACCATCGGCGACACGGGCAAGGTGCTCTCAAAGCTCGTGGACGTTGTGATGGCGCGCGTCATTGAGCACAAGACGATCGAGGAACTGGCAAAAAGCTGCACCATCCCCGTACTCAACGGCATGTCGGACTATAACCACCCCACACAGGAGATCGGCGACATGTGCACGATCATGGAGCATCTGCCGCAGGGCAAGCGGCTGGAGGACTGCAAGGTCGTCTTCGTCGGCGACGGGACACAGGTGTGCGCATCGCTCGGCTTCATCACCACAAAGCTCGGCATGCACTTTGTGCATTACGGCCCGCAGGGTCACCAGCTGAATGACCGGCACAAAAAGATCATGGCGGAAAACTGCGCGCTCTCCGGCGGCAGCTTCCTCGTCACCGATGACCGCGAGAGCGTGCGCGGCGCGGACTTCATCTATACCGACGTGTGGTACGGCCTCTATGAAAACGAGATGCCGAAGGAGGAGCGCGTGCGCGTGTTTCATGACTTCCAGGTCAACCGCGAGCTGATGCAGCTCGGCAGCCTTGGCTGCAAATTCCTGCACTGCCTGCCTGCCACGCGCGGCGAGGATGTGACCGACGAGGTCGCGGACAGCGACGCCTCCCTCTGTTGGGAGCAGGCGGGCAACCGCCTGACGGCGATGCGCGGCCTTCTCGTTTACTTTACGCGCTGCCGCCGTGAGCCAAGCGGCCTTCAGATCGCCGCGGCGAAGGAGGAGCTTGACAGAGTCCTTTGCGAAAAGCTCGGCTGCGAGCAGGCCTACTGCGGCGTATCCAGGATCGAAAAGAGCTGAGATCTATGGAGAAAAAACAATTTCGCCTGGCAGACGTGATCCTTTCGGTCATCTGCGTGGTGTTTGTTGCCGAGGCCGCGGCGCCGGTCGCGTCCATCGGCAACAGCCAGTATTTCTGGTGGCTTTTTATGATCCTTGCGTTTCTCCTGCCCTACGGACTGATCGCCGCCGAGCTCGGCACGGCCTACGCGGGCGACGGCGGGCTTTATGACTGGGTCCACGCGGCGTATCCCGAGAGCCGCTGGGCGGCGCGCGCCTCGTGGTACTACTGGATCAATTTTCCTCTGTGGATGGCGTCGCTTGCGGTGATGTGCCCCGAACTGATCGCGTTCATCACCGGCTGGCAGGCGGGACCGTTTGCCTCGCTCGTCATTGAGCTTGCGTTTATCTGGATCGTGACGCTCATCGCCTGCTATCCCGTGTGCGACAGCATTGTTATCCTGAATACGAGCGCCGTCATCAAGATCCTGCTGGCGCTGCTCGTGGGCGTGCTGGGCATCTGGTATGTGGCGAAAAACGGATTTGTCAACGATATGGCGGCGCGCACATTTCTGCCGTCGTTCGACCTGAACAGCCTGTCGTATATCTCCGTTATTATCTTTAACTTCCTCGGCTTTGAGGTCGTCTGCACCTATGCTGACAACATGAGCGACCCGAAAAGGCAGATCCCGCAGTCCATCGTCACCGGCGGCATCGTCATTGCGGCCATCTACCTCTTCTCGGCCTTCGGGATCGGCGCGGCTGTGCCTGTGCGTGAGATCAGCGTGGATTCGGGCCTGATCGACGCGGTATCGCTCATTCTCGGCGGCGGCGGAGGCCTGCTTGTAGGCCTTGTGGCGCTGCTGTTCCTCGTTACGCTCTTCGGCAACATGATCTCATGGTCGATGGGCGTCAACTCCACTGCCGCGCTCGCGGCGGACCATAACGATATGCCGAAGGTGTTTGCCAGACGCTGGGCAAAGAACGATATGCCCGTCGGCGCGGCGTTCACCTCGGGCATCGTCGCGTCGGCGGTCTGCGTCCTCGGCGTGGTCATCGGGCAGCTCTCGCCGGATTCCTCACTGTTCTGGAGCTTTTTTGCGCTGAACCTCGTGATGCTGCTTTTAAGCTATCTTCCCGTGTTCCCGGCGTTTTTGAAGCTGCGGCGCACGGATGCGAAGACGCCGCGCCCTTTCCGCGTGCCGGGGTCCGATACGGCGCTCAAATGGATCGCCTATGTGCCCATGGCGCTTATCCTCATTTCCATCTTCTTTACCGCCGTGCCGCTCTCGTTCGACCGGGAGACGCTATCGGCGTTCCTGCCCATCACGGCAGGGTCCATCCTGAGCGTGCTCATCGGCGAGCTGCTGATCGCCGCGCGCGCAAAAAAAACATCCTGAATCATAAGGAGGCAGAACTATGGCAAAACGCATCACCGGCTCCACGCCGAAGCAGGACGGGTACCGTATGCCCGCCGAATTTGAGCCCCAGCAGGGCGTATGGATGCTCTGGCCCGAGCGCAACGACAACTGGCGCAACGGCGGCAAGCCCGCGCAGAAGGCCTTTGCGGATGTGGCAAAAGCTATCGCGAGATTTGAAAAGGTCACGGTCGGCGCATCGGTGCGCCAGTATCAGAACGCACGCGCCAAGCTTCCGCCCGAGATCCGTGTTGTGGAGCTCGAGAGCGATGACGCCTGGGTGCGCGACTGCGGCCCGACCTTCGTGGTGGACGGCAGGGGCGGCCTGCGTGCCGTGGACTGGGAATTCAACGCCTGGGGCGGGCTCGTGGACGGGCTTTACTTCCCGTGGGACAAGGATGACCAGATCGCGCGTAAGATCTGCGAGATCGAGGATGTGGATTCCTACCGCACGGAGGGCTTCGTGCTCGAGGGCGGTTCCATCCATGTTGACGGTGAGGGTACGGTGCTGACGACCGAGATGTGCCTGCTTTCCGAGGGCCGCAACCCCGACAAGAGCAGAGAAGAGATCGAACGGATGCTCTGCGAGTACCTTGGCTGCGAAAAGGTGCTGTGGATCAAGGACGGCATCGACCCTGATGAGACGAACGGGCACATTGACGATGTGGCCTGCTTCATTGCGCCCAGCGAGGTCGCATGCATCTGGACAGAGGATGAGAACCATCCCTTCTATGCGCAGGCGCAGGCAGCATACCGATTTCTCACCAATGCGACCGATGCGAAGGGGAGAAAGCTCAAGGTGCATAAGCTGTGCCTGACAAAGGAGCCGTGCCTGCTTGAGGGCGCGGATACCATCGACGCTGTGGAGGGCACCATCCCCCGCGAGGACGGCGAGGTCAGCATCGCGTCGTATATGAACTTCCTGATCGTCAACGGCGCGGTCATCCTGCCGCAGTACGGCGACGCGAACGACAAGCTCGCCGTCGATCAGGTGCAGCAGATGTTTCCTGACCGCGAGATCGTGCCTGTGCTGACGAAGGAGGTCGCCTTCGGCGGCGGCAACATCCACTGCATCACCCAGCAGCAGCCCGCGCGCTGAGACCGGTGCGGCGGGGATTAAAAAAGCAGCCCGCAGAGTGTTCTGCGGGCTGCTTTATATGGATTATATAGATATTTATGCAGATTTAATGGGAAAAACAACCAGTTTTCCTGCCTCCGGCTCGTGGAAACCGTGGAATTGATGCAATTGCAGGAAATTCGACAATATTCGCATCCGCATGGGATTAGGCTGATGCCGAACAGAGCGCGCGGAGGATACGGGACGCGCCGCGCGCGGTCACGGGCAGGAAACCATAAAGGAGAAGAAAGTTATGCTAACTATTCAGCTCAACATGTATCATGCGCTGGCGCTCGGCGCGGCGATGTACTGGCTCGGAACGGTGCTGACGGGAAAGATCACGATCCTGAACCGTTTCTGCATCCCCTCACCGCTGGTCGGCGGCCTCTGCTTCGCGCTGCTCAATGCGGCGCTTTATGCCTCGGGTACGGCGGTCATCACCTTTGACGACACGCTGCAGACGGTCTTCATGATCCTGTTTTTTGCCACCGTGGGCTTCAGCGTCAGCATCCCGCTGCTGGCCAGGGGCGGCAGGGCGGTGCTGCTGCTTTTGGGGCTCGGCATCGTGATGATCTTTCTGCAGAATGGCCTCGGCGGCGGCATCATGGCGCTGTGCGGCAAGAGTCCGCTCTACGGCATCGGCTGCGGTTCCGTCGCGCTGATCGGCGGCCCGGGCACGGCCGCGGCGATCGGCCCCGATCTGGAGGCTGCGGGTGCCGTCGGCGGTACGGCGGTGTCCATCGCGGCGGCAACGTTCGGACTGGTCTCCGGTTCGCTGATGGGCGGACCCATCGCGCGCTCGCTCATCCTGCGCGGTGAGCTCAAGCCCAAGGCGGCGGAGCCGGCGGAGACCGGCGCCCCTTCAGAGTCTGCGGAGGAGGACGGGACCTTCACTGCGACAGACAGCAGCTTTATCAAAGGATTTTTGCTGCTGCTGTTTGCCGTCGGCGTCGGCAGCTGCGTCAGCGCGCTGCTGACAAAGCTCTGCGGCTTCAATTTTCCGCCTTACATAGGAGCGATGCTCGTGGCGGTCGCCGTGCGCAACACAGTGGACGGCCTGCGGATCGACTTTCCTGCCGCCGAGATCGACACGATGGGCAATATGTTTCTCTCGATCTTTCTTGCCATGGCACTTTCAGGGCTCAAGCTGTGGCTGCTGGTCGATCTGGCGCTGCCGATGCTGCTCTGTCTTGCCGCACAGGTGCTGCTGATGTGGGCGTTCTCGGTGTTCGTCGTGTTCCGCGTGATGGGCCGCGACTATGACGCGGCGGTCATGACCGCCGGCTACATCGGCTTCGCCATGGGCGCGACCTCGAACGCGATGGCCAATATGCAGGTCATCACGAAGAAGTACGGCCCTTCGCCGACTGCATACTTTGCCATCCCGATGGTCGGCAGTCTTTTCATCGACTTTTTCAACGCCGCGCTCATCGCGCTCAACATCGGCTGGTGGGCTTGAGCGCGGCAGCGGAAGGGTGACTCTCTCTTGGCCCAAGCGGCCCCTGCCTGCGGCGGGGGCCGCTTGAGCTGCTACAGGAGAAAACTGTTGGAATTATCGAAATAAACTGATTTCCTTTTTGAAAAGGACGTGGTATGATAGCCCTGCCCCTGAAAAACGGGGTAAGACAAAGTCTGACGGGTGATGGTATGATCTCGATCGATCTTTTCTGCACGGCGCTGCTCGTTTGTGTGGCGCTGAGGGCGAACGTCCTGTACGCGCTGGCAGCGGGACTCGTTATTTTCACGCTCTATGGAAGGCGGCGGGGCTTTTCCTGGCATGCGCTCGGGGAGATGATCGTCTCGGGCGTGAAGACCTCGACGAGCGTGCTGCTCGTTTTTCCGCTCATCGGGATGCTGACGGCTTTCTGGCGTGCGTGCGGCACGCTGCCGCTGATCATCTGCTGCGCGGTGGACCTGATCCGGCCGGAGATCCTGCTGGTGATGACGTTTCTGCTCAACTGCGGCGTGTCCATCCTGACGGGCACGGCCTTCGGCACGGCGGCCACGATGGGGACCATCTGCGTGAGCGTGGGCGTGTCGATGGGCATGGACCCGATGCTGCTCGGCGGCGCGATGCTTTCGGGTGTATACTTCGGCGATCGCTGCTCGCCGGTATCGACGAGCGCGCTGCTCGTCAGCGAACTGACGGGAACGGATATCTATGATAATATCCGCCGGATGCTCAGAACGGCGCTCGTACCGTTTCTTGCAAGCTGTGCGGTCTATGCACTGCTGGGGCTGAAGAGCGCGGGCGGTGCGGCCGCTGCGGAGCTGTGGTCGCTCTATGGCCGCGAGATGACGCTCCACTGGATTATGTGTCTTCCCGCGGTGCTCATTCTGGCGCTGTCGCTTTTCCGCGTGAATGTCAAGCGCGCGATGTCGGCCAGTATTCTGGCCGCGGTGCTGCTGTGCATCTTCCTGCGCCGCCTCGATGTACTGACACTGCTCAGAACTGCGGTATTCGGCTATACGGCGGCGGACGCGCAGGTGGGCGCGATGCTCAACGGCGGCGGTATCCTTTCGATGCTGCGCGTGGCGCTCATCATTACCATTTCGTCAGCTTATTCCGGCATTTTCCGCAGGACGGGACTGCTTGATGCGCTCTGCGGGCGCATCGCCGTGCTCAGCGGCAGGACCTCGCCCTACTTTGCCATGCTCGTGACCGCGATCCTTGCGGGCCTTGTCGCCTGTAACCAGACGCTTACGATCATTCTGACGCACCAGCTCTGCGCAGCGGCACAGACCGACGGGCGCGAAGCGGCCATCGACCTGGAGAACAGCGCGGTGGTCGTCGCGCCGCTCGTGCCGTGGTCCATTGCGGGGGCGACACCGCTCGCCACCGTCGGCGCGCCGACGGTGAGCTTGCTTGCGGCCTGCTTTCTCTACCTGCTGCCGTTGTGGACGCTGCTGCGGCGTACGATGGAGCGGCGGCGCGGAAAATAAGGGAATCGTGCGCGCGATGCGCGCGTAAGATAGCGCGGGGTGATGCTGCCATGTCCTGTCCGGAGACGCTGCCTGCCGCCATCGGCGCGGCAGCAGCCGCGCTGGCGCGCGAGCTGAGCGACGAGGAGTTGGGGCTGCTCGCGGCGGTATTCACGCAGTTGGGCGACAGTCTTGCAACGATCCTTGCCCTGCGCGCATGCGAGAAGCAGAGAGAATAAAGGCCGCGCCCTCCCTGACGGAGGGCGCGGCCTTTGTGCTGCCGATTCAATTCCGCGATGACTGAGCGGGGGAGAGCCCGCCCCTGCCGTCAAGCACCGCGATGAGGACGCTGCCGAGCAGCGTGAGCGCCGCGCCGAGAGCGATGCGCGGCGTGAGCGATTCGTGCAGGAAGAGGATGCCGGCAAGGATGCTGGTGATGGGCTCAAGCGTGCTGAGGATGGCGGCATGCTGTCCGCCGATAAGGAATGTGCCCTGCTGGAACAGCACGGCTGCGAAGACGCTGAGCATCAGCGAGAAGAGAAAAGCTGTGAGCCAGCCGCGCGCGGTTTGCGGCAGGGCGAACTGATGCGTGAGCAGGCAGAGCGTGAGCGTGCAGAGCGAGCAGATCAGCGCGAGATAAAAGCTCATCCGGAAGCCCGACACCTCGCGGTGGCGGAAGTGGGCCAGCATCAGGATATAGGCCGCATACGCCACGCCGGAGGCGAGTGCAATGGCCGCACCCAACAGGTCGATGCTGCCGCCCGGGTCGAGCAGCAGCAGGATGCCGGCGGTACACAGCAGCGTGCAGAAAACGGCGCTCCTGCGTATCTTTTCGTGCAGCAGAAAGCCGCCGATTACCACGACTACGGGATAGGAAAAGTGGAATACCGCTGCCATACCGGAGGCAAGATAGCGGTAGGAGGTGAACAGCAGCACGGGCGTAAGACACGCGCCGACCGCGCTGGCTGCGGCGACCTCGCCCAGCGCACCGCGGCTGATGCGCAGCCCGCCGCAGCGGTGTGCCAGCAGCGCCAGCAGGGGGAGCGAGAGGACGTTGCGCAGGAAGACGAGACTCATCGGCGTGACGCCCTCGGTATAGAGGACGCTGGCGCCCAGCGGCATGCAGCCGTAGATCACGGCGCTGAGGATGATGTAAAGGCGGCCCTTGAGCTGATCGCGGCGGTCCATGGCGCGCTCTCCTTCCGTAAATGACTGTGAACTTGTTTATCATACCTGTGCGCGTCCGCGCGGTCAAGAGAAAAAACAGCGGGATGCGCCCCGCGTTGACAAAATCTGCCGCGGCTGGTATGATTTCGCTGAACGATATGAGCCGCGCGCAGCGCGTGAAACAGAAAGGAGAACGGCAATATGTTCTTTTATGTCAACCCGATCCTGATCGCAGCGGCAGTGCTGCCTGCGCTCTTCCTGCTGCGTTATGTCTATCGCGCCGACCGGCTGGAAAAAGAGCCCGCAGGGCTTTTGATCTCACTGGTGCTCTACGGCATCCTGGCTACCTTTGCCGCCATCATCACCGAGCAGGTGGGCGAAACGCTGCTGGCCATGTTCTTGCCGGCTTACTCCATGGCGTATAATGTGCTTTTGTACTTCGTGGTCGTAGCGCTGTCGGAGGAGGGCTTCAAGTATCTGCTGCTGAAAAAGCGGACGTGGCGCTCGGGTGAATTCAACTGCCAGTTCGACGGCGTGGTGTACGCGGTGTTTGTGTCGCTGGGCTTTGCCCTGTGGGAAAACATCAGTTATGTGGCGATGTACGGCCTCGGCACGGCGGCGGTGCGCGCGGTGACGGCAGTGCCGGGGCACGCCTGCTTCGGCGCGTTCATGGGCGCATTTTACGGTCTGGCCAAGCGGTACGACAATCTGGGTGATTGGGGCCGGAGCCGTCAGTGCCGCCGCCTTGCGGTGCTGGTGCCGGTGGTGCTGCACGGGGCGTATGACTTTATTGCAACGCTGGAGTTCGACGGCTACGCGTGGATCTTTGTCGCATTTGTGGCGGTGCTGTTTTTCCTGACCTACCGCATGATCAAGCGGCTCTCGCGCGACGACCGCTTCATCGACTATAACGATTACAACCGCTACGATGGCCCGGAATTCTGACAGAAAATGGAAAAGCGCCCGCTCACTGAGCGGGCGCTTTTTTGACCTTTTGGGGTTACAGGCACAGTTCAAACAGCTCATCGCCGACTTTGCGGAATCCGGCGCGCTCGAACATCCGCTGCGACTGCGCGTTGAACGAGTAGATCTCTGCGTGCAGCTTGGAGATTTGTTTCTCCCTTGCGAGCTTTTTCATCTCGCCGATGACGCGCCTGCCGATGTGCCGGTTCTGAAAACCTTTTGCTACGACAATATTGATCTCACCGTCCGGATGCAGGCAGACGTCGCCGCACAGGCGGCCGCGGTACTTGATGTAAAAAAGGCTGCCGCGCGCATTGAGATAGCGGTACATCGCCTTGAGCAGTGCTAAGTCGTACACGCTGTCGCGATTGTCGACCTGCTTGCACACGTCCGCGTCCTGATACCACGGGAGCGACGCTTTGTAGTTGGGATAATACGGGACGAGCGTGATCTCATCGTCGACAATTCTGCGTTCCAAGACAGACCTCTCTTAAATGACAGTTTTCGGCGGAAACGGCCTCAGCTGTGCGCGATGCAGTCGTACGCGATGCGCTCTCCGCCGTCGATCGCGCCGTGAATGACGCCGCAGCGCTGGAAGCCATACGCTTCCAAAAGCCGCTGCATCGGGCGGTTATCCGCGTGCGTGTCGGCGCGCAGATAGCCGATCTGCGCGGTGCAGAAGTCAAAGCAGGCCTTCGACAGTCCGCGCGCTTTTCCGTTGGAGGCGAGACGGTGGATCGTGCCGTAGGGCTTGTCCAAACGCCACGCGCCGTCTTCAATGACGCGGTAGCTCTCGTCCTCGCCGAGAAAGAGGGCGAATGTGCCGACGATCTCGCCATTTTCGAGCATCACATAGCTGCTGCCGCACGCGATATCATAGGCGACGATGCCGCGGTCGGGGTACTCGTCGCCCCACTGGGCGGTGTTGCCGTTTGCGCGCATGTAGCGCTTTGCGGCGGCGAAGACGTCCAGCACCGTGTCGACGTCCTGCAGGGTGGTTTTGCGAATTTCCATTTTAGCCCTTGTGCTGCTCGAACCAGCCGGTGATCTC